>CAZGXZ010000039.1:0-15891 GCA_964530035.1 uncultured Methanoregulaceae archaeon
ATCCGCCGCTGCGCCTGCTCCATGAAGATGACACCGGCCATCACGACCAGACCGATGGCGATCACCAGGCTGAACGCCAACCAGCCCTGGGCCCCCGGGCGGCTCTCCTTGATCCCCCACAGCGAGGCCGGGAACTGGGCGGCGATCTGGGTGAAGAGTTCCAGGTCGGCGTTGCTTTTTTTGAGCCTTTCAAGGGAGTCGCGCAGCTGCTTCTGGTCTTGTACCCGCTCGGAGATGTCCTGGAGCGTGACAAAGACCTTGACCGGGACTCCCCCGGACCGTTCTATGATACCGCTGGTCCGGACGAAAAGGACCTTTCCGTCCTTCCGTATGATCCGGTATTCATTCGGCGTGATTATATCGCCCCCCGAGGCGATACAGTCCTGCAGCCACCTGGTCACCCGCTCAAGGTCGTCTGGGTGGTGTATTTCAGCATTGACCCGGTTGATATCGATTTTTTCTGATTTATCGTACTGCATCAGGTCATAGATCCCGTCAGACCAGGTGACAACCCCTGTTGTGAGGTCCCAGGTCACATCACCCATTTTCGCTAGGTGCTGGGCGAGGTTCAGCCGTTTTTCACTTTCCCTGAGTGCGGATTCCGTTTCCCGCTCCCGGCTCACATCATGGAGCGTCCCGATCACCGAGGGCCTGCCCAGGTAGGTCCCGGACCCGACCGACATGATCACCGGGACCCGGGTGTGCCCGTCCCTGTGGAGGAGCCTGAACTCATAGGTCTCCTCGATACGGTTTCCGGCAAGCCTGCTCCTCTGTCGCCCGATGACCATCTCCCGGTCTTCGGGAGCGATGAGGCGGGCGATGGAAACACCCGTGATTTCTTCAGGGGTATATCCAATCATCCTTGCAAGAGGCGCATTGCAGAACAGGAGGAGCTCGTCCTGTGAAAGAAACACGCCGTCCTGGATATGGTCGACGAGCACCCGGTACTTTTCCTCGGACTGGGCGAGGGCATCCTCTACCTGCTTCCTGTCCGTGATATCCTGCCCCACTGACTGGTACTCAATCACATGGCCGTCTTCTCCGAAAATGGCCCTGTCGTTCCAGTGGTGCCAGCGGACCCTCCCATCGGCCATCAGGACGCGGTGCTCGATGAATGCGACCGGGTTCTCCGGCGTAAGCGAGGCAAGGTGGTGCTGCATTCTGTGGGCATCTTCGGAAAGGTGGGTAACGCAATGCACCCGGCCCAGGGACTGGTGCTTATCGAGACCGAAGTACCTGCAGTAGGCATCGTTTACGAACGTAAGCCGGCCGTCCGGGTTAAACCGGCAGATGAGTTCGGTCTGGTCCTCGACGACCGCCCGGTACCGTTCCTCGCTTTGTGCGAGGGCCGTTTCCGCCTTTCGGTGCTGGACTGCCTGCAGGACTTTATGGGAAAGTTCGGCAAACTGTGACCGTGGGTCGCCGCCTTTCTGGACATAGTAATCGGCCCCTTCATTCAATGCCTGGATGACGATTTCCTCCCGTCCCTTCCCTGTAAAGATGATAAAGGGAATGGGATTTCCCGGAGCCCGGACCTGTTTCAACAGCTCGATGCCGTCCATCCCGGGCATCAGGTAATCCGAGATGATGGCGTCGTAGTGGTTCGACCTCACCCGCTCAAGGGCGGCCGGAGCGGAAGGTGTCGTGTCAACGGAGAACCGGGCACTTTTTTCGAGAAATATCTTGCCTATCTCAAGAAGTGCGGGCTCATCATCAACGTACAGGATGGAGAACATGAGATTCGGTTTCAGGGATGCAACTACGTCCATTCTGATGGACAACGGTATTAAATATTGTTGTTTCCGGTTCACCCCGGAAAAAACGATCTCTTCCTGGAAATGTACCGGGGGATATCCCTGGAACCGCCAGTCCTGCCCGGGCACCGGTGTGGCTGGTGAGAAACCGACTGCAGATAAACAAGTTGCAGAAAAACGGCTCTTTGGAAAAACTTTTATCGGAATTGCAGCTGTGGGAGATCTGTCATGGCGGGGCGAGTACAAATGAAAATGGAGAGGATTTCAAAAAGACCAGGAAATCTCTATTTTAAGGAATCATTCTTTCCTGCCGGTCATAATTGCCTGGTAACCTGCATGATTGAAGAAACGGGGTCTGAAATTTGTCCAACGCTTCAGAAGGTTTCCAGACCTTGCCAATTCCCCGTGATCTCACCTTTCCCGGTATCCGATACCCATCGACCCTTCAGTGGGGGCATGCCCCCACACCCCCGGAAGGATACCCCGCCGCCCCCGAAGGGCGCACCGGCGGCGGTCTCACGGCCTTTCATGAAGAGTGCGAACCGGAAGAAATCCCGTTGAAGACTCATAAATACAAAAAAACCACAAACAGGCCCAATAAATGAATCGCCAACGACCTGCCAGGGTTATCGTATGCAGGGGGTTTGGGGGGCGGCAGCCTCCCGGTCCCAATCCCTTTCATTCCCAGGCCGTTCAAGGTGAAACCCAGAACAACCGGATCTGTTCAAATCCTCTGAACGACTTACCCGCTAAAGGAGATATCTCATGGCGGGGTGAATAAAATCGAAGACAGGGAGGATTTCCCCAGGACTACGACTTATATAAAGCGGCCCTCATTCTCGAACCTGGCCCGGTGGACATGTGCGTGCCTCAGGAGGAACTCCTCGACCTGCTCGTTTCCAAGGACATACCCCCCGTAGATCAGGCTGTTGGGCTCATCGGGGACGATTATACGGCCTTTCTTTTCCGCGACCCGGTCGAGGACATAGGATACCGCCTTGTCAACCGGGTAAGCATCTTTCGGGACCGGGGCGCCGGCCCCCGTGCTGTCGACCACCTTGCCGAAGATCGGGGTTGCGATGTCTCCCGGGCAGACGACCGAGACGCTGATGCCCTTTTCTGCATACTCGTACCGCAGGCTTTCCGACATCCCGACGACCGCGTACTTCGTCGTATCGTAGATCACCTGCATAGGATACGGGACGAGCCCGGCGAGTGACGCGGTGTTCACGATGTGCCCGGAACCCTGCCTGAGCATGACCGGAACCGCAGCATGGACGCCGTAGATGACGCTCCAGAGGTTCGTGTCGATCATGGCCCTCCAGTCATCGAGCGTCGCCGTCTCGAACAGCATCGGCTTGAAGATCCCGGCGTTGTTAAAGAGCATGTCAAGCCTTCCGGCTTCGGCCGCAACGCTCCCGACCACCTGCTGCACCTGCTCCTGCCGGGTCACGTCCATGACGGCGGTATGGACCCGGTCCCCGTATGCCGACAGGTCCCCGGCAGCTCCGGCGACCTTCTTCCCGTCACGCCCGGTCATCCAGACCGTCGCTCCCCTCTTCAAGAGCTCTCCGCAGAGGGCATACCCGATCCCCGAGTTCCCGCCAGTGACGATACAGACCTTGCCGGTGTAATACTCCTGGTTATCCATCATGTGCTCCTGCCGATCGAATCAGTCAGGCCATGTTCCTGCCGCTTTCCCCGTACAGACCGCAGGCAGGCTGCCCCTGTGAGATGTGTCCCGCGTGACCATGATAAGGGTATCGGACCCTGCGGTTCTTCTCAAGGACGCATGACAGGAGAAGCGTCCTGGAAAAATCACGCTCATCCGTGATGATCTCCCCCCGTCCAAAACCGTGATGTTTTTGTATGCCGGCCCACATGTTTGATCGAGGCGAAACGGAGCAATGGCCAATTCTGACAAACCGGCATCACCTGAGTGCGCCGGAGACACCGCACCACAGTCGAAGGTGACCCACTACCCGGGCGACATCAGCCGCAGGTGGGAGAAGATCCACAAGGACATGGCCCAGCTGGCCGTTACCGGCGTGGCAGGCACGACTATCGACGCAGTGTACGAAAAGACCCCGGAGAAACGCAGGATTCCTCCGGACTACCCGCTGCCCGTGGTGGGGTTCTCGTGCATGACCCGGGAGCCGTCCGACGAGGAGGTTACAAAACTGGTCGATGACGCCGTCGCCCAGGTCCTCGGGCCAAAAGGCCTCGGGGCCATAATAAAACCCGGAGACCGGGTGGTCATCAAGGTGAACATCGTCGGGCCGAGCCAGGGACAGCCCGGAGAGAAGGGGAGAGGAATCATCTCCGACCCGAGGATCGTGCGGTATGTCGCCGAGAAGGTGAGGAGTATCATCGGGTTTGGCACGAGCGCTGACCTCAAGGTCGTCGATGCGACATTCACGACCGAGAGCAACCCTTCGAGCCCAGAAAACCCCCAGAGCTTCCACCACGCCCGCCTGCACCGCCCGGGAAAGGAGGACATCTGCTACGACTCCGATTCCGACGGTATCCTCGACGGCACCTCGGCGGCACAGCTGGTAAACCTCGACTCCGTCCAGCAGGCCGACCGGTTCCTGACGGTGATCGACGAACCTGTCCGTGGGCCGAGCGAGGTGTGGCTCCCGAAGTTCATGCGGACGAAGGAACAGGCAGGAGGCGAGCCTGAATACTGCGACGTGCTGATCGGGATCCCCATCTTCAAGAGCCACGGCCTCTGCGGGATGACCGGTGCGGTGAAACTCTTCTGGGGCTGCATGCTCGGCCTCCTCGAAAAGCAGGAGCATGCCGGGTACGGCTTCGGCACCGGGGACATCAGGCTGTTCCATGACTACCTGTGTGCGATGAACCGGGCCCGGGGCTTTGACATTGTGATCATGGACGCCCTGACCGGGAACCGGAACGGGCCGGCAAACAAGGTGGAGGACTATGACGCAAAGACCGACTTCATCCTCTCGAACGCCGTCCTCTGCTCGAAAGACTCCGTAGCCATCGACACGGTCGAGACGCTGCTCGGCGGGTACCGGCTTGACACCATCCCCCTCCTTGAAGCGGCGTTCCGGGACGGGATCGGGATCAACAAGCCCGCATACATCGACCTGCAGGGCTTCGGGGCGTTCTGCCGCCACAAGCAGTGGCTTGCCGGGACCTACCCGTGCTCCGGAACGGGAGGATACCCGCTCGAGGACGGGTGGGGGAACGCGAAGGTCGACAGCGATTTCACGACCCCTCCGCAGGTCTCCGTGACCTGTCGCGGGAAGTCCTCCGGCCATGACTACACGTTCGACTATACGGCACGGGAGGCCCCGCCCGCCCGTCACGGTCTTGCACGGGTCGATATCCTCGTGAACGGGACGGTCGTCAGGCGTATCTTTGACAACCTGGAAAGCGGGAGCGTCACGGTCAGCCTGAAGGAGTTCAGCGGCAGGAAGGTGCAATTCCAGGCGGCCGCCTGGGATAACGTCCTCAACTGCACGCTGACACCCGAACAGGAACTCACGGTCGGGTAACCGGGGCATGTCCTCGGTCTTTCAGGCCCTTTTTTTGTTTTTCACCCTGAACCGGCAGAGGATTGGAGGGGTTGGGACCGGGGGCAGCAGCATATTGTTCGAAGGGTGTGAGGAAATGCCCCCACTGAAAGGCAACCGGAATAGAGGATATCTGGAAAGAATGTCATTACGGTGGGATGGATCCGTCCCGGGGCTGCCGCCCCCCAAACCCCCTGCATACGATAGCCATGACAGGCCGTTGGCGGTTTCCTGATACCCGTTGTTTTCTTTTTTGCTTTTCTGACTGTTCTTTCACGTTGGTGTGGTCTTTATCCTCTTGAAAGGCCGTGGGACCGCCGCCGGGGCGCCCTTCGGGGGCGGCGGGGTATCCTTCCGGGGGTGTGGGGAAATGCCCCCGGTGAAAGGTTGACTGGTGAAGGATAGCGGGAAAGAGAATGCTCCTGGTATCTGGCAAGGTCTGGAAACATTCTGAAAGGTGTGGACTATTTCAGATCCCGCCTTTATTGAAACCCCGTAACAAGGAGAAAAGGGTGGTGACAGTCCTCCCCGGCGTACCATAACCGCTCCTGGGCCATCAGGGGGGAGTAAAGGGCCCTTTCATGACTACATGGCCGGAGGCCCTGTGTTAACAGCGTGAACGCCGATAGGTGGCATTGTTTGGCATATATCTGTTTAGAAAAGGCTATTACAAGATCGAATCCCTTTAAAGCGATATTTTTAAAAATCAAACCGGAACGTTCAAATAATTTTTAGGTGTTCTATTGACCTACCATGTTCCGATTCGACGAGAACAAGACGTACCGGATGCCTGCACACTTCGGCGGCTTCGACGCACCGGCCCCCGACATGGCGGTGTACAACTACGATACGGTCGGCCTGAGCTTTGTCTGCACCACGGACGGGGACCTCCTCGCAAACTACATCCCCGAGGGCTTCGAGATCCTCAGGCCCGAGATCGTCTACGGGTTCGGCCAGATGAGGGAGATCGACTGGCTCGCCGGCGGCAGGTACAACGTCGTCACGGCCGACGTGCCGGTCAGGTTCAAGGGGAAAAAGGATCAGGTGGAAGGGATCTACAACCTGGTCACCTGGGAGAACAACGCGACCCCCATCATCGGGGGACGGGAGGAGAACGGGGTCCCGAAGATTTTTGCCGATATCCAGGACCTTCATGCCAGGCCCGCCGCATACTTCAACGCCCCGGATTACTTCACGAACGCGAGCTACGACGGGAACACCTTCGTCCGGATGGCCATGTATGACCCGAAACCAATCGTCGGGGCCCAGTTTGAGGCGCTCAAGGCGTCCAAGCGGACCTATAACCTCCTCTGCTGGCGCTACATCCCGAAGGTGAGCGGGACGGGGGCCGAGCTGAGCCAGCCCATCCTGTACCCCCAGGGTGTCGAGCTGAACAGCGCCTTTGCGGGGAGGGGCGAGGTCGAGTGGATCAAACTCAGGCCGGAGTACAACCCGAAGCAGTACCATATCATCAACGCCCTTGCTGACCTGCCGATAAAAAGCATCGACATGACCCTCCTGACGAAGGCGGTCGCCGTCCTGAAACCGAGCCAGGGGCGGGTAATCGAATAACCCTGACAATCCCGGCCAGGAACGGAATGAAGGCCCCCGGAACGATACTGCCGGGCAGGCACCGTGGCAGACTCGCGGGTCCGGCAGCATCCCGGTTCCTTACAGATTCCGGGTGATTGCATCAGAATGAAACGGAAAGGGACGAGGATGACCCATGACGGGCACTGATCCGGGAGCAGAGTCCCGGGACCGCACGGAACTGGAGCAGTACGGGAAACGGAGGGCCGTGGTCGACCTTTCCACCGAGGTCGTCCTGCTCGTGGCCGGCGGGATGTTCTTCCTGCTCTTCGGGGTCCTCCTCTCGTTCATCCTGAAGGGAGAGCTCCCGTACAGCGAGGACGGCATTTATGGACTTTTTATCATCCTCGTCTCCCTGCAGGTCATCACGATGGGAAAGACACCCTTTGGCGACCTCATCCGGACGTGGCCGGTGGTCGGCGCCGGGCTCTGCACCTCGGTCCTCGGGACCCTGGCCCTCCTCCTGCCCGGGTATTTCAGCGGGCCTGTCCGGCTCGCCGTCGGTTTCATCCTCCTGGTCGCCGGTCTCCTCGGCCTCCTCCAGCTGGCTTTCTCCCGGGAGAAGGCACGCCGGTGGCTGAAGGTCCCGGGTGTCCTGCAGTACCTGACGGTCGCCTGTGCTGTTGTATACTCTCTTGAGGTCGTCCTCGCGGTGATCACCCTCGTCCCCGGTGTCATCCCTGGACAGGTCACCCCGTTCCTGCTGGTAGTGTTCGGGATAAGCCTGTTCACCCTCGCCTGGTGCATCCATGCGGCGAACCGCAGGTACCCTCCGGGACGACCGGCTCCGGCACCGACCCGGGAGGGTAGCTGGCTGACACGGGAGGTCCCCCTGACGGTCGGCAACACCTTCAGCGTATACCAGGGGGTGCTCATGGTCCTCCTCGGGGGCCTTGTAATGGCCATGGTCCTCGGCGTGCTCCCCCCCTTCAGCACCGACGGCGAGCTCGGCCTGCTGCTCGTCATGACCTCGCTCCAGATGATGGCGCTTGGGCAGTTCGTCGGCAGCCGGTTCACCCGTTCGTGGGCCATGGTCGCGGCCGGGCTGGTGTTCACCTTGCTCGGGGTCTTCTCCTGTATCGTGCCAGGGGTACTGACCGGTGTGGTCCGGCCGCTCATCGGGGTCCAGAACATCCTGACCGGCGTCATGCTCCTGGCGACGCAGGTCCTGGCCCCGACCCTCTACGGGATCCGGCACCCCCCGGAGAAACCCGTGAGACGGCCACCCATCGTCAGGCGGCTCTTCCTGGTCCTCATCACCATCGGGTGCGTCACCATCGTCTTCGGCATGAATACGCTTGCACCCCTCCTCCTCCCGGGCCTCCTCGGGATGATCGGCTATGCCGTGCTCCTCCCTTCACTCGTCGTCCTCATGGGGGTCCTGACCCTCGTCATGGTCTCCATCATGCTGAAGCTGCAGCGGCTTTCAGCGCCGGGGTGAGAAGCCCCCCCCTTTTTCAGGCAGCCCGGAACCGGTTCGCCCGGGTCATGTGAAAGGAATATATATAAGCTGCGTTGCGCCATTGTCATTTATAAGGCGGTGAGAAGACGCCTCGTGGATACAGGATCTGAGGGCAATGCTATGACATCAGATGAAACGAATACCCGTTTGCAGGCAGAAAATTCGTCGCTGAAATCAGAACTCAGTCTTTATCGCTCGATGTTCGAGAAAAGCCATGTTGCTCAGGTCATCATCGATATCGATTTTAAAATCATCGATATGAATGAGGCCTTTTGTGCCATTGTCGGGTATCCCCGTTCAAAACTTGAAGGGATGGATTTTCGCGACTTCAAAGGAAAGGAACTGTTGAAGTACCTTTTCGACGAGGGGATGAGCCTTGCGGATGCGTTAAGGCTGAAACAATCCGGCACCGCCCGTGCTGCATGGGTGGCATCCAATGGCACCCACATCGTCAGCAGGAACATCATCCCGTTCCTTGATGAAAAGGGCACAATAAAGGACGTTTACATCATCTATAACGAAATTACCGAGATCGAGAACAAACTGGCGGAAATTGAACGGTTGAAACGGCAGTCCGAGGCCATCGTCCAGCAGAACCCGATGCCGATCCTGTTGTGGGACACGGCCCTCAAGGTCATCGCCTCAAACAAGGCATTCATTGACCTGACCGGTTTCACCCGTGAACAGGCGGAAAGCCTCACGATCAGGGATTTCAAATACGTCATGCAGTCCGGGAAGAGTGTCGCGGATACCATCAAGACCGGACTCGCGAGCAAGGGGGAGGCGGCGATCCAGTTCCCGTCAGGCGAACGGTGTGTTGAACGGTACAACATCCCCCTTGTCGATGAAAAGGGTACCCTGGTGAATGTCCTTACCGTCTACAACAACATCACCGAACAGAAAAAGGCGATCAAGGACATCATCCGGGTTTCAACCGAGGCCGGGAAAGGCAACCTTTCAGCGCGGACGGATGAAAAGAATTATTCCGGTGATTTCTTCGAGATTGCGCACGGCATCAACCTCACCCTGGATGCCGTCGTCAGGCCCCTTCACGAGGCCATGCGGCTGGCTGATGAGCTCGCACACTGCAATTTCTCGGCCAGGTTCGACGAGCACGTTACCGTTGCGGGGGATTTCCTGGAGTTTAAAAATTCACTGGACAACCTCGCCGAGGAAATCGAGGAGGCAATAACAGAAATCAGCAGGGTTGCGGATTGTTACGCGGCGGGAGACTTTTCGAGCGGTATCAATCCCCAGTTATCCATACGGGGGGACCTTGTCAGCCTGAAGGATTCGTTGAACCACATCGGGGTCGCGGTTTCCCAGTCGCTTGCCGTGGTCAATACCAAGATGGCCGACCTCCTGAACGAAGCCAACCAGGCATCCACCGGCGTTGGCGAAGTGAGCCGTGGTGCTGAACTGATAGCAAAAAATGCCGAGGATACCAAGCAGAATGCAGAGCAGAGCAACGAAGGTATCGCCCAGGTCATCAGCACCATGGAAGACCTCTCGAAAACCGTAACCGATGTATCCACGAATGCCGAGGCCGTTGCCAGCCTGTCGAACAAGGCGAACGACCTTGCAAAGGAAGGCATCAGGCATGCAGGCAGGGCTGAAAAGGGGATGGGGAGCATCACGGAGACCTCCCGGCAGGTCGACGGCATCATAAATGAAATCAAGTCACAAATGGATGAAATCGGAAAGATAGTCGGCATTATTTCCGATCTCGCCAACCAGACCAATCTTCTTGCCCTCAACGCAGCGATTGAGGCGGCTCGTGCCGGCGAGGCGGGAAGAGGTTTTGCCGTGGTCGCGAGCGAGGTGAAAGCCCTTGCACAGGGTTCACGGCAGTCGGCAGAAAGCATCGAGCAGATGATTGCAGGGTTGCAGAAAAAGAGCCAGGATGCCGCGAATGCCATGTCCCAGGCCGGTACAGCCGTCCAGGAAGGGAATTCAGCGCTTGTTGACACCCTCCGCATATTCAACGAGCTGACAACCTCGGTGGAAGACATCAGCAGCAAGATGGAGGTCGTGGCAGGCGCGACAGAGACCCAGGCCGCTTCGTTCGAGGAGATAACGGCGAGTGTCAACGAGATGGGGGGGCTCGTGCGCCAGACCGCCAAGGATGCGCTGAACTCCTCGACCACGAGCGAAGAAGCCCTTGTCGTGGTACAGAATATCACCCAGATCATCAGGGAGATCAACAACGCCATCTCAACGATAAATGCGGAAATGGGCAAGTTCAGGTTGAAGTCCTGAAAAAAGACCCTGTTTTTTCTCCTGGCAGGACATTATCTGCTGTTTTTCGCTGCAAAAGTGGTGATCATGCCGGGTATTGCCCCGGGGGGCTCACTGTAGTCCACCGACATGGTGGCAATCGCTGCACGCGGCATGCTCCTGATCGCACAGGTTTCAGGGCTCTGTACTATCGTTACACCGCCGAGTTTCTTTATATGGGCGATTCCCTGCGCCCCGTCCTCTCCCATTCCCGTGAGGATTATTCCCATGAAGCGGTTCCCTGGTGCCGGGATGAGCGATAGCATGGCGATATCAATCGAGGGCCTCACTCCATTGACTTTTTCAGCATTGGAGAAGGAGATGAACCGGTTCTTCCTGAGTACAAGGTGTCGTCCGCTGGGTGCGAGGTATACTGTTCCCCTTCGGACCTGCTCACCCTCCTCGGGAATGACCACGGGCATGCCGCACGCCTGGTGGACCTGGAGGGCAAGTTGCGGTACGAACGGAGGAGCCAGGTGCTGGACAATGATGATGGCGGCGGGAACCGCACGCACCCTGGAAAAAATCTCTTCAAGGACCTGGGGTCCTCCCGTGGATGACCCGATGATGACCAGGGGGAGAATCGTGCCTTCTTGCATGGCAGGTGGGTCAGGATTTCCCCTGGAGATACTTGCTGTACAGGGTGACTTTACTCACCAGTTCGTCCGGGTCAAATGGCTTGGTGATGTAATCGAAGACGTAGTCCTGCAGGCCTATCATTTTATCGTCAGGGTCACTTTTTGCGGTCAGCATGGCAATCAGGACGTTATCGCCCAGGCCCTCGTCCGAGATGGCCCGTATCGTATCCCAGCCGTCCATGTCCGGCATCATGATGTCAAGGAGGATGATCCCGGTAAACCCCTTTTTCATGTGGCTGATGCATGTCCGGCCATCCTCGACCACTTCGGTAGAAAAGCCCGCTTCGTTTAATACCGTCTGAACAGCGATGAGGATATTCCGGTCATCGTCAACGACCATCACCCTCTGTTTCGCAACCGGTCCCCCGGGAGAAGGGGGACTCGTTGCGTGACCTCCAGGCATATACTCCCCTTCTCATCCGGTACGCATAAATATTCCCGCAACGGGAGGTTCATTTTTTCTCCATTGTGTGCGTCTCACCGGGGTGCTCCGGCAGCGTGACGGTAAAGGTGGAACCAAGGCCCTTTCCCGGGCTCTCCACATGGATATCTCCTCCATAGAGGAGGACAATCCGTTTCACGATGGCCAGCCCCAGTCCCGATGAGTCCCGGTGGTGCCTGGAGGTATCGGCGGTGTAGAATTCATCAAATATCCTGGACATTTCTTCAGGTGTCAGTCCGATCCCGGTATCTGCCACTGAGAAGCCAACAACTCCGTCACCGGTACGGGAAGACAGGGTGATGGTGCCTCCCTCTTCAGAGTAGCGGACCGCGTTGCTGACAAGGTTGTCAAGGATGCTTGATAGGTGGAAAGGCGTGATCCGGACCCGTGCTCCCTTGTCCACGGTATTTTCAATCCGATATCCTTTTTTCTCTATTATCCAGGCATGCTTCGCCAGGACTTTTTCAATCTCGTCCGCGAGGACCATCTCCCTGGTATCAGCCATGATGAACCGCTGGTTGAGCCGGGCAAGGGTAAGGATGTCGTTTGTGAGGTGTTTCATCGAGGTTGCCGACTCCATCACGATTTCGAGCAGTGCACGGAGATCAGGGTCTTTTTCCTTCCTGATGATATGGGGGAGGAGTGCGATGATCGGTGTCAGGGGGGTCTTGAGGTCATGGCCTGCCTGGGCGATGAACTCGTCCTTCTGCCTGAGGAGCTGTTCAACCTGTTCAGTCCTTTCCCTGATCCTCTGGTTGAGTTTCTTCACCTCCGTGATATCACGGATGGAGCCCACACTTTTTCTTGTGCCGGGAATGAGGGCGACGGTCAGGGCGGCATCCCGTATTTCTCCGTTCTTATGGATGAACCTGAACTCGTAATCCTTTGGTGACGCACCGGGTTCCTTCCGCCGGAGCCGGTGGTACCGGATCATCCTTTCCCGGTCCTCTGCAACAACCAGTTCCGGCCATTTCATCCGGCCCTCAAGTTCTTCCTTGCCATACCCCAGGACTTTTTCCATCTCCTCGTTGATGTGGGAGATGACCGCGTCCTCCTCGAGGACGATCATCGCCGTCCCGGTGTTCTCGAACACCGTCTGGAATAGTTCTTCAGCCCGTTTCCTGTCCGTGATATCCAGCAGGGAAGCGACACTCTTCTTCGTTCCCGGGATGACATCGATGAAGAGATAGATGGAACGGATATCCCCGTTCTTCGTAACGAAACGAAAATCGTAGTGGGTGAGCGCCTTTTCCCGGTCAAGCCTCCGCATGCGGTGCTGGGCCTGCATCCGTTCCAGGTCTTCCGGGAGGACAAATTCTGTCCATTGTTTCTTCCCCTGGATCTCTTCCCGGGAAAAACCACTCAGGTGTACAAACCCTTCGTTGGCCAGCTCTATGACGGTGTCTTCGGCAATGACCACGGTCGCAGTGCCGGTATTTTCAAAGACCGTCCGGTAATTCTCCTCGCTGGCCCGCAGGGACTGCTCCTGGACCCGGAGCTTCTCGTAATTCCTCCGGAGTTCCTCTTCGGCGGAAGTGAGTTTTGCATAGGCGGACTGAAGTTCGTCAATAGCGCGTTTCCGCTCCGTGTTGTCAAGAAACGTCTCGAGGAGGCATTCCCTTCCATGGAACCTGAACGGGACGACATACTTGATGATATCGACCTTCTTCCCGTCTTCGGTCAGGAGAATGCGTTCGGAGTTATCCACGGCCTGGTGGAGGTCCGTTATCGGGCACCTGCCCAATTCAGACGGGCAGATGAACGTGTGGCATACCTTGTTGAGGACCCTGTCTTTTGTTGTCCCCATCATGTTCAGTGCATAGGGATTGAGATCGATGATCTCATGCGTCCGGGCATCGATGATCACGATCCCTCCCTGGACCGATGAATAAATCTGGTCAAGATAGTCCAGGTTGGCAGCAAGGGCTGATTCCACCTTTTTTCGGTCGGTGATGTCACGGATTGACTCGATGGCCCCGATGACCGATCCCTGCGGGTTCCTGAACAGGACGGCTTTTCCCCAGAGAATGCGGTCTTTTCCCCCGAGACGGGGCAGGCTGGTCTCTGCGGTCAGGGCATCGCCGTCCTTTTGGACGGCAGAATACTTCTGAATGGACAGTTCGTCATCTTTCATGACGAGGTCGATCAGTATCGGCCGGCGTTCACCATAGAAGGGCAGTGCATATTCATAATTCCCTTTTCCGACCATGTCCGATGCCGGTACCCCGGTCATCTCTTCGATGGCCCGGTTCCAGGTGATCACCCTGCCCTCCTGGTCGATCGCAAACGTGGCATCGGGGAGGAAGTTGATGATGTCCTCGAGCCGCCTTTCGGTCTCAAGAAGCGCTTTTTCCGCCTTCTTGAGTTCGCTGATGTCCCGGCCTTCGGGGATCAGGTAGAGTATCCTGCCGGATTCATCCATGTAGGGTTTTAAGGAGAAATCAATATCATGGAGTATTCCTCCGGCGGCAGGATGGGTGGCCTCGAACCGCACGAAGTGCCCCTGCGCTGCAAGGGCCACGGATTTCTGCAGTTTCTCCTGGAGTTCCGGCGAATGGGTCCACCAGGGGGTTTCCCAGAAGGGTTTCCCGATGACGTCATCCCGTGTTGTACCGAGGGAGGCGAGTGCGCTCTGGTTCGCGTCGATAAGGACACCCTCCAGGGTCAGGAGGCCGATGAACTGGAAGCTCTGGTTGAATATGGCCCTGAATTTCTGTTCGCTTTCACGCCTGGCTTCCTGTGCCGCCCTGATCTCCTCGACCTGCTCCCGGAGCCGTTCCTCGTCTGCGGCAATCTTCAGGTATGATGCCAGCAGCTCTTCGTTTTTCTTTTTCAGGGCGTTTTCCCGCTCCTTGAGCTCCGTAATGTCCCTGCCGACCGACTGGTACTCAACGAGGCTGCCCGAGGCATCGAATATCCCCCGGTCGACCCACCGCTGCCACCTGGTGGTACCGTCCTTCATGACGGTACATTGCTCCATCGTCATCACCGGGTGTTCCGGGGTGAGGGAGGACAGCCCGGCGGCAAGCATTCTCTTATCTTCTTCAGGGATCTCCGGGTGGAAGCTGCTCCCGATAACATCCTCGCGGCGTATCCCGAAATAGCGGCAATAGGCTTCGTTGGTAAAGACATGGGTCCCGTCAGGGAGAAAGCGACAGATGAATTCCGTCTGGTCTTCGACAACATTCCTGTAGCGTGCCTCACTCTCCCGGAGTGCGTCCTGGGAACGGATCCGGAACAGAGCCGTTCCTACCTGCAATGCCAGCGTTTCCAGCGTTTGCCGGGTGGATATCGGGATTTCCTCGATGGTATGTGATGCAAGGTTCAGGATGGAAACCAGTTTTCCTTCGTACATGGCCGGTATGGATGCAAACGCTTTCAAACGCTCGTTATCCATGAGCTCATCCCGGCCGGGAGTGATAATGTCTGAAAACTTCCCGAAAAAGGGGATGCCGGTATGGGCCCGGTGCAACTGCGGAGAATCCGAATCGTAATGCGAGGTATGCACAACAAACTGCGGCGACAGCCCCCGGTGCGCTACAAGGTCGACAGCTCCGGTATCAGGGTCGGCCATGTAGATCCCGCCCGCATCAAGCCCTTCGATGCGAAGGGCGGCGAGGAGGATCTCGTTGAATGCTTCATCGAGACTGGTGGTACGGCCGAGGGCAAGACTTAATTCATGCTGGATAGTGAGAGCGTCCTCTGCCTGCTTTCGTTCAGTGATATCGGCGAAGAAGTTCAGGGTGGCGGGCCGTCCGTCCCATTCGATGAGGACGATGCTGATCTCGACCCACCGCGTGGCCCCGTCCCGGGAGATCACCCGGAAGCTGTAGCGGCAGGGAGGCTCCTCTCCGGCCAGTCGTTTCCTGTAGTGCTGTATGACCATGGCACGGTCATCCGGGTGGATGATCCTGTCGAATGACATGGACAGGAGTTCCCGTTCAGAATACCCGGTCAGTTCCACGGCCCGCTGGTTCACCAGCCGGAGCATCCCGTCCTGGGCCACGACGATTACTTCGTTCGCGTTTTCAATCAGGCTGCGGTATTTCTCTTCACTTGCACGCAGAGCGCGTTCCACCTGTTTCCGCGAGGTGATGTCCCGGCACAGGCTTTGGATCATGACCCCTGAGCCGGACTGGATAACCGAGGCATTCATCTCGATCGGCCGGACTGATCCGTACGGGGT
>CAZGXZ010000040.1:0-15790 GCA_964530035.1 uncultured Methanoregulaceae archaeon
CGCGACCGTTTCACCCCGGCGATGATGCGGTCGTAGGCTTCGAGGGCGGCCGCTTCCGAGGTAATTCCAAGGACGACACCACCCACGTCGCTCTTATGGACGACCTCCGGCGAAATGACCTTCATGACGAGCGGGAATCCAACCCGCGTGGCTGCTGCAGGTACCTCCTCCCTCATGGCGGCAACGGCGTTTCTCGGAACGGAAATGCCTGATGCTTCCAGGAGCCGGTATGCATCGGCTTCCGGCATGAGGGCTGGTCTCGCCCCGTCGGACACGGTCTCCATGCGTGCATTGCATATGGTCTTTGGATGTGATAAGCCTGACACCGTGCCCCTTCCGGTGTTTTGTACCACAGAGACACCTGGATCCCGCCACAAGCGTCTTATGGGGTCGCGTTCAAGATAATGCAGTATCCGGCCGCAGGCTGGAAAGCCAGGGAGAAATACCGATGAACCGCCGCCAGCTCCTCATTGCCATCGTGGTCCTCGTCGCCGTACTCTGCGTGCTCGCCATCAGCCTTGGCATCCTCCTCCTTGCCTCGACCCACGAGCCTGGTCCGGCTGAAAACCAGCCTGGTGGTACGCCGCCGCCGACATCGGCCACAAAGCCGACCCGGGTGGCCAACCTCACCCGCACGCCTCTTCCTCTGCCGGCTAATGAAACCGTGACGATCAGGCCGACGAACGGCATCCTGACCCTCCCCACCCCGACCAGGGACGAGGCACTGCAGTACCTGACCGAGGTCGCAATCGGCCCAGGCACCGGGGACCCGGACGAGCGGCTCCTGAAATGGAACAAGAAGGTCATCTACGTCCAGGTGAGCGGGGACGCCCGCTCGGAGGACCTTGCCTACCTCGGGCACATGCTCGACGAGTTCAACCTCATCTCCACGACCTCGAAGCTTGCCCTCAAGGACACCTACGGGGACATTGTCATCAAGTTCTTCCCACGGTCGCAGTTCTCAGCCGTCGACCCGTCCATGGACGAGTACCAGGACGGGTTCGTGAAGCGTGAGTCGCTTAACTACGTGATAACGGGCGCCACCGGTTTCGTCGGCTCCGACCTTCCCGAGAAGGAGCGGTTCCAGGCCTTCCGGAGGACTCTGCTCTCGTCCCTCGGGTTGAAGAACACCGCCTGGACCTACCAGGACAGTGTCTTCTTTGGGAAGAACCTCGGGATAACCTCTCTCTCGAAGACCGACCGCGAACTCATCGGCTGGATGTACAGCGACAAGCTCAGCCCCGGGATGACGATCTTCGAAGTAAAACAGGCACTTTCGTGACGGACAAGGGACAGGCACGGACCAGTGACACCCTGCGGATCCCGCCCGGGGCACGGTCCCGGCTTTCCGCTTTTTTCCAGGAGCCCGTGTTCTGGCCTGACATCGAGAACCGGATAGAGGCGTACATCGAAGAAAAGACGCAGAAGCCCTGGGACGACCCGCGGACCCTCCAGAAGCTCCGGGCGGCTGTCACCTCCCAGAAAGACCTGTACTGGAAGGAAGGGGAGGCACGGCGGATTTCCTACAAGAAGGGGTATAACGTCCTTGCCTACCTCTCGTACCACGCCCCTGTGTATAGTATCCAGGCAGCCTCCCTGCTGTTCTGGATGGCCCGCTCGGGCCTCGTGGGGCGTTCCGTCCGCCTCCTCGACGTCGGGGCCGGCCCCGGGATGGTCTCCCTTGCGGCCTCCCGCATCTTCCCGGAGATTGGTGTTGCCTCGACCCGCATATCCTCAATAGAGCAGGAACAGGAGCATATCGAGGCATATACCCGGCTCATGGAGAGACCCGGGGCGACGGTGCAGGTCGATGAACCGGTGCAGGCTGACATCCTCACGGCCGACCCCGTGGCGTCCGGTCCGTTCGACATCATCATGTTCCAGAACGTCCTGAACGAACTTAGGAAGACTCCGGAGGAGATCGCCGGGCTGCTTGCCAGGTACTCCCTGGCGCTCGCTCCCGGGGGGTCGGTCCTCATCGTCGAGCCAGCGGAGCGGGAGAGTGCCGGGCGCCTGCGACAGGTGACGTCCCAGGCGATGCGGCAGGGACTCTTCATCCACAGCCCGTGCCCGTTCCTGTACGGCGCCCGGTGCAACCCCGACCGCTGCTGGAGCTTCGTGACCCAGCCGGAGATCAGGCCGACACGGATCATGCAGGCGCTTGCTGCCGGGGAGGACGGGTACCGGTTCAGGAACACCGACATCAAGTTCGCCTACGCCGTGCTCCGGAAGGAACGGACCTCTGCCATAGCGTACCGCGTACCCCGGGACTCGAAGGCGGTCCGGCTGTCGGCCCTCGGAAAGGTACGGGAGCGGGACGTCACGGTCATCGCTGCCGTGATGAGCGGGGAGCTCGGGGACGAGCGGTACCATGTGAGGAAACTCTGTGATGGCACGGGAGGCACCCCGGTCTTCGCCGTGCTGCCCCGCCACCACCGTTCGGGCGGGAACACCCCGCTGGTCTCCGCCGCCTATGGCGACGTCCTGGCCCTCGGCCCGGTGAAGGTACGGTTCAACAGGGAAAAACAGGCCTACAACCTCCTCCTCACCCGGGGGAGCCGTGCCGCCCCGGTCGAGTCCCCGGAACCCCTGCTCCTGCCGGCCCGGCGGGGCAGCGGACCGGGCGGCGGGAAGGAAATCCATACGTTCATCTCAACGGGGGACAAACCCTTGGTCAGAACGCAGAGGGACCAGCAGGACGTGCGGTGCGACCGTGAACCACATCATCTCGATACGTGACTTCGACAGGGCCGGCATAGACGAGTTCCTCGCCGAGGCTGACCGTATGACTGCCCGTGAATTCGACCGGCGGAGCCTTGACGGGAAAATCCTCGGCCTCCTGTTCTTCGAACCGAGCACCAGGACGAGGATGTCCTTCGAGGCTGCGATGGCGCGGCTCGGCGGGACCTCCATCAATGTCGGCTCCATCGAGGTCTCCTCCATGGCCAAGGGTGAAACCCTCTCCGACACCATCCGCGTGGTGAGCGGTTACGTGGACACGATTGTTCTCAGGCACCCGAAGGAGGGAGCCGCACGCCTCGCCTCCGAGGTTGCCGACGTCCCGGTGATCAACGCCGGTGACGGTGCCGGCCAGCACCCGTCCCAGACCCTTATCGACCTGTACACCATCAGGCAGTCCATGCCCATCGACGGCATCGAGATCGGCCTCCTCGGCGACCTCCGGTACGGGCGGACGATCCACTCCCTCGCCCATGCCCTCTCCCTCTACCGGGTATCCATCCACACGATATCTCCGAACGGACTCGAACTGCCCCGCCCGCTCATCGAGTCGCTCCGGGACCTCGGCGCCGAGGTCATCGGGCATGACACCGTCGACGAGGCCATATCCGAGCTCGACGTGCTGTACGTGACCCGCATCCAGCGGGAACGGTTCCCGGATGCGGCCTCCTACTTCGACGTCGCCTCGAGCTACCGTGTCGTCCCCGAGCTCTTCGAGAAGGCGAAAGACCACCTCATGGTCCTCCACCCGCTCCCGAGGGTGGACGAGATCGACCCGGGTGTTGATGCCCTCCCCTATGCACGGTACTTCGAGCAGGCGAGAAACGGGATCCCGGTCAGGATGGCGATGCTCCGGAGAGTGATGACATGACCCGGGACGAGGGAAACGACGCCCCCCTCCTCATCAGCCCGATCAGGGACGGCACGGTCATCGACCATATCACCGGCGGCGAGGCCTTAAACGTCCTCAAGATCATCGGGATAACGGGGTCTACCGGCGAGACGATCAGCGTCGCGACGAATGTCACGAGCGGGAAGGTCGGTACGAAGGACGTCGTGAAGATCGCCGACCGGGAGCTCCTGAAGGAGGAGGTCGACAAGATCGCCCTCATCGCGCCGCATGCGACCATCAACATAATCAGGGAGTACCGGGTCATCGAAAAGAAGGGCGTGGTCATCCCGGAGACGCTCACCGGCGTCATCCGGTGCCCGAACCCGGGCTGCATATCGAACACGAACGAACCAATCGAGAGCCGGTTCGCCGTCTTCCAGAAAGGTGTCCAGTGTGCCTACTGCGACTGGATCATCAACCGGGACATCACCAGCCACCTGATCTGATCCCTATTCCTTCACCGGGGCGCACGAGTGCAGGAGGCACGCCCGGGCCTCGGTTTCCCGGCCCATCCTCTTCAGGGTGTCAGCCTTTGCGAGGTACACGAAGGAGTTTATCGGGTTTACCGCGAGGATTTTATCAAAGATATGCAACGCTTCGTCCATCCTGCCCGTCTCCCGCAGGGCGATCCCCTTGCTCGCAAGAACCTTGATATCGCGGGGGTTGATGGCCAGGGACGCATCGAGGGCCACGATCGCCTCCTCGTACCGCTTCATGGCGATGAGGGCGTAGCCCTTGTTCGAGAGGGCATAGGTGTACCCCGGGTCGACCGCGAGGGCACGGTCCAGGATGGTGACCGCCTCCTCGTACCGCATCACCTTGCGGAGCGTATAACCGAGCCTGAACAGTGCTGATACGCGTTTCGGATCGATTTCAATGGCCTTTTTATAATATTCCACCGCCTGGTCGTGCCGGCCGAGGTCGTACCAGATGTCCCCGGCGGTCTCCCAGATCTCAGGGCTGGTCTCTTCCGGCGAGAGGTGTTCCTCGTACATCCGGATCGCCTCGTCTCTTCTCCCGGCCCTGACCAGCTCCCGTGCCCGTGCAAACCAGTCTTTCTGCTCCATATCCATGCCCGGTACTCATACTCCCCCCTCCACCGTTATGAAGGGATCGCCACTGTTCCCGGTGCTCAGGATGCCTACGGTCCGGTCGTCCCTGGGAGGAGGTGGCCGTGGACATCGATCTCTCCCCGGTAGATGCGGGTACTCGATATCCACCGCCCGTCCTCGGCGAGTACACAGGTGATCTGGTGGATGTCGACCTTCTTTCTGCCGTGCTCCTTCCGAAGGACGTTGATCTCGCGGGCTACCGGGAGCGTCTCCTCGGAGACGACGATGGCGTCGAAGTCCTCTTCGAGCGTCGTCCCGAACCGGTCGTTCAGCTCGAGGAGGGTATAGGGGGGGAGGAACCGCTCCTCCCTGATATATCCCTCGAGGTCGGCCTTCCTTTCCGCGAAAGGCCTGACCGGGTGGACCTTTTTTCCGGCGAAGGCATCCGATGTGAGCCCTATCGTTACGTGACCGGAGGTGCCGGCGAGCTCGAACGAGCGGCTGATAAGCCTCCGGTGACCGTCATGGAGCGGATCAAACGTGCCCCCGACCATAACCTTCATGTCTTAGAGACTGGTACTCTTAACCACTATTATGCCTGACGCCGGAACGATAGCGGCGAACGTTTTCATCGCCGGAAATGCGACGGTACTCGGGGATGTGACCATCCTCGGGGATGCGAGTGTCTGGTTTGGCGCGGTCGTCAGGGCCGACAAGGACCGGGTCGTCATCGGGGAGCGTTCGAACATCCAGGACAACTGCGTCGTCCACACGAGCAAAGGACACCCGGTCATCGTCGGGGACGACGTCTCCGTCGGGCACGGTGCGGTCCTGCACGGCTGTACCATCAGCAGCCGGGTGCTCGTCGGAATGGGCGCGATAGTCCTGAACGGAGCCGTTATCGGCGAGGACTCCATCCTAGGCGCCGGCACCGTCGTCACCGAGGGCGCGGTCATCCCCCCCGGGTCGGTCGTCCTTGGGGTCCCGGGCAAGGTCGTGAAAGGCGTAACGGACGGGCAGCGGGAAAACATCAGGAACAACGCGGCATCGTACGTCGAACTGTCCCGGGGCTACATGCATGGCTGAGGCGGTCGTCATCGGCGGGGGGATCGCCGGGATCACCGCCGCCCTCGATATCGCCGGCCATGGCATCAGGGTCCACCTCGTCGAACGCGAGCCGTCCATCGGGGGCCACATGGCCCAGCTCGACAAGACGTTCCCGACGAACGACTGCTCGATGTGCATCCTCTCCCCGAAGATGGTCGAGGTCTCCCGCCACCCGCTCGTGACCATCCACACCTGTTCCGAGGTGAAGGAGGTGTCAGGCCAGGCCGGGGACTTCACCGTCACCATCCTCAAGCACCCGAGGTTTGTGAACGAGGCGGACTGCAACGGCTGCGGGGACTGCGTCCAGATCTGCCCGGTCGAGGTGTACAACCGGTTCGATGCCGGAATAGGCGTCAGGAAGGCCATCTACAAGCCACACCCCCAGGTCGTCCCGGACATCGTCATCCGCGACACCGAGCACTGTATCGAGTGCGGACTGTGTTACGATGCCTGCGGGACGGGAGCCGTCCTCCGCGAGGACGAGGAGAAGACGGTCACGGTGAAGGCCGCGGCCATCGTGGTCACGACGGGGTACCGCACCTTCGACCCGCGGGTCAAGGAGCAGCTCCGGTACTTCGACCTCCCGGACGTCATCACGAGCCTCGAGCTCGAACGGATGATCAACGCAAGCGGTCCTACGGGAGGCCGCCTGGCAAGGATTTCGGACGGCACGACCCCGAAGAGCGTCGTGTTCATCCAGTGCGTGGGGTCACGGGACGTTGCCATCGACCGGCCGTACTGCTCCTGCGTCTGCTGCATGTACGCGATGAAGGCTGCGATGCTGATCAGGGAAAAGTATCCGGATACCGAGGTCACGATCTGCTATATCGACCGGCGGGCGTACGGCAAGGGGTACGAGGAGTACCTGAACCGGGCCGAGTCCCTTGGCGTGAGGTTCATCCGGGGCCTGCCGGCCGAGGTCTGCGGGAGCGGGGGCGACATGACGGTCAGGGTCGAGAACACGGAAAAAGGGGAGATGGTCACGATCCACCCCGAACTGGTGGTCCTGTCGGTCGGGATGGAACCCGCCGACGACCTCTCCGGCCTGACGGAGATGCTCGGGCTCCCGGTTGACACGACCGGCTTCCTCTCCATCGAGGACCAGAAGATGGCGCCAGTCCGGACGCTCGTCCCCGGGATCTACGTGGCCGGGACCGCGACGGCGCCCCGGGACATCCCTGACTGCGTCGCCCAGGGCGGGGCGGCCGCGATGCAGGTCGTCAGGGACGTCTACAAGAAGGCGGAGGCATGGAGCCTCTAAGACCGCTCTGGTGGGACGACCGGAAGGACTGCCTCTGTTTCATCGACCAGACGCTCCTCCCGGTGACGTACCGCGAGGTGGAGTGCCGGACGGTCGAGCGGCTGATCGAGGCGATCGCCCGGCTCGAAGTCAGGGGGGCCCCGGCGCTCGGGGTCGCCGGAGGGTACGGGGTCGTCCTCGCCACCCGGCAGGCAACGGCCAGGGACTTTCCTGATTTCATACAGCATGTCCGTGACCTCTCGGCACAGGTCGCCGCGACCAGGCCCACGGCGGTGAACCTCTCGTGGGGGGTGGAGCAGGTCCTCTCCTCGCTTAAACGAGCTGAAACGGTCAGCGGGGCCAGGTTGGCCGCCCTGGCCGGGGCTGCCGCCGTGGCTGCAGGGGACGAGAAGACCTGCCACCGCATCGGGGAGCACGGTGCCCCCCTCATCCCGCCGGGAGCGACGGTTCTCACCCACTGCAATGCCGGGGCCCTGGCCTGCGCCGAGTGGGGGACGGCACTCGGGGTTATCAGGTCGGCGGTGGAATGCGGGAACGCCCTGTCGGTCATCGCCTGCGAGACCCGGCCGCTCCTCCAGGGGGCGAGGCTGACCGCCTGGGAGCTCCACCGTGACGGGATCCCGGTCAGGGTCATCCCGGACTCTGCGGCGGCATTCCTCATGGCACAGGGCAGGATTGCCTGCGTCATCACCGGGGCCGACCGGATCACCCGGGACGCCGTGTTCAACAAGATCGGGACCTACATGCACGCGGTCTGTGCGAAGCACCACGCCATCCCATTCTATGTAGCGGCCCCCCGTTCCACCCTTGACCCCGTGAACCAGGCAGCGGGCGTCTGCGTCGAGGAACGGGGGAGGGACGAGGTAGCCGCCCTGAATGGCCGCACCCTTGTCCCGGACGGCGTCCCGGTCACGAACTATGCCTTCGACATGACTCCGATGGAGCTCGTCACGGCGGTCATCACCGAGGACGGCGTGTTCCGTCCCCCGGGAGACCTTTCCCGGCTGTTTGAGAGGTGAAATGCTCGTCGACCACCCCCTCGTGAACCAGTTCTTCTTCATCGTCGGTGAGCTGACGGTCATCGTCATCCTGTCGATGCTCCTCTTCGGGTTCGTCCTCCTCGGACTTACCTACTACTCCATCAAACGGGGCAGGCTGGTGTTCCCAAGGCTCCTCAAGGCAGGGATAGCCCTCCTCGAAGGGCTCATGAAGGCCCTCTTCCGGCTGTTCGGCCTTGCCGACCGCGAGGTGCTCACCTTCTCGGTATACCTCCATAACGCCCTCAACCGGAGCAACTTTTCGCTCACACCGGTGCAGGACCGGGCCATCTTCTTTCCCCAGTGCCTCCGTTCGGCCCGGTGCCCCGCCCACCTCGAGCCCGAGGGGCTCAGGTGCCGTTCGTGCGGCCTCTGCAGCATCGGCCAGGCCCGCGAGCTCCTCGAACAGATGGGCTACCGCGTCTTCATCGTGCCCGGGTCGTCGTTTATCAAGCGGATGGTGAAGGCCTACCACCCGAAGGCGATCATCGGGGTCGGGTGCCTCGCAGAGGTAAAAGAGGGCCTCGAGATGGCCGACCACCTCGGGCTCGCCGCGATGGGCGTCGTGAACATCACGGACGGCTGTGTCGAGACGGCGGCACGGTGGAACGAGGTCTTCGAGATCGCGGTCCTCGGGATAGACCCCGCCCTTCTCCCGGCCGACGTGGGCACGTACCTCACAAAATAAGTGCCGAGAGCGTGAAGACGACGAGGGACAGGAACATCCCCGCCTTGAGGAGAGCTGACGACTTTGACCGTTTCATGCACTCCGGGGTCGTACATTTCAGCCCCCTTGCCGCGGCCGCGAGGATGATGATGTCCACCGGTATGATCCCGGCGAGGTAGTACGGGCCGAACCGCCCGGCCGGGATGAAACTTGCGACGATGGCAAGGCAGACCGCCAGGAAGGCGATGACCGCCGTTTTTCTCACCCCGATCCTGATCGCAAGCGTGTCGGCCCCGGCCGCCTGATCTCCGGGGATGTCCTCCGCGTCCTTGACCAGCTCCCGGGCGACCATCGCACAGAAACTGATGATAGCCAGGGGCAGGTCCAGGAAGAGCCCTTCAAGCCCGGCATACGCACCGCCGAAGAGAAAGATGCTCCCTGAAAGGTAGGCGACGGCCAGGTTTCCAACAACCGGGCCGCGTTTCAGCCATGCGGAGTAGGCTGCCAGGAGGAGCGAGTTGAACACGGCGATTGCCAGGCAGAGCGGGGTGGTGAAGACGGCGCAGGCAATCCCGAGGAGGAAGAGGAGGACGGTAAACCGGAGGGCGGTTTCCGGGCTGACCTTCCCGGACGGGATGGGGCGGTCCGGGCGGTTGACCGCGTCAATCGTCCGGTCATAGTAGTCATTGATGGCGTTTCCCGCCCCGGTGATGAAGAAGACGGAGAGAACAAGGAGCACGGTCCCGGGAACGATGGTGCCGGTCGCGACGAGGTACCCGATTGCTGCAGAAAGACCGCTCACAACCGCGTTGACCGGGCGTATCAGGGTGACAAGGGGATGCATCGGAGTGCTCGCTCACCCGGCAGGACTTCCGGGTCTTTGGAAAACAACAAACGGGCGTGAGGGGATTTGAACCCCCGACCTACAGCTTAGGAGGCTGCCGCCCTATCCAGACTAGGCCACACGCCCAACGTTCATATCAGTTGCCGCCACGACCGGATAATAGTATTCCCCTGGCCGCGTCCTTCATGCGGTTTTTATGGTTTACTGGCGCAGGCATGGGTTTGTTATTCGAGGCTCGCGCCGGTCGGATACGTGATCAGGTCCACCCGTTCCCTTTTGTGGCGATTCCCTGGGAACGTCTTCCTTGACGGCTCTTCTTCCAGGACACCTGTCACCAGGATATCCGGGAACCCCGCGAGCGGGACAGGAAGAACATTATTGAGGGAGAACGGAGTTCCTTCCATCGACACGAAAAGAGGCTGTCTGCATGACCGACACACGATACGAAAAGCGGAAAAAATCGGATGAAGACCTGTTGCGCCAACTGGCGGTTGCCGACGTAAAGGAATGGTTTGAGAGCCTCCCCGAGGAAAGGAGGGCTCAACGGACCTTCATCATGGGGATGAAGACCTATTCTCCCGCAGAACTCATGGAGGAGGTTGAAAACGATACCGAGACCGGTCGGATGTTTACGAGGATGGTCCACAACGTCCGGATGGAGATGGCAAAGGGGAAGCACCATGCCTGAACTCCTGAAACTGGCTGACATTTACCAATGTATCTCGAAAAAGTCGCTCACTGTTCACTTCCTGAAAAAATCAAAAAAACTCCTCCTCATCAGGCCCCTGAAAAAGGGGGATGACTTTACGGTCCAGTTCTCCTTCCCGGCATCGGAAAAGGTCAGGATAAAGGCGGTCGCCCTGGGGTGGGACGTGAAGGAGCTGACGGGAAACGATACGGGCAGGTACGGCGTCGAAGCGGCTCTCAAGAACTTCAAGCCTGACCTCGTCATCCACTATGACCACGGGAGTGTCTTCACCCTCTTCGGGGTGTACAACGACTGGCCTGAATCATCGATTGATCCGAACAACGTCAGCCTCCTGTCGGAAACGGCGGTCAGCACCGTCTCATGTGACAGCGTGAAGGGCCTCGGCCCGATGGCCATTGCCTCCTCGGTCAGGGCCTATCTCGGGTATGATGCGACCATGACGGTCGAGGCATCCCACCTCGATATCTTCATGGAGGCAGCCAATGCTGCGAATTTCGCCCTGCTCGAAGGAAAGACCTTCCAGGAAGCGTACGACGCGGGACATGCGAAATACACGGAAAAGTTCAATGAACAGGTCGCCACGAACGACCTGGAGGTGGCAGCGGGTATCCTCCATGACCGTGATTCCCTGAAACTCCTTGGCGACCCGCATGCTGAAGGCTGCCGGTACTATCTTGTCTGAAGGCCCTTCAAGGGAAGATGATCCCACCCCTTTTTTCACTGCAGGTCCAACCGACTGCCTCCTGAACCTGATCCTGTGACGTCCTCCCGAAGACCCGGTGTCCTGTGACCATTCGTGGGGTGCAGGTCAGTGACAGCCATGTTCAACCGTCCGGACGCGGACGATTATCATGGTCAATGGAATAAAAAGAACAGCCCCAGGATTGCAGCGGTCATTCCTGCACCGAGGCATGAGACAAACCTCTTCCGGGGTTCATGGAACATCAGGAACGCAGCGATGCAGAAGAAGATGTAAGGTATGAGCGTAGCGACAACCGTGAGAACGGCAAGCGTGCTGAATGAATTCGAGAAAAACAGCATCACCACGGTTGCTGCGCAACAGGACACCAGTGCTGCGCCGGGCGTCCCGTTCCGGTTGAGACGGCTTAATCCGTCGATCGAGAGCTCACATGCCAGGGTGTGCAGGACCCGCGAGGAGGCGACAAGGTACGCATTCATGGCCGAGAGCATGGCAAAGATCCCGATGAAGGCGACGAGATACCCGGCATAGGGAAAAAGGAAGCTGATGGCCGTGGCAACCGGTGCCGGGGACCCGGAAAGGGTAGGACTTCCCGCAGATCCGATCAGGGCCAGGTTCAGGAGGAGGTAGATGGCGGTGACCGTGACCATGACGATGCCGAGCGACCGTGCCGCGGCATGCGGGTCACGCATCTCCTCGACGGGTATCGCACTGATTTCAAAACCGGTAAAAGGCCAGTATACGATGATAACCGTCGCAAAAAGGCCCATAAACGTGAACGGCACGGTGGGGGCGAGGTTTTCCGGCCGGATGAACGGGACGAGGACGAGGATGATGATGACCAGGGGCAGGATCTTCAGGACCGTGAGGATGTTCTCGATATAACCGGATGCCGAGACCCCCACCAGGTTGATGCAGCAGAACGCGGCGACGACGGCGATCTCAATGATGATGAGATGGGCGACCCCGAAGTAGGACAGGTACAGGCCGATGCCGGCAGCGACCGTGGCCACTCCCAGGACACAGGAGACCAGGTACAGGACCACGAGCACAGTCGAGGCCTCCTTCCCGAAGACCGAGCGGTAGATCGCGAAAAACGTGCCTCCCCGCCCAAACCTTGCCGAGGCCCAGGCAAGGGATACCATGACGAGGGTGGCGGAAATTGCCACGATCACCCAGGCAATAAGCGATGCCGGCCCCATGATGCCTGCGGCTATTCCCGGGACGACGAATATGCCCGAGCCGATGGTCCCGCCTATCCCGAGGCTGACCAGTTCAATCTGCCCGAGCGCCCGTTTGTACGTGCCATCCGCCATGGCCTGACATCATATCGGCATATGTGGCTGATAAAACCCCGCATGGTGTGCGGACAGCCGTCCCTTCTCCCTGGCAGCATCCCGACAGGACCGCCGGGGATTACCGGAAGGCAAGGTACAGGAAGTAGATGCCGATGATGATGATGCCTATGCCGATGACCCGGTCAAACAGTTCCCCGCTTTCCTTCGCACGCTCCCTGACCTTTTTCCCGATGACACCGCCCAGCGAGCTTAACACGACCAGGGGGATGGAGAGGCCTATGCCATAGACAAGGATGGTGAAAAAGCCCTGGACGGCGGTCTGGTACAGGGCGATGTACGCCAGGACGATAAGGAGCATCGGGGCGCCCCTCCCGATGGTGATCGCCCCGAAGGAGAGTCCGAGGAGGAACGATCCGGTCACCGTGTAGGACTGTTTCCCCCGGAACCGGTTGAAGATGCTCCGGATCGGGGGCTTGTACAGGTGGAGGAGCTGGAGGCCCATCGCGATCATGATGACCCCGCCGATTGCCCAGGCGATGGTCTCGTTGAGGAACAGGATATACTGCCCGACGAGGCCGGCCACCACGCCGAGCGGGAGGAGGACGAGGACCGTCCCGGTGCAGAAGGACACCGTCAGCTTCAGGATTTCAGGGAGCGACAGCTGAGTATTGCCGCTTGTCAGGTACCCGATGAGGCCCAGGCACAGGACGCTGTTGCACGGGCAGATCCCTGCGATAAGTCCGAAGATGAATATCCCGGTGACCGAGGGGTCGAAGGCAGCCATCCGGGAATTGTTCTCCCTGTGAGGATATAGGGGTGAGGTATCTTTGCATCCCTGTGACGGTGAGCGTTCCGTTGCATGGATATTTCATCCTCGTTTTGCATCGGCCAGACCCTGGGTCCTTGCGTTCCTGGAGGAAAAAAAGATGCAGGATCACCCTTTCAGATTCATGCCGGGAAAAGAAGGTGGGGTATACCCGGCTTCCTGGCACAAAATGTCATATGGTCACCCTTTCAGACCCGTCATCACGCAGAAGCCCTTCTCCCGTGCCGGGGTTTCTATCCCGAAAAAGCCCGCCGTCTGAAGGTCGACGGATACCTCATCGGCAGACCTGAACCGGGCGGAGCTGAGGAAGGTCCCCTTGGATGGGTCGAGGATGTACTTCTGGGCGATCTGGCCATCGCGTTCAATGAAGCCGACGATGATGCGGCCCTGCGGTATGAGGACGCGGTGGGCCTCGGCGAATACCGCCGGGATATCAGGGAGGAAGCAGATGACGGTCATGAGGAGAATGGCGTTGAACTGGCCGTCCAGGAACGGGAGGTGTTCTCCCCGGCCCATGACAGTTTCGACACCCCTGGCCCTGGCCAGGCTTACGAGGTTCCGCGACGGGTCGATGCCGTACCGGAAGCCGAGGGGTACGGAAAACCGGCCGGACCCGATACCGACCTCGAGCCCGGTCCCGGTTGTCCCGACGGCCTTCCGGAGCATCCGGACCTGGTGGGCGTACGTGCCGGGATGGTCATCGAACCAGCGGTCGTACTCAGCGGCGTGTTCGTCGAAGACGGATTGGTGTGGGCCCAAAGGGGCTTGTCCAATTTTCATCCATTTCCTGCCGGGCAATGTTCCGTGAAACCCTTTATGACCATGACAGAACCGATCATCACCAAAAAGAAGATTTTGTATCTCCTGATCTCATGTCCGGTATTACCTTGGTCGTCTTATTCGCGTCCCGATTATGACAATCGCAACACAAATGGCCCCAAGGATGCTCACTTCAGAGAGGGGTGTTTTCCCCCCTCCAACGCTGACTGTGCCGCCAGAGACGGATGTCAGGACATCCACAAGGTCGAGGTTCCAGGCACCGGTAACCTGCACGGATACTGGAGAATTAGACCCACTATGCCCTATGACGTCAAAATTCATCTTGATAAGAGCTCCATTTCCGGATACTCCTTTTGTATCGACAACTCCGATCTTCACAGTGCCGGGGCTCGGACTGTTTGAGTCTATCATCCCATTGGTTGATAATTCACCCAGATCTGCGCCTGAAAACTTCAGTACTGTTGGATCATAGGTTACAACGACATCCATTGCCCCGAGATTTGAAGCACCGTTCACGGTTATCGGTATGAATACCTTCGAGCCGGGGCTACCCGTGGCGCTATCAACAGAGACTGTCATGACTCCTGCCACCGCTGCGGCCGTGATCATGGACAATCCGGTTAAAATGAATACTATTGTGAATTTCATGATGTATCCGACCTCCTATTGCACGGCAAGTTTCAGGATCTCCCTTCCATCGTTTGAATTCACGGTTCCGTCTTTGGTGACATCGTAGTTCAGATCGTTCGGCCGTTTTCCCACGGAGATCTGAAGTGCAATGAGGGCATCCAGGGACGTCGGCTTGCCCCGCCCACCGGGATCATTTGGATTGGGATTTCCGATTATTACCTTTCCATTGTTTACCGGGATAACCACCGGTTTTCCATCGGATGTACTTGCACCGCCAATAGTCACGGTAATGGGTGTGGATCCCCCGTTCTGACCAATAATGGTAAAGGTCAGAACCGCGACTGAGCCTGATCCGCTGAACCCGGTTTTTCCTGCAAAGGAAATTTTCACCGTATTCCCAACGTTATTGCTTTCAAACAACATGTTCTGGGTTAACGCTCCCTTGATGGCATCCTTGAACTGAAGCATTTTGCTATCATATCCCACAGAGAGGTCCATGTTGGCGATATCGTGTGCATTGCAGATCATGATGGGGACCACGAGTTCCTGCCCGGAATTCAAGGTACGGTCATCAATATACAATGACGTCTCCGACCCGGAACACCCCTTTGAGGTTGGCTGGGCCGTCCCGGACGTCGTTACCGATGCCGGAGCTGCGGTAGCTGACACAGGTTTGCTGACTGCGGGTGTGGCCGCGGCCCCTGTTTTTCTGATCCCCAGGAGACTGTTCCCGTAATTATTCGTCCCGGTAAGTTTCTGGCCATCTGAGGACAGGGTCAGGGTATCCGTGCTGCCTTTGCCTGTACAACCCCGGCCACAGGTCTCCCAGGTAAATATACAGTTGTTCCCTTGTTGAGACCATGTTCCGCGGTTCCATGCGCCGGCTTCATCATACTGGGTAACCGTGCCATCGGGTTTGATGTCCATCGTTACATGCTGGGATGTCCCCCAGGAGTAATCCCAGGATCCGACGGGTGATTGCGAACCTCCGGAAGGTGCTGCAGTGGTAGTGGCAGTTGTAGTGGCAGTGGTAGTGGTCACGGTGACGACGGAAGGTGTTGAAGAAGTCACAGAAGTTCCCGTAGAACCCGTTTTCCTGATCCCCAGGAGACTGCTCCCGTAATTGTTCGTCCCGGTCAGTCTCTGGCCGTCCGGGGACAGGGTCAGGGTATCTGAGCTGCTTTTACCAGTACAACCCCGGCCACAGGTCTCCCAGGTGAATACACAGCTGTTCCCTTGTTGAGACCA
>CAZGXZ010000041.1:0-15789 GCA_964530035.1 uncultured Methanoregulaceae archaeon
CAATCGAGAGGTGCTCCGGGAGGTTCAAAAGCCCACCTTCATCATCCTTTCAACCGCCTCTCGGATCCTGTCCACAGAACGGGTGATGGCAAACCTGACATAGCCCTCTCCATGTGTTCCGAAACCAACCCCGGGGGTCGCAACGACCCCCGCTTCTTCCAGGAGCCTGGCTGAGAAGGCCATGGAGTCGTCAACCTTCATCCACACGTAGAAGGTCGCCTTTGGCGGTTCGACGTTATAACCCAGGTCCGAAAGGCCGCTGACCAGGACGTCACGCCGCTCCTGGTAGGTCGCACAGGCCTCCCTGATGCAGTCCTGAGGTCCAGAGAGTGCGGCAATGGCGGCATGCTGGACGGCATTGAAGACTCCAGAGTCAACGTTCGTCTTGACGCGGCCGAGGCCGGATATAACCTCTGCATTGCCGACGGCCATGCCTATCCGCCAGCCGGTCATGTTATAGGTTTTGGAGAGCGAGTGCATCTCTATCCCCACTTCGGCAGCCCCCTTTGTCTCGAGGAACGAAGGGGCACGGTATCCGTCAAAGGAGATCTCGGAGTATGCGTTATCACTCACCACGACGACCCCGTTGTCAGAGGCGAAGTCGACGACTTCACGGTAGAAGCGGGCTGGTGCAATCGCCCCGGTCGGATTGTTCGGGTAGTTGATAAAGAGCAGCCTTGACAATTTTGCGACCGCTGAGGGAATGGATGACAGGTCTGGGAGAAACCCGTTTTCAGCCGTCAGGGGGAGATCAAAAACCCTTCCCTCGGCAAACAGGGTGGAGGTCCGGTATACCGGATAGCCCGGGCTCGGTGCGAGGACATAATCCCCAGGGTTCACAAAAGCCTCTGCGATATGGGCGATACCGTCCTTTGAGCCCATGAGGGCAAGGGTTTCCGTCCGGGGATCGAGTGTGACGCCAAAGCGCCTTTTATACCATTCTGCCACCGCCGACTGGAATGCCGGCATGCCTGCGTACGAGGGATAATGGTGGTTTTCGGGGTCCTGTGCGGCTTTACAGAGGGCATCGACAATATGGGGGGGGGTTGGAAGGTCAGGGTCTCCGACACCGAGGTCGATGATATCAACCCCCCGCCTGGCCTGTTCCGCTTTCATCTCGTCGATGCGGGCAAAAAGGTACCGCGGCAGATGGGAGAGACGATCCGAATACATGATAGTACTTCTTTCCGCGACAGTAATGAATGTGTCACCACGCCACAGGCAGAGGAAGTTCAAAATCAGATTCCAGCCGTTTTTTGGTAGTTGCTAAGGGCAGAGGGGTATAAGGCAGCAAAAGATGTACCGGTTCACATGGCAGACGTGATGGTCGTCCTGACGACGGTGCCCGGAACGCATTCGGACACTCTTGTCCGAAGCATCCTTGGTAAAAGACTTGCAGCCTGTGTAAACGAATTTCCTGTCAGATCTCATTACTGGTGGCATGATGCCATCGTGGAAGATGACGAACGGATGCTGGTGATGAAAACGACCCGTGAGCATGTGCAGGCACTCATCGACGGTATCAGGGCGGTCCACCCGTATGAGATCCCTGAAATAATCGCACTCCCGGTACTGGCAGGTTTTACGGGATATCTCTCATGGGTCGCCGCTGAAACAGGTGAGCGACGCCATGTGCCGGATGGGAATTGCTTTTGACCATGCACCGCCAATGCACACCGTAACCGTTCAGGTGGTGAGACCAATCGGGGATGTTGTACAAAAACCAGCAGCGGAAAGGACCGCCGTCCTGCTTCTCGGCTGCCCCCAGGTACCGGTGCAGACCAGCATCGCCCTGTATCTCCTGTCACTGCTCAGGAAAAAAAACATAAAAGGTACCATTGCGGGTAATCCTGCAGCACGGCGTCTTGTGGAGGTCTCCGACCCGGATCGTCACTATGTCGGTGAGGTTATTGACATCGACCGCTGTGTCGCTGACCTCGCTGAAAAAAGGAGGGATTTCAACCTTTGTTTTGCATTTATCCACAATGATGCCGGGGTTTCCTATGCGGCGACCATCGGTTCCCTGTCGGGAGGCTCCCTGGTCGCCCTCATCTACGGGGAACACCCGGAAGAGGTCGCGGAAACCCTCACGGTCCCGTGTGAAAAAATCGTCGTGAAAGCAACGCATAACCCGATGCCGCTGAAGAACAAGCTTGACGAGGTGCTCCCATGGGTTGTCTCGAATCTTTAAAATATGAGATCCTGTTGAAAAATGCTTCTTCCAAGGAATCCAATGATTTTATCCGGGGACATTATCATGAGGTCCACGAGGTCGGGGCGGGATATAAAATCCTTGATAAGCACCTCATTGGTATCCCGCCGATTGCCGTGGGAGTGGAGGGCGATTATGTCATATTCCCCTTTACAAAGCCGTGTTACGGGACCTTTCTCGTGCGGGTGGCCGCCCCTGAAGAGGTCGAGCGGTTGAGAAAAAGGTCAAAATAACCGTTTTTGCATACCCGGGACACGGGGCTTCCCTGTATGGCTATACCTCAGCCAAGCGTTGTCCCTCCCTCTGTCACCCCAGTAACCTATTTCATTGTCCTGTCTGCACCTTCTGCCATGGAGGCAACGACCCATGGATGACCTTTCAGTCCTTGTCGGGGGCAGGGCAGGGGATGGGATAAACATTGCCGGCATGATGATCGCGTGGCTTATGAACGCCTCGGGATATCGGCCGTACATGTACTATGACTACCCTTCTCTCATCAAAGGCGGACATAACTTTGCGATAGTCAGGGGTACTCGCGGACAACCCCGGGCCATTCGCACGATGGTCGATATCCTGCTGGCCCTGAACCAGGAAACGATAGAAAAGCACCGTGACAGGATCCATGGGGGGACTTCTGTCCTGTTTCATGCTGACCGCGCGAAAGGCCCGGGTGAAGGTGTGCCGGTAGGTGACATCCTGAAGCGGCATGATGCTCCGGCGGTGATGGAAAACTCCTGCTTGATTGGTGCATTTGCAAAATCAGCAGGGATGTCACAGACTCTGGTCAGATCTGTCTTTGAACGCCACATCCCGAAGTACATCGAAAAGAACGTGGAGGTAGCCCTTGACGGGTATGATGCTGTGAGGACAGCACACAACCTTGCAGCCTCAGTATCAAGGCCTCTCCCCATTGTGACGGGAAATGAAGCCGCAGGCCTTGGTTTGCTGTCAGGGGGTCTTGATGCATATGTCGCCTACCCGATGACTCCTTCATCGAGCCTCCTTCACTTTCTGGCAGAACACGGGCCTCCTTCCGGAGTCACGGTAGTCCACCCGGAAAATGAGATCGCAGTCATGCTGATGGCCGCAGGGTTTGCCTACGCCGGCAGGAAGGTTGCGGTTGGTACATCAGGGGGCGGGTTCTGTCTTATGACGGAGGGGCTTTCCCTTGCTGGTATGGCCGAACTCCCTGTGGTTATTGTGATGTCCCAGAGAACCGGGCCGAGTACTGGGCTCCCCACCTATTCGGCACAGTCAGACCTCCATTTTGTCCTCCATGCCGGTCATGGGGAATTCCCAAGGTTCATTTGCGCTCCCGGAGATGCCACCGAGACCATGTCATGGTCAAAGACCGCCCTTCAGATCGCATGGGATTACCAGGTCCCGTCCTTTGTCCTCATGGATAAGCACCTTTCTGAAGGCTTCTTTTCCATCGATGTGAAACAGGCTGACACGGTGGCGGTGGATGGGCCGGAAACACGGGAGGCCAGTCCCGGCAGGAGGTACATCGATACCCCTTCAGGTGTATCGCCAGCCGCATTTCCGCCAGCTTTGGGTCATGTGATCAAGGTGAACAGTTACGCCCACGATGAATCCGGGATAACAACCGAGGACCCTGCCGTCATCGGGCTGATGACAGATAAGAGGCTCCGCAAGGAAGCTTCCCTCGAGGCTGAGGTCGGGCGTCTTCCGGCAGTGGTCACCGGCGGAGACCCGGAGGGAACAACCGTGGTCCTCTGTTTTGGTTCAACGGCAGGAGTCTGCGAAGAAGCAGCTGACGCGCTTCAGTACCGTACCGTCCGGCCAGTTGTCCTGGAGCCATTTCCGTTCAATGCTTTTCGCGATGCCCTTTCAGGTGTGGAGCTGACCGTCTGCGTCGAGGAAAATGTCAAAGGTCAGCTCTCGCTTCTCCTGAAACGGCATGGCATAATGACAGCCCATAGTGTCCGCAGGTCAGACGGACGACCGTTTGAGGTCGAATACCTTATAAAAAGGCTTAAAGAGGTTGCACTATGATCCCACGGGACTTCATATCAGGAGTGCAGAACACCTGGTGCCCCGGGTGTGGCAATTTTGCTATCCAGCACACCATGAAAAATGTGTTCATGGAGCGTGCCGCTGAGGGTGTTGACCCGGAATCACTTGTGATGGTCACTGGTATAGGGTGCCATGCAAAAATCGCGGACTATTTTAACATCAATAGTTTTTACACCCTCCACGGCAGGACGCTACCGGTCGCAACCGGGATCAAGCTGGCAAACCGGGACCTCACTGTGATCTGCCATGCAGGGGATGGTGACGCGCTCGCCGAAGGACTTGACCACCTCATTTTTGCAGCCAAACGGAATATTGACCTGACGCTCATCCTTCATGACAACAGGGTGTACGGCCTGACAACCGGACAGTATACCCCTACCTCCCCAACCGGGTTCAGGGGGCGTTCAACTCCCCGGGGGACCACGGAACCCCCGGTAAACCCGTTAAGACTCATGCTGGCAGGTGGTGCGACGTTCGTTGCCCGCGGGTACACCCGGCGTATGCCCCAGTTAAAGAGCCTTGTGAAAGCGGCTCTGGCTCACAGGGGATTCGCATTCATCGATGTCCTTCAGATCTGTGCAAGCTATGCCAACCTTACTGACTATTACGAGAAGAGAGTGTACGAACTAAAAGGGCATGACACGGGAAATTATGATGAGGCCACCAGCACCGCAGGAGAATGGGACTACTCCTCTGACTCACCGATAGCACTTGGGCTGATATACCAGAAGGAAGCCCCGGTCTATGAAGCAGGGTCAGAAAAGGACGGTAAGGTGGACACACGGGAGGTTACAATACGGCATATCCTCGAATCCAGGACCTGACTCCTCATTCCTTTCTGATCTCTTTCCTGAAGCGTCGCACCCCGAACATAATTCCAAGGAACACTATTCCGGCGATTCCTGCAAACATGACTACGAGGTTGATGACAAACATCATGGGGGGAAGTCCGGTGCTACTGCTTGTCCGTGGAATGAACAGGATAGGCTCGTCTATCCGGTGGATAACCTCCCCGGGGTCAGGGACGATGGCGAGGTTTGACTGGAACGTAGCGTTCCGGTCTACTGCAAATCGTGGATCGATAGAAACCGCTTTTTCATAGGAAGTCAGCGCTTCCTGGTAGCGCCCCAGATGGTACAGTGCTGCTCCTCGGTTGTTCCATGATTCGGCGTCGTTTGGTGCGTATTGAACTGCCTGTTCAAATGACCACAATGCCTGGGAGTAGTTCCCAAGGGCCATGTATGCCTTTCCAAGGTGGCTCCATGTAAGGTTGTTGTCAGATTCATGGACAAGTGCCTTTTCATAGGCAGGTACAGCCTCATCGCTGTTTCCGAGGTTCATCAGGGCATCACCCTTCGAGATATACCCACGGCTCTGGTTGGGGTTCAGGTCCGTTGCGTTACCAAAAGAGGAAACAGCCTCTGCATAACGTTCCTGCCGGTAGAGGACATCACCCCGCCCCAGCCAGGAACCTGCATCCCTCGGGTCCAGGGCGAGGGCCCGGTCAAAAGCAACCAGCGCCTCGTCATATCTGCCAAGGAGATAGAGTGTCTGACCAAGGCCTGCCCAGCCAGGCGCGTACGATGGGTCCAATGATACCGATTTGTTGAAGGCTGTTTCGGCCTCATGGTAATCCCCGATCCTGATGAGTACCTGCCCCTTGTCTGCAAAAAGACCGGCTTCATCCGACCTGGTACCAGTGGCAGCTGCTGAAGGCTGGAAATAGATGAACATAGCCAGAAAGGCGATGATGAGGACCGTGTGGAGAATTGCCCTGCAAGGTGCCATGTCAGTGTTTCCCCTAAGCGGGGGTATCAGGGATGTTTTTCCGGTCCGGGCACCCCTCCATGCTGGCATTCACATCCTCCGGAGGGCCTGGTGGGTATTCATGGCCATTTTTATGGTGAGATATTGTTTTCTCCCTGAAAAAACTCTCCTGCAGGAAAGCCTGCCAGGAGACTCCACCTCATTATGCCAGTTCAGTCCTGCTGCACGAGTGACACCCTGAAGTACAGCTCATGGTGTATTCTGCATATCTTACCCCATGAGGCCGCTCAATGAGCTATTCTTCGCGCGGACGGTGCATGCAACCTTGAGAAAGGCCTGCATACAAAAGAGATAATGAGGAACGAATCCCAACATAGGGGATACCCAACCTGGAGGAAAACCCCTGACTGCCCTTGTTGCAGACCCGCAGATGGCATGGTTCGTCCTTCCTGTCCTTATTTTTTGTGCGCGGGTCTGCGATGTAAGTATCGGTACCCTCCGCCTCATCTTCATTGGAAGAGGTCTCAAGTACATCGCTCCCGTCCTTGGATTTTTCGAGGTTATCATCTGGCTGCTCGCAATCGGCCAGGTCATGAGTAATATCACCAATGTGGTATCCTACATCGCATACGGAGCGGGATATGCGACCGGAACCCTTGTTGGTATGATGATAGAAGAGCGGCTTTCACTCGGGATGGTGATCGTGCGGGTGATTACCAACCAGGAATCCAGGCAACTCGTCCAGAGGATAAGGGACGAAGGGTACGGGGTAACCAGCATCGATGGTGAAGGATCCACAGGTCCGGTGACCATCATCTTCATGACGATAAAACGAAGTGCCCTGCCCCGGGTCGCCGACATCATTAATAATTATCAGCCCGGGGCGTTCTATACCGTGGAGGACGTAAAATCGGTTACCGAGGGAATATTCCCAGATCATGACAGAAATGGTGTATTCTCAAAATATGCCAGGATGCTGCTGCGTTTTGGCAAGGTATAGGTCGTCTGGATGGACCTCGTTATCCCTGTTCTGACAGGCATCGGCCTTTCAATGGACTGTCTTGCAGTATCGCTTGCCATAGGTGCATCCGGTGCAGGGGACAGGTTGAAGACCGCGATTACCATCGGTCTTTTCTTTGGCTTTTTCCAGATGGTGATGCCCCTTGCGGGTTATTTCGGAGGAAAGGCGTTCATGGGCTTCATTTCCTCTTTTGATCATTTTATCGCCTTCTTTATCCTGGCATTTATCGGAGGGAAGATGATATATGAGGCGGTGCGTCCCGATGGACACGATGACCGTCCGCTTTCCCTTACGTTGCCCGCGGTCCTCATCCTCTCCCTTGCGACCAGTATCGATGCACTCGGCGTGGGGCTTTCCTTCGCATTTGCAGGAATTGACATCATTGTGTCAAGCGTGGTCATCGGGCTCGTGGCATTTTTACTATCGGTATGCGGAGTGATGCTGGGAAACAGGCTTGAAGATTCCCTCGGAAAGCGTGTCGAGATTATCGGAGGCATTATCCTGATCGCTATCGGCATAAGGATCCTCATGGAACACACCGGCTGCACCTGAATTCCTTTCCACCCGGCGACAGCCAGATAAACTGCGGAGAAGAACACATGATCCATGCCTGTCCCATACGTTCATACCCTCGCAGCCGGGGTGGTAGTACTCACCATGATCATAATACCCGTTTCTGCGGCATCATGCGGGTGTTCCGGTTCCCAGGTAGACCGGGGGCTTACTATTTGGGACAAGGGGGTCCAATGGTCCCAGGTCACACCCGACACGTCAACACTGGCCGGCACCATGGCCACTGCCAGCCAGGGCCTGTCCCAATACAAGGCCATGAGTGGGGGAACCATGGGCAACACCCTTATGTTCAAGGTATCATCGGTGTCCTTCAAACCTGCAGGTTCCAGGTCTATGATTTTTTTACCGTTTAAAAAAGCGGTTAAATAATTTCTTTTCTTCAGTTTACCTTTTGAGCCCATGACAAGGTACCGAATAATCTGTAGAGACTTCCCTGGGGTTCCTGCAGGTAACCTACGGATAAGCCCGGGTGGCCTGATCCCACAGGCAATAACCTGATAAGGTCTCGAATGTAAAGGAGATCCATGAAACCCGCCTCTACCGCACTCCTTCTCGCAGGGGCACTGTTGCTTTTTACGGTCGCAGTTCCCGTTTCAGCGGCATCGTGTGGGTGTTCTCCAACGATTCGCCTCCCCACGATCTGGGATGATAATGATAAACAGTGGGCACAGACACTGACTGCTATGACGCCTCTGCCCACTCTCACAAATGGTAGTGTAAATGCAACGGTACCTGCCGGCAGCAGGTTATCGGGCCCGCTTGTTTCCAAGGTCTCGGGAACCCTGTTGAAACGTACGAATACGAAATCAGCCGGGCTTATCCCTTTTAAAACCCGGTAAAAAGCCGCTATAAATAATTTTGCCGTCCTTTGTGACAGGAAAGGCCACAAAGGCAGGGCAGATTATGTCTCCATTAAACCCACCTGATCTGCAGGTGCCTGCCCTGACCGTAAAAGGGATACATTCAAGCCGGCAATTCACTGCTGTGGAAGGGCATTATGATTATCGAACGGATTATTTCTCAAGGGATTGCACATTTCTCATACTTCGTCGGTTCCGGCAGAACAGCCGCGGTCATAGATCCCAGAAGGGATGTAGACATCTATCTTGATTATGCTGCCAGATACGGGGTATCGATCACACATATCTTCGAGACTCACCGGAATGAGGACTTTGTGATCGGATCGACGGAACTTGCCTCCTCAACGTGTGCCAGGATATTCCACGGGCAGAAATTCCCTTTCTCCTATGGTGAACCAGTGGAGGAAGGGGATAGTTTTTCGTTCGGAACGGTAACATTGTCGGTCCTTGAAACACCAGGACATACTCTTGAGTCGATATCACTCGTCTTGAAAGATACTGCCGTTTCTGATGTGCCCATCGCGATTTTTACAGGAGACGCCGTCTTTGCCGGGGATACGGGTCGCACCGACTTTTACGGAGCTGAAAGGACAGCTGAGTTCTCGGGGATCCTACATGACAGCATCCATTCGAAGATCCTCCCGCTTGGTGATAATCTCATCCTGTTCCCCGCGCATGGAGCAGGGTCTGTCTGTGGGACAGCGATCACGGACCATCCCTATACCACGGCAGGGTATGAAAGGCGAACCAGTCCTGACCTTCAGCTGGACCGTCCGGGATTTATATCCCGGAAGACCCGGCAAAAATACCATTATCCCCCATATTTCAGGAAGATGGAGGAGTATAACCAGCATGGTGCGCCAGTCCTGAAACGGCTTCCTGTCCTTACTGCCTACTCTCCGCAGGAGGTAGCATCCTTTGCGGGGTCCCCCCAGATCCTCGATATCCGTTCCCCTACCTCTTTTGCTTCGGGGCATATTCCTGGAAGTTTCTCCATCTGGCGGGATGGGGTAGCCACCTTCTCGGGATGGTTCCTTGATTATGAACACCCCGTCCTGATCGTCGATGAATGGATCCAGTACCCTGACGAAATTCTTCGCGCCCTGATACGGATCGGGTATGACAATGTAAAAGGATACCTTGCCGGAGGTTTTACCGCCTGGTCCAGGGCAGCGCTGCCGACAGGTATGACAGGCGCATGGTCAGTCGGGCAACTTCACCAACACCTTGGTGACGAAAATCTCATTGTGCTCGATGTGCGTGATGCTGCAAACAGGCGACGGGTGGGAGCAATCAAGGGTTCCATCCCGATATACGTGGGTGAGCTGCCTGCAAAGACCGGGCAGCTTCCCCGTGACCAGCACCTGGCCTGTATCTGTGACGCAGGTTTCAAGGGGAGTATAGCAGCGAGCATCCTCGCACGTAAAGGGTTTTCACACGTGACCAACATCCTTGGCGGGATGACAGCATGGGTTATGGCAGGGTATCCCGTGATATCCCCTGAAGAGGAAAAATAATCCGTTATAAATAATTTTTATTTGAAAACGCCGTGAATAGAAATTAACAACGTTTATTACACACCTCTGGAAATGCAGATGGGACGAGTATGGAGATTGTTAAGATCCCGAAAATGGACAAGGTTGAGTACGACCGGTTGATCGAGGAGGGGTATGTTTCACGGATTGCATTTCAGGGTGAAAAATATCCGTATATTGCACCGTTTCTGTATGTCTTTGATGGCAGGTTTCTCTACTTCCTCTCAACAAAATACGGGAAGAAACTGGAACTATTCAAAAAAAGCCCGTATGTATCAGTGGAAGTAGAGAAATACTCGTGTGACATGTCCTGTTACATGTTTGTAACCTTTCAGGGGTACCTCGAGGAAGTCCAGGACTCGATAGAAAAGAAAATGGTCCGCGAATGGTTCGTAAACCTTATCACATCCCGTCATCTTTCTAAAAATGTCCTTGCCGCCCTCGGACATTCTCCTCAGGACCCGCCGGAAGCGATTGCCCTTGAAGAGCGGTCTATCGTATGGAAACTGGTGGGGGTCAAGGACCTTATCGCGCTCAAAAATATGTAAAGAATACCGGCACTCATCCATATTCCACATCCAACATCCTGATCAGGCGTTCAGGACTTTCAACCGGGGTCGTGCAGCCATCCGGAGTGCAGGACACCGCAACGGTCTTTTTTCCATCCGGTCTGTCCTCAAGTTCCACTATTGCGCCTGGATTCCACACCGTGTGAAAGGCACGAAGGAAAGCCTTCAGTTCTGGAGAGCCGTATCTGCCCTGTATGGTAACGTGAACAGGTACAGCGTCCTGCCTGAACAGGTTACATAAATAATGGGCACATGCTGCGGGATTTTTATTCGCAAGGGTAAGGATTGCCCTCGTGGTCTGGTCAGCCCTAAAACGGTATTCCTCATTTCCTGTAAGATGCCAGAGGAGGAGCAGGTTCTCATGCATGACCGCATTGACAGACGGGATGGCCCCGTCATACACCTCCTTCTGCCGGACGGGTAAATCATCAGCGTCCTCAGCGGACAGGTAATACCCGCCACCCAGGGGGTCAGAAAACCGACGGGTGAACTCACGCTCAAGTTGTTCTGCCTCCCGGCGATATCTACCATCGAGAGTTGCCTCGTAGAGGTGAAGGAGCCCGTTGATCAGAAACGCATAGTCCGAACCGACGCCCTTAATCCCGGACTCACCCCGCCTGTAACGGTGCAGGAGCCCGCCCTTCTTGTCTTTTACCTGAGAAATCAGAAAAATAGCTGCATTTTCTGCCATTTCAAGCGATTTGGAGTCGTTCAGGACAGATGAGGCGCGTGCCAGGGCAGTGATCATCAGGCCGTTCCAGTCAGTCAGTATCTTGTCGTCGAGAAGTGGTGCGGGCCGCCTTTTTCTCGCCTCGAAAAGTCGTTGCCTGATGTCATCCAGGCAGGGGGGCAGCCCTGCACCATCGAGAGGGGGAATATCGGTAAAAAGGATGAATGAAGCCCCGCCATCAGGTCGACCAGGTGTTACCTGTTCCTCACCCAGATGAAAAAAAGCCATTCCCACTGCAGAGTCCTCCGGCCCGAGAACGTTATCAAACTCCTCCGGGCTCCAGAGATAAAAGCGGCCTTCCTCACCTTCGCTTTCAGAACCCTCTGCAGAGGCAAAGGCCCCTGAAGGATCCTTAAGGGCTGTCGCGACGTACTGGATGCACTCAAGGGCAATCCTGCGGTAAAACTGTTTTCCGGTAAGCGCGAACGCATCTGTGTACGCCAGGACGAAGAGGGCCTGGTCATACAACATCTTTTCAAAGTGGGGTACGTTCCACCTGACATCAGTGGCATAACGGTGGAATCCATACCCCAGGTGGTCGTAAATCCCTCCTGCCGCCATATTAAGGAGTGTTTTCTCCGCCATCATAAGGGCGGCCGCTGACCTGAACCTCCGGGAATATGCCAGGAGAAACCTGATCGTATGGGGGGATGGGAACTTGGGAGGCCCGGAAAAACCACCGTATAGTGGATCGAAGGCACGACCAAGTTCCTCAAATCCCTTGTGGAGGAGGTCTGCGGACACTGGTGACTGCCCGGAATGAGTATGCCCTGCTGATGCGACCATCACCTCCCTGATCCGTGCTGCGGTTATCACGGCATCCTTTCGGCGCTCCTTCCAGAGGGCACCTATGCTGGCTATCAGGTCTTTGAACCCGGGTTTTCCGAACCGTGGTTCGTTGGGAAAATATGTCCCGGCAAAGAACGGTTCGCGTCCGGCTGTCATGATGATCGTGAGCGGCCATCCCCCGGTACCGGTCATCATCTGACAGACAGACATATAGAAGTGGTCAAGGTCAGGCCGCTCCTCCCGGTCGACCTTAATACAGATGAACGTGTCGTTGAGAAGACGGGCAGTTTCAGGGTTCTCAAAGGACTCCCTGGCCATGACATGACACCAGTGGCAGGTCGCATACCCTATTGAAAGAAATACAGGCTTTTCCTCCCTTTTTGCTCGTTCAAATGCCTCATTTCCCCAAGGGTACCATTCAACAGGGTTCCCCGCGTGCATCACAAGGTACGGACTTTTCTCGCCAAGGAGCCTGTACCCACCTGACATAGGGAAACCTCTCCCTGCATATGCTAAAATAGCTCGTTTCAGAGACCTGCGCTTCCATGACCCTGCTGGTTATTCGGGGACTATCGCTATCTCTTTCTGTTTCCGGTGGGATTGTACAGGGGAACGATGGCGGGAGAACGGAGTGGTGACACAGTTACTACGCCTGCAGGTCTGGCTGGCGAAAAACGTCGTTTATCGCCAGCTATGGAGCAGTATTACCGCTTCAGGCGGCAGTACCCCGATGCCATACTCTTCTTCCAGATCGGTGATTTCTACGAGACCTTTGACAGTGATGCCGAGCTCGTTGCGCGTGAACTTGACCTGACTCTGACATCGCGTTCAAGGAATACGGAGGGCGAGCGGACGCCCCTTGCCGGAGTGCCATACCATGCAGCGACCGGTTACATATCAAAACTGATAGAAAAGGGTTACAAGGTAGCCGTCTGTGACCAGGTCGGGGAAGCGGGAAAAGGGAGGCTTGTCCACCGGGAGGTGGTCAGGGTCATTACTCCCGGGACGGTCCTCGACGAGGGTATGATACCGTCCCCGGATGCCCGATACCTCATGGCAGGATTCCCGGACAGGGGCCACAGGGAGTGGGGCCTGGCATTTCTCGATGTCACGACGGGGGAGTTCCACACCACGAGGGCTCCGATGGACAGCTCAGGTTCAGGTCTTCTATCAGAACTTGCCCGGTTCGGACCTGCTGAATGCCTGTTTCCATCAGCGGAGATCGAAATGGTCAGGGCAATGTGCAGTGACGGCAGGCGTGTACTATTTCCTTATGACGAAGGATTTACAGGAGAGGTGGCTTTCCAGGTCCTGCAGGACCATTTCAGGGTCAGCTCGCTTGATGTTTTCGGACTGCAGGAATGCCCGGCCTCAGTTACGGCAGCGGGGGCAGTGCTCTGTTATGCAAAAAACAACCAGTCCGCATCCCTTGACCATATTACCTCGCTGCAACCGCGTCTCCGTTATGACCACCTCGTCCTTGACGCAACGACTTTGAGGAACCTGGAGATCATACGAAACATCAGGGGGGGGAGTGAAGGGACTCTCCTCTCCGTCCTGGACAGGACCGTTACATCACCTGGCCGAAGGTTGCTCAGGCGGTGGATCATCACCCCTCTGGCAGACCCTGAAGGGATTGTCGCACGTCTTGACGGAGTGGAATTTCTTTACAATAATATGGCTGTTTCCGGGCGGTTGCATTCACTTCTCAAATCCTGTGCTGATATCGAACGGATAGCAGGGAGGATCGGATACAACAACGCCACGCCCCGGGACCTTATTGCCCTTAAAAAGACCCTCGGGACCGTTCCTGAAATAAAAGAAGTCATAACGAATGCAGAGAACAAGGGATGCCTCATAGCTGATGCAGAAAAACATCTCCATGAACTGGGCGGGGTTATCTCTTTAATCGAGAGGGGGATTGCAGATGACCCGCCTCCGTCGGTTAAAAATGGAGGGTTTATCCGCCCCGGGTATTCCGCAGAGCTTGACAGCCTCCGGGAGGTTATATCAGGGGGAAAAGACTGGATAGCACGTTTTCAGCAGGCAGAAAGGGAACGGACCGGCATCAGGTCCTTAAAAATCGGATATAACTCGGTATTCGGGTATTATATTGAGGTGACCAGGCCGAACCTCCACCTTGTCCCAGATGACTATGAGAGGCGTCAGACCACCTCATCTTCAGAACGGTTCATTACTCAGTCCCTGAAGGAAAAAGAGGAACTTTTATCGAGCTCAGACGAACGGGTCCTGCGTCTTGAACGGGATCTCTTTGGGGAGATCATCAAGGATATTAGGGTTTATATTCCCCAGTTCCAGGAAATTGCAGCGGCTATAGCCATGATCGACGTGCTGACGTCCCTTGCGACGGTCGCCATAAAAAACAACTACACCCGTCCTGTGGTCAGCCCAAATGACAGGATCGTCATCAGGGAAGGACGCCACCCGGTGGTCGAACCTTCCATACCCGGCAGGTTCGTTGCGAATGATACAGACCTTGCCAGTTCAGGCGACCAGGTCCTCATCATCACCGGGGCGAACATGGCCGGGAAATCAACATACATGAGGAGTGTTGCGCTGACGGTCGTCATGGCCCAGACAGGCTCATTTGTGCCTGCGGAGCATGCAGCGATCGGTGTCGCCGACAGGATTTTCACCAGGGTGGGTGCATTCGACGACCTTGCAAGTGGCCAGAGTACGTTCATGGTCGAGATGACCGAGCTTGCAACCATCCTCCAGAGCGTTACTGAAAGGAGTCTTGTAATACTGGATGAAATCGGGCGGGGTACCAGCACCCTCGACGGTTCTGCGATTGCAGGGGCTGTTCTCGAATTCCTCCATGGAAAAGGGCCTTCAGGGCCGAAGACGTTGTTTGCAACTCACTTCCATGAACTTGTAGGCATCGAGAGGGATTTAAAAAGGGTAAGGAATGGCCACTTTGCCGTCCGTGAGACGGGGGGAGATGTAGTATTCCTTCGCAGGCTCATCCCGGGGGCCACCGACAGGAGCTACGGGATCCACGTGGCAGCCCTTGCCGGAGTCCCACGCAGCGTGATCCGAAGGGCCGAGGAGCTTCTGAAAAAAGGGCTTACCGGGTCAACCACGGGTCCGGGTCCAAGATGCTATACCCAGTTGCTGCTTGTTACTCCAGAGACAAAGCCTGATACGGTTCACCCCGTTGTCGAACGCCTCTCCCGGATTAACCCGGACGAAGTGGCACCGCGGGACGCCCTTTCGCTTCTGTACGAGTTACGGGAGATCCTCAAGCGGGGGGAGGGGTGATGTCCCGGCAGGACACCTCCATCAGGCTTCTCCCTGACGAAGTTATCCGCAGAATTGCTGCCGGAGAGGTTATCGAACGCCCGGCATCGGTCGTCAAGGAGCTGGTCGAGAATTCGCTTGATGCCGGGGCCCGCCACGTCCTCATCGAGCTGACGACCTCGCGAGGGGGGATCGGCAGCATTGCTGTGACAGATGACGGCTGCGGTATCCCGGCTGAAGAGCTCCACCTTGCAGTCACTCCCCATGCAACGAGCAAGATCCGCGACGATGGCGACCTGCTTGCGGTCAGAAGTCTGGGTTTTCGCGGGGAAGCCCTTGCAAGCATCGGTGAAGCGGGTTCCCTGACAATAACAAGCCGCTGCCGCGACCAGCCCTTTGGTGCGGTCCTGAATATCTGCAATGGTGTCACCTCCG
>CAZGXZ010000042.1:0-15689 GCA_964530035.1 uncultured Methanoregulaceae archaeon
CTTCTGGGCAGGGGCTATGTTGTATCTCGGAATTACTTCAAAAGGGACTTCTGGGATGCCGAACCGTTCGAAGAGGCCGATCGTCACCGACAGAGTAAAACGTCCACACATCTGGGATAGCACCGTTCAGGGACCCAGGCATCAGCAGGATACCGACAGACCTTTGATCCACCCTGTAATGAAAATAGCTCGCGGCTGGCAAAAAACATGGGGGAAAAACAGTACGTGCAGGTCAGGCCTGGAAGGCCTTGGTTGTTCAAGCCACCCACATCGGCTAATCCCTTGTCCCTCTCCGTTACACCGGATTCAGCCCTGCTCCTGACCCCCCTGTGCAGGAGTCAGCCGGACCTGCGTCCCCTCCAGGTCATGAGAAACGGGAAGAGGAGTACGATCGCGATAATGATCCAGAAGTTCCCGAAGAGGTAGAGAATGGTTTCGCGTGCCGGGTCGTAGAACCGTATCTCCACGGACCGGACCTGGTCCCATGCGATGTGGGTCACGTTGCCCTGGACGGTCGAGACCCTGCCCCCCTGGGGAGAGATCATCCCGATGAGGGGGTTCCTGATATCAAATTCCGGTGGAAGGGAGATTGTCACATTGTAGGGCCTGGGAAAGACCTGCTGCATATGGTTGTCGCGGATTGTTCCTGAGTAGGACAGCGTGTAATTTCCTTTCGGAAAGATGATCGTGAAGGGATCGGAACGGTTGAAAGGGACGGTCCTGTTCTCCTGCGACAGCGTCAGCCCCGTCACCTGAGCGGGAACCCGTTCTCCCAGTACGCCGGTATCATACAGGGAGTACCGATCGACCTGTTCAAGTTCAACCGTGGCCTGGTAGAGTGTCCCGTTGGGAGCAACCGTAAAGTCTGCAAAAAGCCCGGTGACGGGCCATGCAAGCATCAGAGCTGCAAGGCAGACAAGAGGGACGAAATATCTGCATCCACGACGACAGGAGGTTCGCACTGGTTAATCACCGTCTCCGGGTCCTTGAGGAGGTGGCCGGTCACGACACATACGATCTTTTCATCCCGGTCAAGAAGGCCCGATTCCGCCATCTTCCTGATCCCGGCTACCGAGGCTGCCGATGCAGGTTCGACCCCTATTCCTTCCTTGCGGGCAAGGTCACGCTGCATCGAGAGGATCTCGGAATCAGTGACTGAAAGGGCGGTCCCCCCGGTCATACGGATGGCGGTCAGCGCCTTTTCTGCATTGACCGGAGCGCCGATCCGGATCGCGGTCGCAACGGTTTCGGGGTTGCCTTCGGGGATGACCTCGGGGAGGCCGTCCTGGATAGCCCTGACCACCGGCTGCGAGCCGGATGCCTGCACCCCGGTCATCATCGGGAGCCGGTCGATAAAACCAAGGGATTCAAGCTCGCGGAGACCTTTATACACCGCCGAGATGTTCCCGGCGTTTCCGACGGGGAGGACGATCCGGTCCGGGACCTGGCCGAGCTGGTCTATTGCTTCGAAACCGATGGTCTTCTGCCCCTCGAGCCGGAAGGGGTTGATGGAGTTGAGGAGGTACAGGCCGTGGCTCAGGCAGAGGTCATGGACCATCTCGAGCGCCCGGTCGAAGTTACCTTTGATAGAGATGACCCTGGCACCGTGCATCAGGGCCTGGGCAACCTTGCCAAGTGCGACCTTTCCCGCCGGCAGGAGGACGACGGCCGGGATCCCTGCCCGTGCCGCATACACCGCGAGGCTTGCGGACGTGTTGCCGGTACTCGCGCAGGCAACGGTATTTTTCCCGAGCTGGATTGCCATCGAGACCCCGACGGTCATCCCCCTGTCTTTGAACGAGCCCGAAGGGTTCATCCCCTCGTGTTTAGCGTACAGGCCGGGAATCCCGATCTCCTTCCCGATCTTTTCAAGGTGATAGAGCGGGGTGCCCCCTTCCTGGAGCGTGACCGGTGGGATCCTGACTGGCAGGAGCTCCCTGTACCGCCATACCGACAACGGCCGGCTGTCCCAGGCCTTCCTGTCTATTGATATTTCATCGAGGGGGTAGCGGACGGCAAGGAGGTGCCCGCAACTGCGGCAGTTGTATATGATCTCATCAGGTGGATATACGGCTCCGCAGTGAACGCAGACGAGATCGTACATGGGAACAGTATGCGCTTTCCCATGACTTGATAAGCACGGTTTTCCGGGAGGCGGCCATCATGAGCCGGCGGTCATAAGGTTCCACGGATCCGGGCATAACAATCATCTCTCCGGTCACCCCTGATAAAAAAAGCCTTCCTGGCCGCCTGAACGCAGTCATGGAGCAGGTCTGCACAGACTAGCTCCTCGCCGTCACCAGCGCCGGCCACGACCTCCCCCGCAGGCCCTGCGCACAGGGAGCCCCCGCTATACATGTCTACCGGGGTCTTCCCGGTCGTGTTGACCCCGAACACGTAGATCTGCTGTTCGCAGGCCCTGGCCCGGACAAACAGCGTGAAATGTCCGAGCCGTTCCGCTGGCCATGCAGACGGCACGATCACCGCATCGGCTCCTGCGTCCCGGTACAGGCTGAAGAGCTCGGGAAAACGGAGGTCGTAGCATATTGCAACACCGAGGACAAGGTCCCCCACCCGGAAGAGTGCGATGTCATCCCCGGGAGCATACCAACGGTCCTCACCGGCAGGAGAAAACGGGTGGACCTTGGCATACTTCGTTTCAAGCGTCCCGTCCGGCCTGTATACCAGGCAGGTATTCATAAGAAGCCCGGCGTTACGCTCCCGGACCGAACCGATGACCCATATCCCGTGCTCCCGGGCCATGGCCGAATAGCCCCGTGATACCGGCCCTCCCGTCTCCTCAGCATGCTCCGTCGAGCAAGGGTCCCACCCCGTTGCATACTGCTCGGGAAAACAGACCATCTCGGCACCACCGGTAACGGCTGATTGGACGAATTTTTCTGCCTTTAAAAGGCTTTTCTCAGGATTCTCCCATACGGGACCGAGCTGGGCGCCGCAGGTGATCATGACACCCCCCCCGGCACTGCCCCGCCGCCGTTCCGGAGCCTGCGCAGGGCGGATGCAAGGAATTCGCGACAGCCGGTATTGAGGGGCTCCCCGTGGCCGAAGTAAATGGTACGGATATCACGGATGACCATCTCCTCGAGGGACGCGACCAGTCGCCGCCGTGCGTTCTCCTCAAGGGTATCAGGTCCGAAAAGGGGTGCATCACCGACAAAAAGGACGCCGCCTTCTTCGCAGTAGAACGAGACAGAGTCATCGCTGTGTCCTGGTGTTGCAAGGACCTCGGCCATCACGTCACCAATCTTGAGAAGGTCGCCCTGTTTGAGAGGATTACCGCCGGAAGAGGCCGCGGGGTCTGCCGCGAGGATCCTCGGTGAAAAAGCCTCCCTGATCGCAGGTATCAGCGCGGCGTGGTCATAGTGGGAATGGGTGAGCAGGACAAGGTCCACGGGGTACCGCCGTCCCGGGTCGCGGTTCCTGATCATGTCCAGCACCAAAGGGTCACGGCCGGGGTCAATGAGTGTTATCACGTCATCTGACGCGTTCCAGTCCCCGGTGACGAGATAACTGTTTGCCGTGTAGAGCGTGCTTGACCGGCTGAGGTTTGCGACCTGCATAGGGCTCTCCGGATACATTCCAGGAATTTCCCCCTGTTGTACCCGTACAGTTTTCGTTGGGATCCGGAGGCTCTTTATGATTTGGACGTGGCGCTCTCAATTTTTTTATCCAGGCATCCGTCCGGTTACCTCTCTCCAGTACATCCATGCAATGATGGGGATGATACAGAAATAGACTCCGACGCTGAAGGGGATCCCGAGGGCGGCGATGATGATGGCAATCACTGAAACGGCCGGGATGACCAGCACTGCGTCACCCTCGAAACGCATAACCTCGCGATCGAGTCCGGGGTCCAGGATGCAGGGGTTGTGCCGGATATGGTACCATTCCCACAGTGAGAGCAGGCCGATCACCAGGATATTAACCGAAAACGGGATGGTCCCGAAAGGGTCAGCCGGGTAGTTGCCTGCGATGTTCGTCGTGAAGGGTACAAGGGTGATGAAGAACAGGGACAACAGGTTGATGGCCAGGATCCTCCGGTTCACCCATCGTATGCAGGAAAAACGCTGGTGGTGGAGGTACCAGAACCCAGCGAGGATGAGGAACGCGGCGGTATAGTGGAGGATGTCCGGCAGGAGGCCTCGCAGGATGGTGATGGGAGGTCCGCTTGGTATGTTTCCATGGACATTCGGCAGCTCGAGGGTGACCACGAGAAGTGTCATGGAAATGGCATAGACCCCGTCGATAAGGCCGCCTATCCGGTTCTTGTTGATACCGTATTCTCGTTCCCCGGGGCAATGGTCGTCAGGTCGCACCATTGTTCCTAGCTGGGACGGGTATGGTGAAGAACGCTTGGGCTTTTCCCCGGAACCTTCACTGACACGGTGGGGAAGAAAAAAGGTTATTCGTACAGGTGACCTTCATCGGACCGGGCATAGGTGACCAGGTCTGAAGGCTTGAAATGGATGCCGATCTCGCGTGTTGCGCTTGCATCGGAATCCGAACCATGGATCACGTTCCTGCCGATGTCGAGGGCGAAGTCCCCCCGGATCGTGCCAGGTGCGGCCTGTGCCGGGTTGGTCGCACCGATCAGGGTGCGTGCAACGGTAACGACGTTTTTACCCTCGTATACCATGAGGAAACACGGGCCGCTCATGATGTACGACTTGAGCGATGGGAAGAAATCCTTCCCTTTGTGTTCGGCGTACTGCTCAGTGACACGGTCTTCCGGGATCCTTTCGAGGCGGGCCGCAACGAGTTTCAGCCCCTTGCTCTCGAACCTGCGGACGACCTCACCGACAAGCCCCCTGGCCACGCCATCGGGTTTCACCATGACGAACGTGCGTTCCATGGTCCGGGCTCACTCCTTGCCCCGGGCTTTGCGTCCGGCTTTTGTCCATGCAACGCGCCGCGGGACACGCCCGAGGCGGAAGTTGTTCTGGCACTTGGTGCTGCAGAAGTAATAGATGCTCCCATCCTTCCTGACAAACATCTTGCCGGTGCCGGGTTCCATGGATGCGCCGCAGAAACTGCAGACATAGGTCTCGACCATGGGTCTCACCTCCGGGACAGTTTCTTTGCCTCGCGCTCGGTCTCAAGGAGCATGAGTACGTCCCCTTCCCTGATAGGACCGACCGTGTTCCGGGTAATGATCCGGCCTTTGTTCAACCCATCAAGGATTCGGCATTTTACCTGCATCGCCTCGCCGTGCATCCCGGTCGAGCCGATGACTTCAATCACTTCAGCCGGCGTTGCTTCGTCTGCCATGCCTCACTCACGCCCGTAATGCTGCAACCTGTTTTGAGAGATCGTCGACGATCTCCTTGGCCTTACCGGGCTTGACGATTGCCGCAGCCGCTGAACCGACATCAAGACCGCTCGCGGTCCCTATGTCGTTCTGCTTGCTGACGAAGAGATAGGGCACCTTCTTCTCGTCGCAGAGGGCCGGAAGGTGCATGACGATCTCCTCGGGCTCGACATCCGCACCGATGACGACCATGATTGCAAGGCCTCTTTCGATGGCCTTGGTAGCCTCGTTCGAACCCTTCTTGATCTTACCTGTGTCCCGGGCGATCTCTACCGCCTCAAGTGCCTTGTTCTGGAGCTCTTCAGGGACTTCAAATTTAACATATTTACCAGCCATGAATCACCTCATTCAGGGGTCAAAAACCCCTTCATCAGTCATCAGTTCATGAGGACGATGTTGCCATATTAGTTCAACAGGAATGGTGATAAACCCTTTGCAAATGCGCCCCGCGTGCCTGGTATCCCTGTTCAGGTCCCGCGCCTGTAGACGGCTGTACCATCTGATTCATGAACCATCAAAAGTCCTGTTTCAGGAAGAAGGACATTGTATTTCTCCTGTTCCAGGTCGCCGACGACCAGGAGGTCCGCGCCGTACCTGTCCATGATGGCCGTGCACTGGTCAGGGTCCTCGTAGATGGATGCGATGTCAGTTGTCCGTTCGGCGTACCAGTCCCCGGTCGAGGAACGCCACTGCACCTCGTGGAAAGGCCACCCGAGAATGGTGGGAATACCAGTAAAGGTTGAAATCCTTGAGTAATAGGAATAGTCCCCTTCCACCGCCTCGACGACCGTATGGTTGCCGGGAAGAGTCCTCAGATAGGCTATCGCCGCCGCATCACCCGGGTGGGCATTGTCCAGGTATGCCATCCCGTCAAGGGTCCTCGTCTCACCGTACGGGACATCAATCGGGACCACCAGCGGGACCAGGAAGAGGACTGCCACCGCTATGGCAGGCAGGACAGCGGACCATGGCCTGGAGGGGGCCGGGAGGCGGAGCTGTTCAAGAGCCCGTGCCACGGCGATAAACGTGGACACCCCGAGGAGGACCCAGGCGACATAGCTGAACTTGAAGACCGTGTTCATCCGGTAGTACTCGCCCCCGGCGAAGCTGTCCCTGATGAATACGATTTCACACACGATCAGTGCGATAAGCCCGGCAGCCGCCATGAGGTGTTCCGGGTCCCGGAACCTGCATGAAAACAGGAACACCAGGGGAATGGTTGCGATCCCAATTGCGGGGTACCCGCACAGTGAGATGAGGACCGGGACAAGGAGAAGGTAGGGACGTTTTTTCATTTCAGGGACGAGTGTAGCCGTCAGCAGGACGATGAAGACCCCGTGCGCCAGGAGGAACTGGACGGGACTGGACGGGGAGGTGACCCATCCGATCCCCTGCGCCGCGCCGGTATCAAGCATCAAGAGAAACGGAAGGTACATGAGGACTGAAACGGCAGGGACCAGGACCCAGAACTGGAACAGGGGGTGGCCGGCGACTGACCCGGCCACGGGGTCGGAAGGAAGACGGGCAGGTCCCTTCCGCAGCCACCGTGAAAATGGCAGTCCGGTTGATGTCAGGGCGATGTAGAGGCCGGTTGCAAGGACCAGCGGTGCATAGGCAAATAGGTCCCAGGTGTTCAGCGGAAGCATCGTGCCAAGGGCGAGGGCGATGGTGACGCCGGTCGCGGTCTTTTGCCTGATACTAAGGCTGTTCCACCGCGTAATGGCGAAAAACAGCAGCATCAGGAGCGCGGACTGTACCATGAGCCCGACGACGTGGGGGTGGACGTCTCCGAGGAGGAATGAAAAGAGGGGGTATTCGTGGATGGTATCGGTTATCGTCCTGGTGCTGTCCCAGAATACCGATCCCAGGCCTTTTTCCGGGGCCAGGAGGGAGAAAAAGGCGGGGTTCATCATGATGAACGTAAGGAGCGGAAGCCACCTGAAGCGCTTTACCACAAGGGACGAGGCGGCGTACACGGAAACCGCCGAAGTCCCGAGCACGGTGGGAAGGGCGAGATTGAAAGCGATGTTCGAAGGCACCCCGCTGCAGAGTCCGAGGGCGGCAACGAGCCAGTACCCGAGATAGTAATAGATGGTCAGGTATCCGCCTGAGAACCAGGGGTCGAAGGGAGGTACGACCGGCTGGCGCATGACCGAGGCGATGAAGGCCTGGTCCATGAACTTCTCGGTCGAGGATATCGCCGGGTTGAGGTACCGGAGTTCAAGCATGAACAGGAAGAATACCAGGAACAGTGCCTCGTAGCGCCAGTAACGGGAGAGGTCCTCCTTGCTGTACTGCCCGGAGACGATATGGATGATGCCAAGCACTGCGAAGGGGATGAGTGCCACCTGCAGCGGGAGGTGGATCATCCCGGCATACCATGAGACGAGCGTGAAACCAAGGAGTGAAACAGGGAATGATGCTGGAAAAGCGATATCCCCAAGCCATCGCCTGAGCAGGGGATACAGGCTCAGCTGGAGGAAGGTGACGAGGACGAGCCACCCCGCCACGGACAGGAGCTGTGTCTCAACTCCCGCCGCCATCTTCCCCTCCATTCCGGCCCCGTTCAATGGTCTTTTTCAGGGCAGGGAGGACCCAGTCTCCGAATGCATAGATCGATATGATCCCCCCGGCCGCAGTCACGAGGTTCTTGATGAGGTGGTCGATTACCGCGATCAGGGTCGCAACTGCGGGCGATACTCCTGCGAGCTGGAAGGTAAGGGCCACCGAGAGCTCGTACGTCCCGACACCGCCCGGGGTGAGGGGGACTGCCTTTACGAGGTTGCCGATGACGACTGCCAGAATGACGACGACAAACGGGATTTTTTCGCCGAACATCGCGACGACGGCACCGCATGCCAGGGCGTCGAGAAGCCAGATGACGAGGGATGTCCCTGAAAGGAGGAAGAGGCTTTTCAGGGACAGGGATGCCGCCCGCACCTCGTTGAACATGGTGAGGACGATCCTCAGGTACTTGTTCCTGGACTCGCGGTCCTTCACGGCAAGGAGGAACAGGAAGAACACGACGCCCAGGACGATGGGGAGGAGCGTGACCGTGACGAACCAGTCCGGGACATCAAGGTAGTCGAGGACAAGGGGCAGGGAAAGGGCTCCCAGGATGGCGACCATGAGGATGTCGAAGACCCGCTCCACCACGACCGAGGATATCCCCTGTGAGACCGTGGCCTTGTTTTCATGTTTCAGGATGACGACCCGTACGAGGTCGCCCAGTCGTGCAGGGACAATCAGGTTCGCCGTCTGGCTGATGAGGATGCATGCCGTGGAAAAACCGAGACTGATCCTGACGGCTAACCCGTCCAGGATTACCTGATACCGGTACCCCCTGACCCACCAGGAAATGCTGCAGATGAGGACCGCCAACGCAAGGAACAGCGGGTCGCTGTGGACGAGGGCCGTGAGGAGGTCGTCCCAGACCCTGAAGAGCATGAAACCGATGATGCAGGCTGCAAGCAGTGTTGAGAAGGCAACCGCCGCCACCTTACGATACATGGAGCTGCCACCAGAGCCGGAGGATCGCCCTGAACATCTTGAAAACGTCGTTTTTTCTGACCGTCGTCCCCCTCCCCTCGCGCCAGCGCACCGGGAACTCGAGGACACGGTACCCTTTTTTCTGCCCCCTCACGAGCACCTCGGTGTCCCAGAACCAGTGATTATCACGGACTTCCGGGATAAGGGCAAGGAGCCGTTCGCGGTTGAAGCCCTTGAAACCACACTGGTGGTCGTACAGGGACGAGCCGAGAATGAGCCTTACGAGAAAATTGAACCCCCTGCTCGCGATCTCGCGCTTGCCTGACCGGACGATATCGCTTCCGGGCATGAGGCGCGAGCCCGTGGCAAGGTCATAGCCATCGTCGCGTATTGCCCTGACAAGCTGCGGGAGGTGCTCCATGCCGGTTGCGAGGTCGACATCGTAATAGCAGCATACCGGCGCAGTTGCCGCACCAACCGCCCGGTTGAGCGCCCTGCCCCTGCCGAGACGTTCGTCACTATGAAGGAGCCTGACCCTCGGGTCCTTCGACTCCCATTCCCTGACATACCCGGCACTGCCATCGGTGCTGCCGTCCTCCGCAATGATGAGTTCAAAGTCATGGGTGACCGACGAAAGGGCCCGTATCGATTCCGGTATCGCCGTTTCAAGGGCTTTTTTATCGTTGTAGACCGGTATCACAGCCGCGACCTCTGCCATCAGGTAAGCCTCCCGAGAATGCGGTCAGCGACCTCGAGGCCGGCCCTGACCGACCCCTCCATGGAGCGCTCAGGGTAATTGGGCCTGCTGAACATCCCGGCAACGAACAGCCCGTTTGACTCGTACCCGGGGATCATCCTGCGGTAACCGGTCACGTACAGGGGACCGGCATACCTGTCGATTGCAAGACGCTCCCAGTGGATCTCCTCCTTTGAAAGGCCGAACCGCGTGCAGAAATCATTTTTCATCCGGTCAGCGATATCAGCCCGGGGCTCCCCGGAGAAGTACGAGGCGAGGTACACGATATGCTCACCGTACCGGCTGACAGGCACAAAGTTGGTATGGGCGACAACGGCCCCGTACGGTGCCCTGTCCTTCATGTTTACCCAGTATATGCCATTGCAGACGTCACGTTCAATACCGAGGGTCATGCACGCCGCACCCTGGTAGGGTACGGGTGGGATCACCGGGCCGCCCCGTGCTGCAAGCTCCTGGAGGGGGATGGTGGAGAGGACACAGTCATAGGGTTCCCCGTTCACCTTCCAGCCGCCCTTGTACTGTTCGATGGTCTGGAGAGGGGCCCCGGGAAGTATCCGGCACCCCTGCGACGAGACAATCCTGACCACCGAGTCGATCAGCTGCTGGAACCCGTCCCTGACATATCCGAGACGCTCTCCCGAGAGGCCCCGGTTTGACCTGATTGCAATCCTGCTGATAAGCCATGCCGCAGATACCTCGTCCTTCCTGTCGCCGAACTTGCTGTTCAGGAGCGGTTCAAAAAATGACTCCCAGACCCGCTGGCCAAGGTGTTCCGTAACGAAGGTGTGTGCAGGCACATCATCGAGGTCCTCCACCGGCATTTTCCCGGCTTTTTTGGTAAGGAATGCAAGCCTGAAGGTGTCGGTGAGGGACAGGTACGGGTATTTCAGGATCTCGAACGGGGTTGTCATGGGGTAGAGCACGCCCCCTGCATATGACCCCGTGGAACCGGTGAGCCACTCGAGTTTCCCGGACAGGCCACACCTGTTCAGCAGTTTCAACAGGGCCGTGTCACCTTCGAAGCAGTGGTGATAAAAGGATTCTATCGAGTAAGACCCGATCCGGTATGATGAAAGGCACCCGCCGAGGACCTCCTGTTTCTCGAGCAAATCCACTTCGTGGGCAGGAGAAAGTGCATATGCTGCCGAGAGCCCGGTCAGCCCGCCTCCGAGGATGCATACTTTCATTGCACTCCTAGTACTGGATTTTAACCCACATAAAGAACACTGCCGCCAATGTGAACCAAGGAACCCGGAAATGGGCATTTGTCGGTCATAAGAAAGTATTTGAGGATATAAAATTACATTTTTGAGAGACTGGATCGAATGGCAGCGGAACGTTTCGACTGGTTGGGGTCAGTACCATGAAAGTTTTTTTCATAGGCTTCGGCCAGGCCGGAGGAAAGATTGTCGACCGCTTTATCATGCAGGACAAGCGGCTCGGAACTGACAGTTTCCGGGGTATCGTCGTTAATACAGCGCGGACTGACCTCATCGGGCTGAAAAATATTGATTTCAAGGACCGGGTGCTTATCGGCCAGGCGGTTGTAAAAGGCCATGGTGTCGGTACCGACAACGAGATGGGCGCCAGCATCACCTTCGAAGAAATCGACAGCATCATGAACGCAATAGAACGGAAAGGCACGCATGACATCGATGCATTCATTATTGTCGCCGGCCTGGGAGGCGGTACCGGGTCAGGAGGAGCCCCCGTTCTCGCGAGGCACCTGAAGAAGATCTACAAGGAACCGATCTATTGCCTCGGCATCCTTCCTGCCCCTGAGGAAGGAAGGCTGTATTCCTATAATGCTGCCCGGAGCCTGTCAACCCTGGTAAACGAAGCCGACAATACGTTCCTTTTTGACAACAGTGCCTGGAAAAACGAGGGAGAGTCGATAAAGGGCGCATTTGAGTATTTAAACGAGGAGATCGTCAGGAGGTTCGGGATCCTCTTCCGCGCCGGTGAGGTCAGCAAGATGGGTGTCGGCGAGATGGTGGTCGATGCGAGCGAGATCATCAATACCTTACGCGGGGGCGGGATCACTTCGGTCGGATATGCGGTCAGCGAGGTAAAGAATCCCCAGTCCCAGAAGAAAAAGGGAATCATGGGGACCATTGGCGGCCTGACCGGGTCCTTCAAGAAACGCGACCAGGCCCAGGAGGAGCTGATGGGGGAGGACAAGACCGCCCGCATCCTCTCTCTCGTCAGGAGGGCCATGCTTGGAAGACTGACCCTTCCCTGTGACTACCACTCCGCGGAACGCGCCCTGGTCCTCGTTGCCGGTTCTCCGAACCAGCTCGACCGGAAAGGAATTGAAAAGGCGAAGAACTGGGTCGAGGAAAATATTGCAGGTGTGGAGGTCCGGGGTGGGGACTATCCTGTCGGAAGCAACCACGTCGCTGCCATAGTCCTCCTTTCTTCCATTAAAAATGCCCCGAGGGTGACTGATCTGCTCGAAATCGCCAGGAAGACCAGGGAAGATGTTGAAAAAAGCGTCGACAAGCGGAACGTACGGCTTGATGAGCATGTCGATCCCTTATTTGAATGAATGATCGCGATGGGTGCAATACCATATAAGATCCTTCTGGTCCTTGTCCTGTCCTGCTGCTGCATTGCGGTCGCATCGGCAAACATCGAGACAGGAAACATCACCGTTACCCCCTCCGGCGACCTTGTGTCAGGCGAGACAAACGTAACCATCAGTTACCAGATAGATTTCATCGAGTCCAACGGGGAGACCTTCCCGGCTGGTGACGTGCTCGTCATGAACACGGAACTGGACAATGCAAAATGGGCATACAGCCTTATCCAGGACGGGGTGAACAACCCCCGGCCTTCGCAAACCGGGAAAAATCTCTACCTTTCCGGCTGGGAGCTCTCCTACAGCAAGTCCAGTCTCATGCTCTCGGTCACCGTGAACGGCATAGCGCCAACAGTGCCGACGACCCAGAAGGTGAAAATCCTCAGGGTGGCAGAACTCACCGGCAGCAACAAGGTCCTTGCCGGGACCGAGACCATTGTTGAGCGGACCGTAAACAACCCCGTGGAGATCCAGGGGAGCATAAGCCTTGCCAAGGACCAGCTGAAAAAGCTCAAGGACGAAATAGACCAGCGTTCAGCCGAAGGGATCGATGTTTCCGAGGCCGAGGCCATGTACAACAAGGCGGTCAAATCGGTAAAAAGTGCCGATGGAGCCACCTTCAACGAGGCCAAGACGTACCTTACGAATGCCCAGACCCAGATCAGCGATGCCCGGACTCTTCTCGGCAAGGGAGCCGCCAGCAAGGTCATCAACGACGTCCGCCCGACGATTGACGAGGTAGACGGCTATATCACGTATTTCGAGGTCAACCGCTCGATGAGCAAGGACCCGAGGGTCCAGAACATCAGGATCAAGAGGGACGCCGCAGCGGAACTGCTTTCCCAGGCAAATGACGAGATAAGCCAGGGGAAGTATGACGATGCCATCACCAGGGCTGAAGACGCGTCCTTAAAGGCTCAGGCCGTCCTTTCGGATGCGCAGTCACTGAAAAAGGAGATCGGCGAGGAAAGCCCGGCGAATGTCATCGGGGGAGGGTTCGGTGCGATAACCGGCACCATCGTGAAAGCCCTGCCGTACATCGCCGCCATCATCATTGTCCTCGTCATCATATTCATCGCGATAAAATTATACCGCCGGCGCAAGGCTGACAAGTGGGACGAACTGTATTAGTCTTTTTTTCATCCAGCGTTTTTCAGCAGTCCCAACCCTTCATAAGAGGGCCTGCAGGCCCGCGTCCCGAACCGGTCCACCTTATCTCATGTCCGTTGACCGGAGGCTATTCACCGCAGGCTTTTCCTGAACGATGGCGGTACAGGATATCCTCCAGTGTCTCTACAAAGAGCTCGCGGTCACCGACCAGGCAGCGTTCGTGAATATCCATCGCCCATACCGGATAGGGGACACACCCGGTTTCGAGATCCGGGATGGGGACGGTGGGGAGAGCGGAGAGGTCGACGAACCGTTCGTTTGGAAAATGCTCAGCAGCTAGGGAATCGAGTTCGCGGACCATGGAGAGGAGTTCATAGACATCTTCCCTGTTCCAGTGGCGTATCTGGTCTGCAAGTTCTGCCGCACGGTCCCGCATGGTGTACCGTCACGTCTGGTCGCCAGTGCTGGTATTAAAGCTGCCGGAACCGTTCAGGCAACAGGAGACCTCCCGAAAAAAAACCGCCAACTCCTGCCCGTTCAACCATTGGCGGTCGGCCAGGACCCGGGAGGGTTGGGAAAAAACGGGGTTCTTCAGGCCCCGGGTGGGTTCTGTGCCGGAGAGGGCAGGAACTCCATCATTTCAGGTGGAAGTCCCTCCGGAGTCTGGTTGGTATATTCGTCGGTCCCCCGTGTCCGTACGAAGACATCGAAGTTCATGGAGCCGACTTTCCCGTCACGGAGGAGGTACCAGTCCAGGTACCTGTCCCTCTGGTCGTACTCCGAGAACCAGTAATCGAGCTTGTACCTCCGTTTTTCGTACCCGGTGAGTGATTCGTAGGAGTCCTCGTCGTGGGTGATCACCAGGTCAGCGTCCTGTTCGTATATCGTGTCTTCATCGGTTATCTGGCCATAAAAGATCATTTTATCCCACCTGTCCCCGCGATAGTACCAGGGGAGCGGCCAGTAGTTCTTGGACGCGATGACGACCTTGTCCGAGGCATCGATAAGGTCCATGACCATTCGCATGTCCTCGGAGTTCTGGACCTGGACAATGGGTTCGCTGATATCCACCGGGACAAAGGCGATATGCCAGACCATGCCTGCAAGGAAGATCACGGCAACTGCCGAGTAGATGACCTTCCAGGTACTCATACGGTATACGGCGACGAAGATAACCGGGAGCAGCTGGTGGATCAGGAGCCAGGGTACCTTCTCTCCGATATACCCATAGACCGCCATCGAAAGCACCATCCACCAGAGGCAGAACTGCATGAAGAGCTCCGGCCTGTCGATTGGTGCCGGGACGGGCTTTTCCGCCGCGACGGTAGCCTCAACACGGGCGTTATCGCCGGCGGGACCATTTTTCCTGAACCGGGCGGCAAGGTTCCCTGCTAAATTCCGTACATGGGCATTGCCGTACAGGAACTCCCCTGCACCGAACAGGGCCAGGGCAAAGATCGGGATCTCATAGATGAGGAGGAGCAGGATGTAGAAGAACCATGGGCCGCAGAGCCTGCATTCCTCGTGCATCGAGGTCCAGTGGGTGATGGCACGCTGGCCGGCATCGGAAACAACCTCGAAGTGGGTACCGAGGGAGGAATAGAAGAAGAGGATGACCGCTATTGCTACTATCGCCCCTGCGAGGACGTCCCGTTTCCATGTCCCGGGAAGGACGATCCTCTTTTTCCAGACCATCCATATGAAGAACAGGCCGAAGATGACTAGCAGGATGGGCATGTCCTCCTTGCAGCTCATGCCACAGCCGATTGCCAGACCTGCTGTCAGGGCATAGACCAGGTTGCGCCTTTCAATCCAGGCGAGGACCGCAACAATGAGCAGCAGGGTGAAGAAGATCTGGAAGATGTCGTGGCGCAGGAACCGTGAGAAGTAGACCATGTCCGGTGACAAGGCGATAAACACGGCTGCTACAAGGGCGGCTTTTCCATCCAGGTACTTCAGGCGGTAGATGGCATAGACGAGCGGGACCAGGAGAGACCCGAAGAGGGCGGGGAGAACCCTCCCCACGAGGTCGGTGTCCCCGAACAGGGAGAACATCGCCGTCGTGGCATAATAGAGGAATGGCCCGTGGTACATCGGGTCGTATGAATAATTTCCGCCGGTCAGGATCTCGTACGAGAACCAGGCGTGGATCGCCTCGTCGTGGTGGAACAGTTTCAGGTCCAGGGCGTAGAACCGCAGGAACAGCGTTACGAAAAAAACCAGGATAAATAGTCTTTCTACGGATAAATTGTCCTTTATCCGGCTAAAAATGGCAGGGGCAGGCAAGCTGCACTGACCCCCTTTCAGCTCTCGAGGACGATCTCGATGCCGATATCTTTCGGGACCTGGGTGCGCATGAGCTGCCGTAAGGCACGCTCGTCCGCATCGATATCGATAAGGCGTTTATGGACCCGCATCTGCCA
>CAZGXZ010000043.1:0-15673 GCA_964530035.1 uncultured Methanoregulaceae archaeon
GGAAACTCGAGATCGTACGGGCATTTATCCACCACCCGCTTGTCCTGTTTCTTGACGAACCTACCATCGGGCTTGACCCGGAGTCGAGGAGGGAGGTCTGGCGGCAGATCGCCATTCTGAACCAGGAAGAGACAACCATCATTCTCACAACCCATTACATGGATGAAGCTGAAAAGCTCTGCAACCGGATCGCCTTCATCGACGGAGGCAGGCTTATCTCTCTTGATACCCCTGAAAACCTGAAGCGGTCCGTTCCCGTTGAAGACCTGATCGAGATCGGAATTGACCGGGTTGATGAGGCCGTCCTGACCATGATACACGGGTATGATCTGGTCAGGTCTGTCGAGAAGAAGGAAAACGTACTCGCCATATCAGCCTCTCATGGCAGCAGGCTTGTCCCCGGGCTCCTGGCGGACCTTGACCGCCACGGGGTCGCGGTAACGAGCATCTCGATCAGATCACCCTCGCTTGAAGATGTTTTCATTCACCTTACAGGGAAAAAACTGGACGCCCCGGGTACGTCTGACGCCTCTTCGCAGAACCGGGGGCGGTCACGGTGATGAGGGGTGCGGTTGCGATATTCAGGAGGGATTTCAAGAAATTTCTCAGCACCCCTTTTGTCATCTTCATGACTCTTTTCATGCCCATCATGTACCTTATCGTCTTCGGGAATGCGATGGGCGGAGCGATAACCGGTATTCCCGTGGGAATAGTCCAGGAGGAGCCATATATCACCGAAACGCCGCTTTTTTTCTCAGCATCTGAATTCATGCGCTATCACCATCAGGCTGATGACCCCGTGCTGTTCTCAACAACTATCTTCAACCAGGAAAAAGCCGCCCATGAGGCCCTTTTGACCGGGAGGATCATGGGCTACGTGGTGTTCCCCTCAGATACCTCACCTGGCAGGGAGGTCAGGCTCTACCTGGACAGCTCGGAGTACGTCGTCCCCGGGCTCATCGAAGCCGGAGTGACAGCTGCCGTGCGGGGGGCCGGTGCACAAAACCCCGTCCGCGTGTCCAGGATATACGGCAGTACCGAATACATCCAGTTTTTCGGTGTCGGGGTGATTGTCATGGCGATCTTCATGACAACGATGATGGGAGGAGGAATCGCCCTTATCAGGGACAGGGAACTCGGGATAATCGAGGGTTACCTTGTGACCCCGGTGAAACGGTCAAGCATCATCCTCGGGACGATCGGGAGTGGTACAATCAAGGCCTTCATGGCAGGTACAATCATCTTCATCGTCAATCTCGTGATAGCCGGCACTGTCATACGCACCTCAGATTCATACATTCTCGTGTTCTTTGTCCTGTTTCTCATCAGTCTCGGTATCACGAGCCTGGTTGTTGCACTGGCATCCCGCTTTTCCAGCCAGCAGGAATATGCATCATCGGTTGCATTCCTCAACCTCTTCCTTTTCATGACCAGCGGTGCATTCTACCCGGTCCTCGGGATGCCGGACTGGCTCCGCTGGATGACAATCATCAATCCCGAGGCGTATGCAGTGCATGCCCTCCGGTCCATCATACTCAGGGGGCAGGGACTCGCTGTCATATGGCCCGATATCATTGCCCTTTCAATCTTTACAGGCCTCGCGATCCTGCTCGGGATTGCCACATACCGGAGACGGCTGGAATGATGTACCCCGCCACAGGGAACCCCCGGATATCTTCCCTCTGTCTTCCAGGGGGCGGGTCGTTGCGTGTTCCCCGCTGTCCGGATGTTCCTTGAGGGGGGGGATTACCTGAACGCCTGCCAGATCCCGAGGCCGAACTCCAGGCCAATGAGGATGATGACCACCCACTCGAGGAAGTTCGAGTGCTGGATCCTGACTTCGTCAGAAAGCATCGAGTAGTTTTCCTGTATGACCTCGATCTTACGGCTTACGGACTCTGACCACTGTCCGGAGCGCAGGACCTTGAGGACCAGGGCATATACCCGGGCGTAATAGACATCCTCGGTCACCTTGATCAGGTTATTGACTTTTTCTGTTATCTCCGAGATCTCGGCATAGGTCTCCATGAGGGTGGACATGAGGGCGTGATAGCGCCTCATTCTCAGGAAGCTTATCTGCTTGTCGGCGAGCTCGATGTCATCGTACATCTTCTCCATCTGGCGGGACAGTTCACGGTCATAATACCGCAGTTCAAGGACCTGGACCGTGGCATACTCGATAAGGTCGATCAGGTCTGTTGCCGGGCCGGGTTCGCAGATAAGGGCACGGTCCCATGAAAGGATGACCCGGTCATCCGTGCTATAACTCAAAGCATTTTTCAGGACTTCCTCCCTCATCTGGGGTGACAGGTTGGGCACCCGTTCACCGAGCATCAGTACGACGGGGTCGAGGGATTCGTCCAGGTGATCTGTTACAAAGACGGTATAGTCCTCAAAAAAAACGTGGTTTATCGCAAGGTTACTGATATGGGGTAGGAGGATCTCGGAGAGGGTCCCGACATAGGCATCAAATGTTTCATCGAGGCCCTCCTGCCCGGTAAAAAGGACTCCGAGGTCTTCAAGGGCCGACAGGGGAGAGAGCCTGTCTTCGAAGATGAAACAGAGGCTGATAGCGCCTATATCATACACCCGTGCGAATACCTCGAGGTCGAACAGCCTGCCATCGCGCTCAATCCGCACCGGGTGAAGACGGAGCGAGAGTGGGGGGTCCTCCATGATGATGGACTTCGGTCTGATCCTCTGGAAACTGGCCCGTGCCGTAAAATAAGAGCGGGCGAGGGCCTGCTCAAGGCGGTTTAAGTCAATCTCCTTACCGATATCATAGATCCGGTAGAACCGGACGGAAATCATGCTGTGGACGCCTCCCGGAGAGGAATGATAGTCCTACCTCTTTGCTCCTCTATACCACTTATATCCTGTCACCGGACGGGCATCCCTCCAGGAAATGGCCCTGTAAACCCGGCTCCTGAAAAAAGGCCCGGAGGTTATGACACCAGGGACTGTTTTCCATTTGTCGGGGGAGAGCCTCTATGCTGGCATTTCACTCTGTTTCGCAGGACAGAAGTTGCATATTGAATAGAAGACCTCTTTCTCCTTGTCCCGTATGGGGCACATGAAGGTACCATCCTTCTTTTCTACGCGGAAAGACCCGGGGAAGGGTGTCCCTACAGGATGACCGGGTTCTTCAAGGACGAACATCGTGAAACAAGCCATCAGGTAATAAAAGAACCGGTGCATCGGGCCATACCTGATGAAACAGTTTTCATCGCGCTCGTCCCAGCAGAAGCAGCCTTCAGGGACCATGGCACAGAATTTCTCGAACCGTTCCCTGTCTGAAATCGGATTAGGCATCCTGGCCCACCCTCCCGCATGGTGCAGTGCAAGAAGACGGTGATGCGAACCAAAGACCTGTTCCATGAAAAAAGGGGCGACCTGTTCCCTGTATGGTGGAGGGAGCTTTCTTATCTCTGTCTGCATCCTTGCGCCTATGACCTGGAGGTCATACTGGGGAAAGTGCAAGACCTGGCGGGCCAGGGCATCGCCCAGTTCACCACGCGTCCCGATCCGCGCAAGGATTCTGCAACGGTCGTAGATATCCTGGTATTCCGTTGTCGCCGGGGCAAGCATGGTACTTTTTATTATAAGCCTCCAGCCCCTATTGTCCTTTTGAAAAGGTATCTGCAAAACCCGGGTCCAGGTCATGAACCCGGCAACGTGCTGTCAGGATCTGTCAAAAAACGCCATTGCACCAGGCAGGCAGGAAACAACCCCCCGAACCCCGGAAACTGTCAGGGTCATGAGAATGGCATCCCTGACCTCTTCCCGGGTGGCCCCGCACTGCATGGCCATGGGTAGATGGGCCATGACTGCCCGTTCATCGCCCATTGATGCTTTCATGGCGATGTAAATGAGTTGTTTCGTTTTTCCATCAAGTCCCCGGGAGGATACCATGGCTTCAATCAGGCTGTTGAATGCCCTGGCAACCTCCGGGGCTTCTTTTTGAAATACTTCCATCGGGTTCCGGTCCATGAATGCCCTCTCACCTGTGTACCTTTTCCCTGGAATGAAGATGTTGCGGTCTGACCGATCCCCTGCCCGCTGGCAAGGGTGTACGATGCATGGGAACTATATGGGACGGAGGCCAATGGGTATGAGGTTTTTGATAATGCCCGCGCAAGGCGATGGAAGGTTCAGGAAGGAGGTCCGGCCGGGCCAGACCGTTGACATCATCATGAAACAGGACCAGCGAAACGGGAGGCTGACCCGGGGCGTTGTCAGGGAAATCCTCACGAACTCTGCTTTCCATCCCCATGGGATCAAGGTCCGGCTCCAGGACGGACGGGTCGGAAGAGTTGGAGATATCCCGGGTGAAAACCTGGCCTGATATCCCCGAGAATCTGTTGCTTCCTGCCTGAGCCGGAGAAACGATCATCCGGATCTGTTGAATTCCTCCAAATCTTCATTTTTATTCACCCTGTTATGAGAGATCTCCATCAGCTGCAGTTCCGATCATCGGATTTCTCCAGAAACGATTTTTAAAAGTATTCAGGCCCACGGTAAATGGCCGCTGTCTTCAGCGGGTGCCGGGCCGTATCTCGTAGCCGTTTTCCACAAGAAACGCTGCCATATGCTCCTCCATGTCCGTTCCGTGGAACGGGATGGTCTGCAGGCCCAGCTCCCATGTCCTACGCAGGGCCCTGTCGGCGGTATGAAGCGCCCTGGCCCCGGTAACCGCCCCGATCCTCACTCCGTCCATCGACCAGACTTCAAAAAGGACACACCTGAACGCCCTGCACTGTGACGGACTGCACTCATGGATGGAACAGACCATCCGGCCATTTCCGGCGGGCCGCAGAAAAGGGCATGCCCCTGGGTGCAGGTCCGGCCAGCTCCGGTCAGAGAACAGCTCTTTCTTGTCCTCATCGATGCGTGCGATGAACTCCGTTCCGGTCGACACGCAACATGCCCTGAATTCAAAAGGTCCGGTCTGCTCCTCTATGACGATGTAATCGCCCATGCCCATACAGCACCTTCCGCACAATGAGCATTCAAACATGGTCCCGGAGGCCCTCCCCGGAGACCCCTGCTATGGCTGCCAATGGACCCGCTGCGTGGCAGTCCTGTAAAATCAGAGGTACCGGTTTTTCCTGAGCCAGTCCACCTGGGGTGGGAGGTACCGGTAGAGGATGTCGCATTTGTCGTCCTGGAATGACCATGGCGTGATGATGAGGGTGTCCCCTTCCCGTATCCATACGCGTTTCTTGATTTTTCCCTTGATCCGCCCGAGACGGGTTACCCCGTCATGACAACGGACTCTGATATGGCTCGAGCCGAGCATCAGGTCGGCGGAGGCAAACATCTCCCTGTTTCTGCCTTTTGGTAACCGTATCCTGACATTCTGCGGCTCTCCTGTCTCGTTTACTTCCTCAACAACGAATTCATCCCTGTCATTCACATTACGACGAATCAGAGCATCTCCTGTCCTGATATATATGTTGTTCTGGAGCATGAACGTATGGGATGATCATACTCCCTGAGGGCAGGGCCGATAGTGTATCCGGTAAAAACCAGGAAATGATGAAATTATCCGGATTGATGAATATAACCCGATTTTATAGGGCCATTGAGGGAAACAGGGAAGTGGTTCACCAAAAAGAGAAATGTGTCAGAAACCGATATCAGTCGCCGAGTTTTCCGTCAGGTTGAGGAATTCGGAGCCTGCCGCCATTGCTTCCCCCGCTTCGGCCAGGAGTCTGTCGGCGGTATCCATGTCTCCTTTGTCCATCGCATCAGTCCCCTGTGTTATCTTCATCCCGGACTCCCTGAACTTCGAAAGAGCGTTCAGATAATTGTCTTTTACCGGCTGCACTGGTTTGGAAACGGGCAATGAACTGATTGTTTTATACGCGCTCTCGGACTCCTGCGCAAGCAGTGTCCCGTTCTCCCGGAGACCCCTTGCATCAAGGGCCTCCGAAGAGGTCATGATCATCTGGAGCCGCGGCTCAAGCGACGAAATTGACTCCAGTACTGCCTTGCTAAAAATGATATCGTCCTGCGTCCCGGAATAACCCGCCGTTTGCTGGGGAGCCTGGATGGCCCCCTGTGAAGCTGCTGCGCCGGGTACCTGCTGAGGTGCCGCGGCACCTGACCTTACCGGTGCCGAAGAAACGGGAAGATTCGAGGTACAACCGGCAACCGCCAGGCAGCCTGCAAGCACGAGGCAGAGAATGGTCATAACCACCCTCGGGGAGAGATACATGGAAGTACAGGTGGTCTGCACTATCCAATTACGATTACGGTCCCCCCGTCCTCCACTCCTGAAGTGGCTGGTCCTTCAGGAGGGTTCCAGGCTGAAATCCGGCAGCGCGATCGCTTCTCGTCCCTTCAGGGTCAGGTCGGCACGGTCGTACTCGTCATTCAGGGTGATGTAGCCCTGCTCCATGAGGAGGAGCAGGCAGGTATGGGCCATGGGCCAGAATGGCAGGAGACTGCTCGCCTCGTAAATATCCATGATATGCCTGTTTCCTCCCTGTATGGCTTTCCAGACTGCCTGGAGGTTTTTTCTCTCGTCCTCAAACACGGATCCGTCCATGTGCATCAAGTGAAAGACGCCCTGTCATGTCTTCAACCGGGCCGGCGGGGAAGGTGAAAGTGTTCTTCGGTGTCCGCGGTACCGGCATTGCCCAGTCCGGAATCCCGGGGAGGTGTGCCTTTTTCGTGTGGCCGATCTAACCGGGTGGAGGGGGAGTACTACCCTGACCCTCTGCCAGGGTCCGATATCCCTGGGCGGGGACCCGGATCTCAAAGAAGGCACCACTTCCGGGTTCTCCTCTCTCCCTGATGGAGATGCCGGTAAGCGAGAGGATCTCCCGGCACAGGTACAGGCCGAGTCCCGTATGCTTTCCCCTGCCTTTTGAAAAGATGGTCTCCTTTTCTTCGGCGGGTATCCCGCATCCGTCATCGGCGACCGTTATGCAATATCCCGACTCAGTGGTGTATCCCCGGACGGTGATCCTGGTGACATGCCCTCCATGGCGGTATGCATTGTCGAAGATATTTGCAAACACCTTTCTCACCATGGGGTCGGCAAAGACGAGGCCGGGCTGGAGAGAAAAGGAAAATTGCACGAGGGTGTGTTCGAGGAGTGCGGCGGCGGTCATGATCACGTCCCTGATGTCAAGCCACATCGGCCCGCGGACACCCAGCTCCTGGTAGTCCTTCATGAACTGGAGCTGGTCACGCACCGCCTGGGCCAGTGATTCTCCCTTTTTGAGAAATTCTCCGGCTTCCTCTTCGCAGATGATCTCCTCTGCAAGGTTGAGATAGGCGAGGAGGGCGGTCACAATATTGGCGATGTCATGACGGGTGGCGGTGGTGAGGAGATAGATCTTCCTTTGTGCTTCATGGAGGGCTGAACGTTCCGGACTGACCAGTCCGAAGTCGGTGGCAAGACCGGTCACGATGACCGGGTTCCCGGAGGGACCAAAAACCGAGGCCCTTCCACGGAACTCGAGCTCGAGCCACTGTCCTGAGGCACAACGAAGCCGTGCATGACAGACAAACCCCTTTCCGTCCTGTGGCAGGTCATCAGAGGTGGTGATGAAGATTTCCCGGTCTTCGGGGTGGACAATACCCGAGATGTCCTCCCAGGATGACTTGCCTGCAAGTGTCGGATATCCAAGCGTCCCGAGGAGTGCAGCATCGCCCGACAGGGTCTGTTGCATGGTATCAAGGCGGAACATGCCAGCATTCGCCGCCATGAGCGCGTATTCGTATGTATGGTCAGGCATCCGGCTGTATAGGCCGGTGTGTGGCGCGTGGTGGGCGGGGATTATGTGTTCGAGGACATGGGTGATCTGCCCGGCATTGTCGGTGAGGGGGTACGTCCGTATTTCGGCAGCTGCACCCTCCGGAGGAACGGGACAGGAACCGACCGCCTGTTGACCTGTTTCAAACGTGACCTCCATGGGGCATGCATCGCAGGGGGAGTCCCGGCCCATGATGGCGTGGTAGCAGTACGGCAGGGAAGCGGACTGTCCGGTGAGCGTGGGTTGGATGTGCGACGATGTGCTGTATACAACATGCAGGTCGCGGTCCTGGATACTGATCTTCCCGGGAAGCGCCTGGAGTGCCCGTGACAGGAGGAAGGCGTCGGAACAGGGGGGGCTACGGGATTGCCGGGTCCCGCCCTTGTCCTGGACGCTTGTCCCGGCGGGAGCATCCATGCGTGATAAAAGTGCTGAAGGGGCGGTATTTTCATGGATGCCCCCCTTTACCGCGAGGTAATAGGGGTTTTTCCTGGTGACCCCCCCGAGGACGACATAGGGATGGTTGTGGATAGCTTCCAGGAGCAGTCCGTGAGGGAGCTGCGTGAGGTTGTACTGGCACAGAGAGTGCCACCTGATTGAACCCAGGTAGTTGTTGATGCTGTTTTCATACTCCATGAGCCGATTGGAGCCAGGAATATCCCTGGAGGTGAACTCGGCATTGCCGGTAAGCCTGAAGGCGCGATACCCCTGTTCGATCGCTCTCCTTGAATACTTCAGGACATCGGTGACACAGCGGTCGGGGTCAAAATCCCCATGCCTCAGGTAGGTCTCCTCGGGGGTCCTGAGCATGAGCTGCCCACTTTTCAACCCAGTGATGACCCGGGCTGCATCATGGCTGAGCCGGGTGATAAGTTCCTCCTGGACGGCAGTATCCCCGATGAAAAGGACCAGGTCGTTCTTCACGAGGCCTTCTGTGATGAAGGCGGTTACCGCATTCCAATATTCATCTTCATTTGAGTAAAAAAGACACGCATGAAAGGAGCGGGCAGAAGGTATATCGGCTCCCGTCATTAAGCCGCTATGGATTTGGGAATAGATAAGGATTCTTTTTTGTTTTTTTATTTAAACCGTGCTATCGATGAAAACCGTTGATAAATTGCCTTGATGGTTGACCTGTATGCCCTGCAGAACACGGACAAAGATTAGAGTGATTAATAAAAATGAAAGGAGAAAATACCTGTTGATACAGGGTTAGGCACTCACCCTGCAGTTCCCTGGAATATCCAGAGGTAAGCTTCCTACTGGTCGGGGTTTTTCCTGGTACCTCCGATCCGGGAGATGTCCTGGAGCGTTTCAACCGCCCCGGCAACCGACCCGTCCGCGTACCTGATCGGTACGGCAGTGAAAAAGAGGAGTGTGCCGCCCTTTATCGATGGGAAGAAGTCTGCAGCTTCGTATGCCCCTGTAACCGGCGATATCCTGGGATTTTTTCCATTGTACAACCGGTACAGTCCATCGATGGCCCCGTCAAGGACCAGATCCGCCAGGCAAGGCCGCTGGTGGTCATAAAACGGTTTCCAGTGGTCTGAAGTCCCGATCATCCGTTCGGCTGAGAACCCGCTGTAGTCTTCGAGGGCATGGTTCCACCACCTGATGACATGGTCGCCGTCTATGATGAAGGTCGGGATGGGGAGGACGGTTATGAAATCCATGAGGAACAGCCTGTTTTCCTGGATTCCAGTTGCAGTGATGATTATTTGGGTAAGGGCCGGGAGCTTTTCTTCAGCGCTGTCGTCCTTTGTCAGGTAGTAACCGGCACCATTATTGAGGGCTTCGATGGAGGACTCCTCCCCTTTTTTCCCTGAAAAGAAAATGAAGGGAACCCTCCGGGCAGCCCTGACCGACCTCTGAAGGAGTATCCCGTCCAATTCTCCGGCCATGTCCCCGCAAACGACAATATCGTACGGTTTTGATTGGAACCGTTTCAGGGCACCTTCGGCTGTGGTCTCAGTATCGACTGCAATAATACCAGTCTTTTCGAGACAGGTCTTTCCTTTTTTCAGGAGTTCCGGGTCACGGTCGGCATAGAGTACGGATATCACTACAGCATCCCCCCTCGATTCGGATGATACGCTTCTCTTTCAGGACGGTATAAAGTGATGGGTGAGGGACTGGTGAAAGAGAAGGCAGCCTGCACGATGTCCCTGGTGCGCTCCCCGTAAGGGCAGGCCCTGTGGATAGCGGTATTCTCCGGACAAGGCAGGCCCGGATGCCCTGGTATCCGGGAGACATTTATTGGAATACCCGGCGTACAGGATGGTAGAACACAGAACACCCGTTTCAGTCAGTTTTCCCGTTTCAGGGGATATCAACCGGGGCGTACCCTTCCCATGCATTCACCAGATATATCCACCAGTCCCGATGAAATGACAGAAACACCCGGACTGGTCCCGCTCACTGACCTCATCGGGAATGCAGGAGAGGGCGGGCTCGACCCTGCAACGGTCGCTCAGAACCGTGGGCAGTTTGGGGAAAACAGGATGACGCCACCGCGACGCATTCCGGCGTGGCGACAGTACCTTGCGAAATTCAACGACCCCATCATCCGTATTCTCCTCGTAGCAGTGTTATTATCGGCTGTTGTTTCACTCTTCCAGGGAGAGAACCTTCTTGACACCCTCGGGATCATCGTTGCTGTTGTCCTTGCAACCGGGATCTCGTTCCTGACCGAGTACAGGAGCAACCGTGAGTTTGATGCTCTCCAGAACGTCCGGGACGAGACCCGGGTGAAGGTCGTGCGTAGTGGGAGCACCGTGACCATCCCGATGAAGGATGTCGTCGTCGGGGATATCATCCTGCTCGAAGCCGGTGATGCAGTCCCTTCAGACGGTTACATCCTTTCATCCCTTGATTTGGAGGTGGACGAAGCCGCCTTCACCGGAGAGAGCGAACCGGTTGGGAAAGGGCAGCACGAGCTGGTCCTGAAAGGGACCTGGATAACCGCCGGAAGGGGGAAAATGATCACCGGGGCGGTAGGGGATCATACCCGTTCAGGCAGGATTGCCGCCTCGTTGTACGAAGAGACCCGTCCCCTGACGCCGCTCCAGGTCAAGCTCCTCGACCTGTCCAGGGTCATCAGCAGGTTCGGGTATCTCATGGCTGCGCTCATCATGGCCACCCTGCTCGTTGAAGGATATGTTACCGGGGCGTATTCCGGGTCACCTGTCGAGACAGCCGGGTACATCCTCAACATCTGCATGCTTGCCGTGGTGATCATCGTTGTTGCGGTCCCCGAAGGGCTCCCGGTCAGCGTGACGATCTCGCTGGCCCTGGCGATGCGGAAGATGACGCGGGCTTTCAGCCTTGTAAAACAGCTCCTTGCCTGTGAAACGGTTGGGTCGGTCACGGTCATCTGCACTGACAAGACCGGCACTCTCACGATGAACCGCATGGAGGTGGTCCAGGCCTCGGTCGAGCTGCCTGCCAGCATACCCCCCGGTGTGCCGGGGACACCCGGAGGCTGGATAGCACTGAATGCCGCTGTCAACAGCACGGCTGATCTTGAAACGAGGGACGGGAGGGTGGTTGCGGTCGGGAACTCAACGGAAGGCGCATTGTTACGGTGGCTCGTCCGGGCCGGTATAGATTTTACCAGACTCCGGATGCACTTCCCTCCGGTGTCGCAGGAGCTCTTTGACTCCCGGAAGAAGATGATGTCCACCACGATAGTATCAGGCGGGCATACGATAGTCCTCGTCAAGGGAGCACCCGAACTCGTCGCCAGGCTCTGCAGCCCTGCCCCCCCTGACCTTGAGCCGCTGTCACGGTTGTCTGAAAGGGCCATGCGGACCCTCGCGTTTGCCCATGGTGAACTCCCGGTAGGCGGGGTGAGTGTCCCCACCCTTGTCTGGGACGGTTATGTCGGGATCAGGGACGAACTAAGACCGGGTATCGCAGAATCTGTCGCTTCCTGCAGGAATGCCGGTATCAGGACTAAGATGGTGACCGGTGACAGTCCTGAAACTGCCGAAGCTATCGCTCGTGAAACAGGGATACTCGGAGAGGGCATCATTATTACCGGGAGCGAGTTTCGGGCGCTCACGGGAGAGACACGTCGCCGTGCTGCCCTTGAATTGGATGTCCTTGCCCGTTCCGAGCCCCTTGACAAGTTCCTGCTGGTCCAGGACCTGCAGGCTCAAGGAGAGGTTGTTGCGGTAACCGGTGACGGGACCAATGATGCTCCGGCCCTCCGCCAGGCTGATGTCGGCCTGGCAATGGGAATAAATGGTACCGAGGTGGCAAGGGAGGCCGCTGACATCATCCTCCTCGATGATTCGTACCCGGCGATAAAAAACGCGGTATGGTGGGGGAGAGCGCTTTATGAGAATATTCAGCGGTTCCTGGTCTTCCAGCTGACCATTAACGTCGCTGCCGCCGCCCTGACCTTTCTTGCGGTGCTCCTTGGCCTGCCACCCCCCTTCACTATCGTCCAGCTCCTCTGGATCAACATCATCATGGACTCGCTTGCAGCCATTGCTCTCTGTTCGGAAGCTCCCCATACAACCCTGATGGAGAAAAGTCCCGTCCCACGACATGCCCCGGTCATAACGCCGTACATGAAAAAGGCAATCGGGATCACGGCGACTCTCTACGTGATAACCGGCATTGTTGTGATGATGTACGGTTTTCCTGTCGGTTTTTCCGTCGGAGAACAGTCAACAGCGTTTTTCACCGGGTTCGTCCTTGCCCAGGTGTGGAACGGGGTCAACTGCAGGGCGTTCAACGGGGTCATGCCCCCCTTTATCAGGGGCAACCCGGTGTTTTTCCTGGTTATGGGGGCGATTGTCCTTGTCCAGGCGGCCATCGTGCAGTATGGTGGAGTTGTGTTCGGGACGGTCCCCCTGTCACCAGCCCAGTGGGTGTTCCTGGCCGGCGTAACTGCTCCCGTCCTTCTCATGATGCCCTTGCTCCGATATTTCTCTGATTCCTGATTCCTGCATGGTGAACCGGGCGACCAACACCTTCCCGGCTCCCGTATCAACCGCTTCGGAAAAGACCGGCATGGGTTATCCAGAAGCCATCGTCCATGCATTTTTATAATGTCTCGGATCCCATGATTCACCGGTTATCTATGGAATATGGAAAAATAATCGGTGAATCATACAATTACATGAAGGAAGGGGTCTTCGGCAGGTGGGAGCGCTGGCTCCTCCTGTTAATGAGCATGGTAGTCTTTCCCTTCATCCTTGGATATATCGCCCGGATCTACCGGGGAGACACCCCGGCTCCCAGGTTCGAGGAGGGCGGGCTGTTTCTCACCGGTCTGAAACTGCTCTTTGCCGGCCTTATCTATGCAATCCCTGTTATCGCCGTCCTGGCCGTGACAATCATCTATGCCGTTGTCAATTTCATGCCCGCCATCATGGCCGGTGACCCGGTGTCTTTTGCGATGGCCAACCCTGATAAGTTCGTGGGTGTGCTGCTCGGTGTTGCGGCCGGCCTCATCGTCACCATCATCATTGGCATCATCATCACCCTCATCTCCACGATCGGCCTGATCAGGTTCGCCAAGACCGGGAGATTTTCCGAGGCATTCAACTTCAGTGCCATATTCGGGAAAATCAGGGCAATTGGTTGGGGGACATATATCGTAGCCATGATCATCTACTGGGTCATCGGGATGGCACTGTTCGGTGTCCTCGAGCTTCTCAACCTGATCCCCACGGTAGGATGGGTCCTGTACTGGATAGCATACATTATTGTCATCGTCCCGTTCACGGTCTTTGCAGCAAAATATGTCACCCTCGTGTATGAAAGCGCGGAGGAACCCGTTTCCGTGCAGAGTGCCGGCCTTCCTGAATAATTTTTTTTCACGGGACAGCAGCAGGGCTCATCTCCTTCCGGATCATTCATGCCTCGGGATATAACCCCCGGGTGGAACCGGCACCGGTTTTAATACCTGAAAAAAGGTATTATTCCGGACGATAAGACCGTCCCGGCCGGGGTGCCATGCTCTTCAGGAACGTCCCTAAAACAGGAGAAATGCTCTCGATTCTTGGTTTCGGCTACATGCGGCTTCCCGTTTCCCGCTATGGCACAATCGACGAGGAAGCGGCCGTCAGCCAGCTCCGCTATGCCATAGACCGTGGTGTCACGTATGTCGACACGGCACCTGCGTATCATCTTGGAAGAAGTGAGAAAATCCTTGGCCGGGCTCTCGAAGGTGGATACCGGGAAAAAGTAAGGATAGCGACGAAACTCCCGCCGTGGTCGGTTGCTTCGAGGGAGGACATGGACCGGATCCTGTCTGCCCAGCTGGCAGCCCTGAAAACCGGCAGCATCGATTATTATCTCCTTCACAGCCTGTCCGGGTCAAGCTGGGATAAGATGAGGTCCCTGGGCGTCACCGGCTTCCTTGACGAGGCGAAACAGGACGGAAGGATAAAAAACGCAGGGTTTTCCTTCCATGGGAATATTTCCGATTTTAAAACCATCGTAGACGGATATCCCTGGGAGTTCTGCCAGATCCAGTACAACTACCTGGACGAAAACAACCAGGCCGGGACCGAGGGCCTGAAGTACGCGGCTTCCCGGGGACTTGCCGTGATGGTGATGGAACCGCTCCGGGGAGGAAACCTCGCCAGGAGAGTGCCCGAAGAGGTCTCACGTATTTTTAAAACCGCTCCGGTCAGGCGTTCACCCGCCGAATGGGCGCTTCGGTGGGTCTGGAACCACCCTGAGGTGACGGTCGTCCTGTCGGGTATGAACGAATATTCCCACATTGATGAGAACATCCGCATAGCGGGTAATGCGTACCCGGATTCTCTCACGGGAGATGATCTGGGCGTGATCTCCGGGGCCCGCGACGCATGGAAAAAAAACCAGGAGGTCGGATGCACGGGTTGCGGCTACTGCATGCCGTGCCCCTCAGGAGTAGATATCCCGGGTTGTTTTGCCCATTATAATGAGTATATCCTCTTCTCAAAGAACCGGCCGGCACTCTTCCACTATATCGGCCGTCATGGCGGGGTCCTTTCTGCTCCGTCCCACGCAGGCCTCTGCTCAGGGTGCGGTGCGTGTGAAACGAAGTGTCCGCAGCACCTCCCTATCAGAGACCACCTGTCATCTGTTAATCGAGACCTGGGGAGGATGATCCGAGTCATGGTCCCTCTTATCAGAGCCGGGCTCTGGTTCACCAACAGGGCAGGGAGATACCTGGCCTGGTGTCCGGGCCGCGCTAAGAAGAAATGATGACCGTACGCGGCCTGATCCCTGTATCAGGATCAGCTGCCCGGTGCTGGTGAACCGCCGCGTTCAGAGGAGCTCTTTTGCAAAAACGAAGATGAGGTAGTACAGGGCGATCACCAGCATGGCGACCCCGGCACACCGGTTGATGAGCAGGTGGTTGGTGGTGAGGAACCTGATGACCCTGCGGTTCCGCTCCAGGGAGAGAAACGACAGGACCAGGAGCGGGGTCGCCATACCCACCCCGAAAAGAATGAAATTGATGAAGTTTGAGGTGAAATCGAGGGTTGTTGCTGAAAGCGCGAAGAGCATGACGATAGAGCCCGGGTTGCAGGGCAGGGCGACAAGACCGAAGAATGCCCCGAACAGGAATGCCGTGATGTAGGGGTTATGACCTTTCGGGGTGGTGACTGCCGGGAAAATCCTCCCGATATCAAGTCCCAGGATCATCGCGATGCTGATTGCCGCGAGGAGGAGGTATACGAGTGGGCCCAGGACGGAGATGACAGAGCCCGTAGACATCTGGAGGAGGTACACAAAGATGAGGCCGACCAGGAACATCCCGCCCATGACCCCTGCCGTCACCGCAAGCCCGAACGGTATCGTCGAGAATCTGGTCCTCCTTCCCTCCTGTCCTGCAAGAAATGCGAGAAAACCGGGATAGAGCGGCAGGGCGCAGACCGCGCCGAGGGGGGTGT
>CAZGXZ010000044.1:0-15168 GCA_964530035.1 uncultured Methanoregulaceae archaeon
ATCCAATTCATTTTTTTGTCTTTTCTTTCTAAACCAACTGCGTAACTCCTAGGTAATATCAGTCGTATAAAAGTGGTTTTCCTGGATAATTTTTCCCTGCCTGATATCAAGGTCAGGGAATCTTCGTGATTGAAGTGTCGGGATCTGAAATGTTTCAGACCTTGCCGTATACCAGTAGCATCACCTTTCCTGATATCCCAAAAATCATCATCCCTTCAGTGGGGGCATGCCCCCACACCCCCGAAAAGACATCCCGCCGCCCCCGAAGGGCGCCCCGGCGGCGGTCTCACAGCCCTTCATGAAGGTTTCAAACTGAAAAAAATCTCGCTGAGAAACTCAAAACTACAAAAATCACACCACAGACAACCAGGATGAAAGAATCATCAACGGCTTGCCATGGTTATCGTATGCAGGGGGTTTGGGGGGCGGCAGCCCCCCGCTTATCACCCCTCGAATTCCCTGCCTGATAAAGGTGAAAACAAAAAAACGGCTCTGTCGGAATCCTATGATTGTAATTGCAGCTGATGGAGATTGTTCGTTATGGGGTGAATCAAATTGAAGGTGTGGTGGGTTTCAAAAGAGCCGTTTTAATGAATCCTGTTCAGATCCATTATCATTGGATTGAAAACAGGAATGCCCAGGTGAATAGGGGAGTTGCAGTATTAGTACAACAGGGTAACCCCGCTGATACCTGCAGGGACCGTCCTACGAATCGCAAAGACTGCCCCGACAGGCGGTTTGACTTCAAGGTTGAAGATGATACCGGGTCCGATCGCCGTCGTCGGATGGGCATAGATCGAAAATTTTTCCTGGCCTTCGAGGAGGAAGTTTGAATTACCGTTTTGCTGGTTCGATATGTTCCACTTTCCTGCAGTCGCTTCTCCACCTGCAAGGGTCAGGATCTCGACGCTCGAGTTCGTGCTCCAGATCATCGCGGTCTTGTTCATATCGATGGCGATGCCACCTGGTGCCAGGCCTACATCGAAACGCACAAGACCGATCGCGTTGTTGGACCCGTCCTGGAACCCGTATATATCCCCCTGGACTTCCATGTTGGAGGCTGCCTGGGAGACTCCTGCATAGACGACTTCCTGGCTTTTCTGCGTCGTGAAGAACCCGGCGCCAAGCATGACATAGCTAAAGACGGCGGCGACGACCACGAAGGCGATAAGGACAATGGCAGCTTCAAGACCGGTAAATGCTGGATCATATCTTCCTTTTCCCATTTCACACCCGTTCAATTCTCGTCGTAAGTATGGTTCTTCCCGTTTCTGTCAATAAGAAGGGTATTGGAGTATTTATGGGGGTAGGGTTTGTCACGATATCTTTATACCGTTTATAGAGGCTGTTGGAAAAAACATCCTTGTGTCTTCTTTAGCATCCTGAACAACACTCCTTCTTGCAAGGAAAACCCACTTCTATAATCGGGCCATTACCTTCGTGTCCTTAAGGCATGAGGTGGTAATCTGTTGAGTTGAACAAATGATGAGGGCACATACTGCTTTTTCCTGCATACTGCTCAGATGATTTGTTTTAATGGTTGAAAATCAGGAACAGGTTAAAAATTCAACTAGAATTGCAGGTATAAGATGTATGAGCGACTTCAACTTTTATAATGATGCGTTTCACTCTTTCAGGGATTACAAAAAAGGTGAAAAAGAATTATTTAGCTTAATACAGCATCGTCACGCCGCTGATGCCGGCAGGGACCGTCCTACGGATGGCGAACGCCGCTCCGACCGGGGGCTTTACCTCAAGATTGAAGATGATACCGGGCCCGATAGAGCTTGTCGGGTGGGCAAATACCGTAAATTTCTCCTGTCCTTCGAGGAGGAAATTGGTATTTCCGTTCAGCTGGTCGGAGATATTCCACTTACCGGCAGTAGCTGCGCCATCTGCAAGGGACAATGTTTCGACACTCGAGTTGGTGCTCCAGATCATGGAGGTCTTATTCATATCGATAGCCACTCCACCGGGAGCTAAGCCGAGGTCGAACCGGACAAGATTAATTGCAGAGTTCGTCCCGTCCTGGAACCCGTAGACATCCCCCTGGACTTCCATGTTGGAAGCCGCCTGGGTGACACCCGAGTGGATGACTTCCTGGCTTTTCTGCGTCGTGAAGAACCCGGCGCCGAGCATGACGTAGCTGAAGACTGCCGCAACGACCACGAAGGCGATCAGGACGATAGCCGCTTCGAGGCCCGTAAATGCAGAATCCTTTCTGTTTTCCATTTTCTACACCTCTAAGTACTTCACTGGATCCCCCAGTAAAGTTGTACTTGTGAGTTCTCCCTAAAGTTAATAAATGTATGCTTCAGTGACATGCATTAACGGGTGAGGTCGTAGGAACGCAGATAAATGGCGAATAACGACCTGGCGCAGTCAGAGTGCATCCGGGACAGGATCATCTCCGGGTCACAGGTCAGAATTCACGTCCTGGTTGTCAAGTTCCTTGCGCGCCTTGACACGGACCTCCCATTCTGGGTCTGACAACGCTTCTTCGAGTAATGTGTATGCATGCGGGCCGCCGATTTTTCCAAGCGCACCGACAGCCCTGATACGGACACCGGCATCATCGTCCTTCAGGAGAGGCGCAAGCCGGTCAACGATGCTCTCGTCCCCGATCCTCCCGAGTGTCTTTATTGTCTCGCGCCTGACATACCGGTTCTCGTCAGACAGGAGCGGTATGAACAGGGAGAGGTCGCGGTTATACCCGCAGATCCTGAGGGCAATGACGGCACCCATCCTGATATGCCAGTCAGGGTCCTGAAGTGCGGGGAGGAGCGGTTTCGGGTTGGTCCTGCCAATCGCCCCGAGCGATTCCGCGGCGCTTTCCCTGACGTTGCGGTCAGGGTCCCTGAGCGCGTCCAGCAACGGCGCGAACACCCCGGGGTCGCCGATCTGACCGAGTGACCATGCCGCAGCCTTCCTCACATACGCTGAATCATCCCCGAGCCGTTCGATGAGGTACGGGACGGCACGACCATCACAGAGCTCGCCAAGGTGCCTGACCGACTCCTCTCTCACCTCCTCGTCAGGGTCTTTCAACCGTGCAAGCAGGGACTCGGTATCCGGAATATCTCCCGCTTGGGCGGCTAATCCCTCCCGTTGTCGTGCAAGCAGGTTTTTCAGCATCGCCTCGACGAGGTGGCGGTCCTTGGCATACAGCACGACCGAAACAAAGAGCCCGATATCGAGCCCGGAATACAACAGGGAAAGGACCGGGTCGATGGGATACCCCGCGAGGGCAAGGAGGCTGCTGTTGATGAAAACCGCGAGGGCGAGCAGGATGGTTACCTGGAGACCACGCTTCGGGTACCAGAGTGAGACGAGGATAATCGGGATCAGGTAGAGGTGGGGGAGGATCTGGTAGACCAGGAGGAACTGGGAACCGGCCTTGATATAGTAGACATAAAAGGTGATGACCAGGGATATGAGGGCGAGGACGCCGATGATGAACAGCTTGCCGATATCACCGTTTGCTATCCGGAGGATGAATGACCGCATGAGATGTCCCGCTGAAACAGGTAATTATCGTCGGCGTGCAAAGGCCGTTTCAACGTTTGATACGACAGCTACAGGGAAAAACATGCCTGTTTACACATCCATACCGAACAGCTGAACCCGTACTGAGGACTCAATCTTGTCCTGTTTTTGCAGTGCATCCCTCTGGTGTTCAGGGGTTTCCCAGATGTAATATTTCTCGAGTTGCATGAACGAGATCCATTTTTTGGTTATCTCGACTCCTGTCTGGTAAATGCGGTAATAATTGTCATCAGTTCCCGTTGCATCAGTATCCTGTACTTTCAGGTCTTTTAAGATCTGGACCATGACGTCGCCCACCAGCTTCGTCTGGTACCAGAGGGACTTCATCCACCTGTTTGTCAGCATCTCCATGAGGTTGAGGTTCTTGAACTTCTTGAACTCGGGGATGTTGATCATCGGGTTAAGTTTCATCTCAGAGAGGACCTCTGCGAGGAGGAGATCGCGGGCGTAAAACATCGCGTTGTGCATGACGAAGTACCGTCGCGGGATGTAATCCTTGAAGGAAACCAGGTCATGCATGTCCCTCATGCTCTCCTTCATGAGGAAATAGACCTGGGCGCTCCTCATGACCTGGCACTTCCTTGAGATGACGATGTTGGCAAGGATGGACCAGGGAATGTCGGTAATTGTCTCGTGGAAGAGGAGATAGAGGTAGAACATGAGTTTTTTCTTCATCGCAAGGTCGAGGTGGCGCGTCTTTTCGTCCTTGAGAATGTCAAGGTAGATCTGCTCCATCCCGAGCATCGCACATGGAACATCAAAGGAGAGGACCTTGAAATTATTGTGGCCATGGGCCGTTCCGCGGAGGAGCAGGCGGACACAGTTCTGGCCGATGACAAAGTCCTTGAGCATCCCGATCTGTTGCGGGGAGAACACAAGGACGTTTCTCGGTGAATCGAAACTGTACTTGTCCAGTATCAGACCTTTGTGAGGGCAGTCCGGCTGACGCTGGAGATGGATCTCAAAGTCCAGCACATTTTCCGCGTGTTCTATCAACTCCTTAAGAGACGATGAGATCTCATACCGTTCCTGCATGGTAGGGCCCTCTGAACCTGGAAAACTGATACATAGGTAACCGGCAGCGGGTATATATCCTCTGTTTTTTCCGCCACATCAAGATTCATATAGTCTATCTGTCCAACATTCATCGTATTGAGGGAGTTTTTGTGCCTCCAACGGAACGGAAAGAATGGAGTAGGAGGGAACAGCTGCTGAACAAGGCTGATGCCCTTGCAATTGAGGCAGATCTTCTCGCATACAACAGTAAATATGAAGAGGCCCTGAAAAAGTATGACGAGGCGCTTTCCATTTATCCTTCAAACCCTGACCTGTGGGCATTCAAGGCTATCACCCTTCAGGGGGGGTTGAAAAGGGATGAGGAAGCGTTGAAGTGCTGGGAACGTGCGAAAAAGCTTGACAGGGTTGTAGCGGATGCTTTCACCGACAAGCCCGTCGAAGACAAGCCCCTTACCGAGGCTGACCTTGCGGGCCTCGCCGATGACAGCTGCAGGGAGAAGATCAAGAAGCTGATGCTGAAAAGCAGGAAATAGTCCCACCAGGGATGAATACCTCCATTCTTAAGATAAACCCGCCCTTTTTTATTTTCGCCATTCCTGGTCAGTCAGGAGTGGGACGAGAGAAATTCGATGGCACCTCCTCCGGGATACCTTGAAATCTACGGAGTTCCTTAAATCAGAACAGGAGGGTCTCGCATTCCTGTAGTAACATTTGCTCACCACAAGGGCGGTACCGGAAAGACCACCTCGTGCCTGAGTATTGCCGGAAGCCTGCAAAAATCAGGAAAACGAGTCCTGGTTGTTGATACTGATCCCCAGGCGAACGCTACGTCCGGTCTCGGGGTTGATCCAGTCACTACCAGGGAGACCATGTATGATGTCTTCATGAGTGGCATCGAAGGGTATCCCGTGAAAAAAATCAGTCAGATAATCATCAGGACGCAATCCGGAATTGACCTGGCCCCATCAACCCTTGACCTTGTCGGTGTTGAACCATTCCTTTACCCTCTCGAAAACCGGTACGGTATCCTGCGATCACAACTCGACGGCATCCGCAACAACTACGATTTCATCCTCATCGACACACCTCCCTCGATGGGCCAGTTCGTCATCAACGGGCTTATTGCCGCGGACAAGGTTATCATCACTTTTGACCGGGGAGTCTTCTCCCTGCAGGGCCTTCATGCGATTGAGATGATTTTCCAGGATATCGCTGACATCATCGGTTCAACGGTCCATGCCGACCTCGCCATCCTGACGCGGTGGAAGGGGGGGTCGGGACAGCAACGCGAAAACGGGTTCATCAGGATGTTGAAACGGTGGTTTCCTGATACGCCCGGAGAGGAATCATTTGAGGAGGACCGGCTCCTTCATGACGCCGAGGAATTAATCAAAAAGGAGATACCCGTCGTCTTCACCGTTCCCTACAGCCACCTGGTGTACGAGTCCCAGCGACTCGGGCTTCCCCTGTCGCACCTGTATCCGGACAGCGAGGTAGCTCAGGCATATCGAAAAATTACGGATACCGTTCTCACCTGGAGCGGGATTGAAGCCGGCACAACTGGTAACATCCCTGGAGGAAAAGCCTGATGCAGGAAAAGCTTGGCCGCAGGGCCTTGTTTATTGGTGTTTCAAGGAAGAAGGACGAGGTGGCACGCGAACCGGACCCCCTCAGAGAAGACTTTGAACAGATACTCCGCACGCTTGATGCACTTGCAGAGGGGGAAGTATCGGCCCGGGCCTCCGGAATACCACCAGGATCGACGCTTTCACCTCTTGCGGAACGGCTTAACCACCTTGCAGCCAGGATCCAGTCTGACATGGACCTGGTTGCCCGCTATGAGAGCATCATCAAGACATTCCCCCTTCCCTGTGCGGTATATCGGCAGGACGGCAGTGCCGTCATAACAAACCGGGCATTTGATGAGCAGGCTGCCGATCTTCCTGCTCCCTCTGTAGAGGATATCCGGGAGGGTGCGGATGGGGAGGAAACCGTCCGGACTGTAACCGGAGAGCTGCCCCCTGATGAAAAAGAACATCATTATCAACGATTCAGGGCCGCTGTCCCGTTGCCTGACGGAAGCTCGGAAACCCTCTTTGTCTGGGACAACGTCACTTCGCTGTATGAAAGGATCCATGAGTTGGAAAATTCCCGCAAGAACGATGAGGAAACCCGCGGAGTCGGGACATCGGATGAATATCCCGTGCTCCCTTCTCCTGCGGACACTACCGGAGAGCTACCCTCGCCAGAGCCTGAAGGGACACCCCCTGTCGGGGAGGACAGCGCCGAGCCGGAGAGCCCGCCAGTACCTGAAGGGGAAAAGGGGTCTGAGGAAACGGCACCCACCCCTTCACCGGTCCTTTCAGACGAGGTGACGGAAGTCGTAAGCGGACCCGGGCCAGCTGATGAAGATGATGACGCTTTGCTCGTCGCTTCAATCCTGCAGAGTGCAGGATTTTCAACGGGTACAAAGGTGACTGTTCCGGAATCCCAGGACAAACCTGCTCCAGCAGACAAGGAACCCGGCGGGGCTGTCCCTGCGGAAGAACCTAAGGACGTGCCAGGGAGTGAAGAAAGAACCCCTGGAAGCCTCCTGCCTTCAGAAGACTCAAAGGTTGGAGAGGAACAACAGATAGAAACGGAGATTGAGGTCGTTGAGTTTTCACTCGGTCAGGAGGCGTATGCCATCGATATCTGCCTTGCACGCGAAATCGTGGAGATGATGACCATCACGCCCATTCCGAGGGCTCCTCCATACCTGGCCGGGGTGCTGAACCTGAGGGGCGAGATAACCAATATCATCACCATTACGACAATCCTCGGTGTATCAAGCACATTTTCCGAGGAAGACCAGAAAATAATTGTCCTTTCTTCTGAAGCCGCAGGTGGGGAGAACGTTGGTATCATCGTCGATGATGTAAGGAGTGTCTCGCAGATCCCCAGGGAGCGGATAGAGCGGCTGGGTGAAGGGATTGGAGGGAAAACCCGGACGAATATCAAGGGGATCATAAAAAAGGAGGATAGGGACGGGGACAGGAACGACGGGTCACCAGAAGAAAACAACCTTGTCCTCTGGCTGGACCTGAAAAAGGTCCTTCACGAGCTCATGAACCAGTAAGCGGTACATGGGGCTGAAAATGGTACTTACAGGTCATGCATGATACCAAAAAAGAACGAGGACGATTTCCTGCAGTTAACGGCAACTATCCAGCGTCTTCTGGGGATACAGTGCGGCAATTACAAGGTGGACTACATCAAGCGGCGCATCTCATCGAGGATGAATGCGTTGAAGATACCTGGCTACGCCGATTACCAGACCTACCTCCTTGCCCACCGGGAAGAGCGGGACCTCCTGAAAAATGCCCTTACCATCAACGTCACCAAGTTCCTCCGTGACCCCGAGGTATTTGAAATCATTAGAAAGGATATTTTTCCGACAATATATCGCCAGAAAAAGAGGTTCAGGATATGGTCCGCAGGGTGTTCGTCAGGCGAGGAAGCCTACACCCTTGCCATCATCCTGAGCGAGATGAAGGTACTCAACAAGGACATCGACCCCCTCATTTATGCCACCGACATAGACGAAGGGGTCCTGAAAAAAGCCAAGGACGGGATTTATGATAAAAGCGCCCTTGAAAACCTCTCCGAATACCAGGTCAAGCGGCACTTTACCCAACTGCCGGACGGGAAGTACGAGGTGAAACCGCATCTCCGGGAACTTGTCAGGTTTTCATGGCATGACCTCATGAAAGGGGTCCCGGTATCCAGGTACATAGACATGATCAGCTGCCGCAACGTCACCATCTATTTCACCGAAAAGCAGAAGGATGACCTCGTGCGGATGTTTCATGATGGATTGTCCCCGGGAGGATATTATGTGATGGGAATGTCGGAGTACCTCGGAAAGGAGGTGGACAACCTTTTTACCCCTTACAGGCCTCTCCAAAAAATTTTTGTGAGAGTGCCCTGAACCCGTTCCTATCTCAGAACACTTGTGATATTTGGCTGGGCAGCCCTGGTGGGGTTTACAGGATCCTCTCCTCGATGAGGACCGCGGCAGGCAGGCGGATAACAGCACTGGTGTGACGCCCGGGATAGATCTCTTCTGAAAGCCGGAGGGAACAGCGGTTGAAATCACCCCGGTCCATCTGGTCGAACCGTGACTCAGATGCCCTGTAGTAGGAAAGGATGATTGTCGGGATGTCCTGGCTTCCCGATTCCGACAGGATGGTCCTGAAAAAGGCATACCCGATTTCAGCCGGTATGAACACCGGGTGGTCATCAATACGGATCCAGGTACCCTTGATGTCGATGATGGAAGGGGGGACAATGACCGCGTCAACCTCAATATCAAGGTGGTGGAGCCCTAACTCGGCAGTATTAATGAAATTCGCAAGAAATTGCTTAAAAACAGTAATATCGGCCGCCAGCTCATGCTGGACGGACTGGATGGCACCATCCCGGTGGTAGTCAGGTATTGCGGGTTCATCCTTGATCTGTGTGATGAGTTTCCCGAGGTGGAGGAGACGGGCGGCCATCGCCAGGCATGTCCTGGACTGTTTCTGGAAGTCGGTCTCACGTTCATGGGTAACCAGCCGATACTCGTTCGTTCCGTTTTCGTTCATATCAGGGTTTTTTCTCACTCATCAGGCTGGATACCGATTCCTTTCTTTTCAGGTGCCAATGCACCTCGGCAAGGAGCAGGATACAGTTGAAACCAATGACCATGATCACGAGAAGCAGGCTCACGAAGAGCATTGCCCCACGGGTCAGGAGAAATACCGCCCACAAGGTCGCAACAAAACAGATCAGGTAAAAGAAGACCCAGGTCCGGGATGAAAGCACATCCATTCTACCGTTCACCGTGCCCTGTCATATTCAATATTCCATATGAATTTTTCTATGCGGAAAAACTGTGTGTTTCACCAGTATTTTAACATGAATGATACAACACGGTACTGCGAAGGTGAAATGAGTTGACTGATAAGTATGTCTGCCTTGAATGTGCGTATGTGTATGACCCGGAAAAGGGTGATAAAACGCAGAATATACCCCCGGGAATTCCCTTTGAGAAACTTCCTCCGACCTGGCGCTGTCCTGAGTGCAAGATTTCCATCCAGAAGAAGGGCGTATTCAGAAAGCTCGAGCCGAATTGAGACCCTCCGGCAGATACATTTTTCTTCCCTTCCAAGAGTATTAATACCCGGTTGAACAACTCCTTTTCCATGCGATGGGGCATACTGATCGGTATCATGCTTATAGCCGCGCTCGTGATGACCCCTGGCTGTGTTACGCCCCAGAAAGACGGCACAAACAAGAGTACGTCATCAGTAGCAACCGAGACCCCCGGACCGGCGGTCACGGTGACCCCTACACCGACTCCGCTTCCTCCTGAAGCAGGCTCTCTCCGCGAGGTGACGCCATATCGTGAGGCTTCAGCCGGCAGGTCCACCGGTGTTGCGCCGACACCCGGCTTGGATACCCCCGATGAATCCTATGTCGAAATATTCCATAACACGACAACGTTTGTACAGGGACCGGTTGCCTATGCCTATGACCTTGGGCAGCCCCCAATGATAATAACGCTCCATATAACTCCAAACCAGACCGAACGGGACATTTTTATTACCAACAGGTCACAGTCCAAGAAAGGGGACGATGAGATCATCAAGGTGACTGGTGACAGTCCTGATGCATGGATGCTTGCAACGGTGCGTGACCTGAACACCGGGGCGGTAGTCCTTCAGGAAGGTTTTGGTAAGACGTACAGTTCTGACCGTGACCGAAGACTTGTCATCAGGACAAGCGGGGCGTACCAGATTGACTTTAACGGCGGTGCCATGAAACTTGACATAAGTATGAAGGTGAAAAGGACCAGTCCCTGAAGACCTTCCCTATACTTTTTTTATAGTTCCGTTCCTGAGGTTTTCCAGTTCTTCAAGGTGGTTGATATTGGTAAAGCCGGTGAGATCCGGGTCGAAAACGCGGAGCTGGTCTACCGGGACATATCGGACGTTTAAATGGTGAATAATGTTTCTGAGAGAGAATACCTTGGTATTATCCAGGAACTGCCGTAACGGGACGGTCTGATAGACTGCATGGAGGGGTTCGTACATGGCCTTTTCCCAGCACGGCACGACCGCGTCATGACCCCTGATGCATTCAAAGAGGTAGTCAACCACCTCTGCTTTTATACATGGCATATCGCATGCCGATACAAACACAAGGTCTCCTGTCACGGTCTGAATCCCTGAGTGCAACCCGCCTACAGGTCCCTGGCCAGGTTCCACGTCGCAGACGCACCTTACATTTGAAAACGATGTAAAGCGGTCACATTGTTCCGGGTCACGCGCAACAAGGATAATTTCATCGACCACACTTTCAAGTACCCCGATGAGGCGTTCGATAAACGTCATGCCTTCAAAACGGAAAAAGTACTTTTCCTTGCCTCCGGCCCGACGTGCCTCACCCCCTACAAGAATGATGGCTGATCTTGCCGGCCGCCTGCCATCCTGGTGGGCCTGCCTGTCCATTCCTCCCCCTTTTGACAACCTTATCCTTTCTATTTTCTGAATTTTAGAAGCATTTCGGTTCTTATCACCATGACTTTCCATAAACCATGACCTGATACCTGTTCATGGGCTGAAGGCCAGGTCGTTGTCCTGTTCCGTGCTATGACTCTTTCATCCTGTCGCATGTGATTGTTCGAGCTGGAGTAACGCTGCCTTGATCTCTGGTGAAGGGGTGAAACCTCCAATCCCGTTGTATGCCACGACACGGTGGCACGGGATCACGAGGGGGGTCGGGTTCCATTTCATCGCGAGCCCCACCACCCGTGGGATGGTCCCTGCCCTTTTTGCGATATCCCCGTATGTGGCTGTTTCTCCGTAGGGTATTTGACATACTGCCTTGTATACGGTTTGATATGGGTATCCGGGCCCGAGAGCCGGGCTGGTCAGGGGGGAGAGGTCCCTGGACTTTCCGGCGAGAAACCTGATGACGGGTTCAGGTACGGGGCCGGGAACTGCTGAGGTCGTAAACCTGACACGGTGGACGGTCCTCCCTGATGCGGTAACCTCCACCGACCACAGGCCGAACCGGCAGGACCCTACGATCGGTTCCATACCTCTACCCTCTCCCTGAATGTCTGCATGGTAACCGGTGTCATTTCCTCCTGGACCCAGGAAGGAAGAGCTTTTTTGACCCCTGCTTCCAGGAAACGGCGGTCTCCAAGGACTAGTACACCCCGATCTTCAGGTGTCCTCAGTACCCTTCCAAGGGCCTGCTGGGCCTTGTTGACGGCAGGCAGGGTATATGCAATGAATTCCCCTTCATCTCCGTATTTCATCCTGAAATACGCCAGGATCATCTGCCGTACACGGTTGAAGGGTGCAAGCGGAAGTCCGATCACCATTGCTGCGGTCAGGAGGTCACCCCGGTAATCAAGTCCTTCGCTCCATTTCCCCCCGCATACGGCAAACAGGACGCCTGATCGCTTTTTTTTGGGAAGGGAAAGGAACTCTCTGAGTGCGTCTCCGGCATCGGAGCTTTCCCGCGGTTCCACAAAAACCTTTTTTTCCAGGGGGGTGCTCTCCAACCTCCGGGCGAACTGTTCGAGCATCTGGTATGAAGGGAAATAAATGGCCAGGTTGCCCTTGAGCCTGCAGAAGTCCCGGATATATGCCTCGGTCATGTCCCGGTTGTTCCTGTCACTCCTGTGGGAATAACTCGTCGTGATGTCGCTTGAACACAGAACCATGCGATTTTGAACAGGAAAGGCATTTTTCAGGGAGAGTGTTGTCACCGGCAGGCCACGGAAATACAGGTCCCGGTATGAATTAACCGGTGATAATGACCCTGAGATCAGTACCGTCGCAAAGTGCTGCCTCGCAAGGTCAGAGAGGTGTTTTCCCGGGTCAATGTTCTTTACAGACAGGACCAGGCCCGAAGGGTCCTTCCTGTAGACCGGGAGATACGACGGGTCGACTGAGGTGAGGGACAGGCGGTACATGAACTCGCTGACCTCTTCAATAGCCGTTTTCTGGTATATTCCAGATTTTACATTTTTTTCCCTGACAGCGTCCGCGAGTTGCATGAGGTCTGACACAACTTCGTCGATGTCCCTGAACAGGGACTCACGCATGACCATGCTCCTGAAGACCGCCGGGTCGAACCAGTCCTCGGGTTCAGGGAGCGTCCTTATACCTTCGAGAAAACCCGAGATGCGGGGAAGAAATGCCTGCACTGATGCGACAACTCCCGAGCGTGAGGAAAGACCGCCCAGCTCCCGGGATGCTTTTTCAAGCATCGCCTCGTGGACCTCGACGCTGACCGCCTGCTGCATGGCATCCCCGCAGTTGTGGGCCTCGTCGATGAGCAGAAGTGACCCGGCCGGGTCGATGGACAAGGATTCAAAAAGTTGTTCCCGGATTGTCTCTACAAAGAGGTGGGTGAAGTTGAGGACGATCACGTCTGCCTTCTGCGCGGCGAGCGTCATGGACTCGTAAGGACAGATGGCACATCCTCCGGCGGTTATCCCTGCAGGCACGATCTCTCCGGTGATAATGCGTTCCGCCCGGTCCCGTAATGCAGGAGAGGGGACCATTTTCAGCGCGCGGGTTTCTGTCTGGACAAACACCCTGCTTTCAATGAAATATCTGCAGAACTGGGGTGCGTCCCTCCTGTCCTTCCGGAGCTGGTGCTGGATGAACGCGTCCCTCGATGGGACGAGACTGCCGTGTTCAGCCCGGTCGCGCATGAGCCTGGTGGAGAGGTCCTTGAGACCTTCACAGGTATGATATACGTCTCCGAGGGCAGCAAAGGGACATACGGAGCCTTTGCCAATCAGAAAAGCATATTTTAAGGAAGGCTGTTTCTTCCTGATAAGTGAAAGCTCCCGAACGAAGGTGGAGAGCTGGCTGACCGTCCTGACCGCTACCAGGATCTTCCGGTGCTGTCGTGCGGATAAGAGTGCGGCGATAACACTTGACTTTCCACTCCCCGTGGGGGCATCGATCATGGCGATCCCCCCGTTCCGGGCAACGTGTGCACACGTCTCGAGCATTTCCCTCTGGCCTGGCCTGAATGCATCGTAAGGAAACCACGCTTCGAGGGGGTCCATGCCTGTACCTGTAGGCTTTCAGCCCATTTATTACTGCAGATATCCAACAAGGAGGCATATGGCGGTCCACCCGATAGAATACCGGTACGGAACCCCGGAGATGAGGGAAGTATGGAGCGAAGAACACCGGTTCGCCTCTATTGTCGCCGCCGAGGTCGCGCTTGCAAAGGCCCTTGCCGATACCGGGATGATACCCGCAGAGGCAGCGGAGATGATTTCTTCCCGGGCCGGGACGGCATCTCTGGAGAGAGCGAAGGAGATCGAGTCACAGATTCATCATGACATGATGGCGGTCGTCAAGGCTGTATCCGAGGTATGTGGTGAGGCAGGGGGGTATGTGCACTATGGGGCGACTTCGAACGACATCCTTGACACGGCGACCGGCCTCCAGATAAGGGACTCCCTCGCGATTATCGAGATGCGATTGAAAACCCTTTTGGGGACCCTTATTGATAAAAGCGAAGAGACAAAACACCTTGTCTGTGCAGCGCGGACCCACGGGCAGATCGGCGTTCCCACCACGTACGGGCTTCGGTTTGCCATCTGGGCAAGCGAGACCGCACGGCACCTTGTCCGGCTGCGGGAGCTCAAACCCCGGGTCGAGGTGGGACAACTGACAGGTGCCGTTGGGACGCAGGCGGCGCTTGGGTCCCGAGGGATGGAGGTCCAGGCCACCATGATGGACTATCTCGGGCTCACCGCGGTGGATGTTTCCAACCAGATCATTTCAAGGGACCGTTATGCGGAATATTTCTTTTTCCTTGCCAATATTGCGACGACCCTCGATAAGATCGGCATCGAGGTCCGGTCCCTCCAGCGGACCGAGATTGGTGAGGTTGAGGAGGCATTTGGAAAGGACCAGGTCGGGACCTCGACGATGCCCCACAAGAGAAACCCGATAAAATCGGAACAGGTCTGCGGGCTTGCACGGATCGTCCGTTCTGCCGTCGGCCCCGCCCTTCAGAACAATGCGCTCTGGGATGAACGCGACCTCACCAATTCGTCACCTGAGCGAATATTGTTCCCGGAGGCCACGATTTTATGCGACCATATCCTCGTCGTGATGGAAAAGGTGATCCGTGGTCTGACCATCAGAAAAGACCGGGTAAAAGAGAACCTCTGGGTCCTCCAGGGGGTCAACATGGCCGAATCGGTCATGATAGAACTGGTGAAAAGGGGTGTGGGACGCCAGGAAGCACACGAGGTCGTCAGGACGGCGAGCATGGACGCCATTGCGATGAAACGTCCTCTTGATGAAGTCCTGCTTGAAAATCCGGCATTAAAGGGCATCTTTACGGCACGGGAACTCCGGGACCTTATCAATCCTGAATATTATGTAGGAACGGCCGTGGCGCAGGTGGAACGGGTTATCGCAAAATTGTCTCCGCTTGCCGGATAAACAGATATAATCCTTATTTAATGAAATAAAGTAACTGTTCAGCCTTAGTGGTAAATCGCAGAGGGTAAGATAGGCATACCGTTGA
>CAZGXZ010000045.1:0-15143 GCA_964530035.1 uncultured Methanoregulaceae archaeon
ATGAGGTTGCGGATGTGGACCCCCCCCTGGACCTGTCAGCAACGAAGGAGGGAGCCTGTATCGTGATCCTCGTGGACGATGACCCCGGGGTGGTCTCAACATTCAATGCAACGAACTACAGCGCGATGAGCAACGACAAGGAGATCCACTGTCAGAAACTTCTTTTCACACCGGAAAAATCAATTCATGCAGACCGCTGCATGGTATGGCATGTTGACGAGTTTGTCCGCCATGCGGGTGAGGCGGTTCTCGCACGGGTTTTCAGCCGGGAACTGGCCCTTTCAATAGGGAGTGAAAAGCAAGGTCCGGCTCCTGATATGGGGGGCATACCTGCCGACGACGGCGGGATGACCCTTGCCCACCTGCCGGTTAAGGTACCGGAAAAGAATGCGAAACGGACGGCTGGCATCGAGGGCCAAGCCAACCTCAGGTTCATGCCGTACTGGATGTATCACTACCTGAGCACGGGTGAGCAGACGTTCCGGGACAAGAGAGTGTCGTTTGACGCGGACGGTTCAGGGGCAATCAATGCAATCAACGGCATCGCACTTGAGATAAACACTGATGACGTAGTCCGTGGGCCGATCCCGGGAGATGCACTGGTTGAAAAACCACACATGAGCCGCCAGGAGGCTCACGACAGGATAATTGGAGAAGTAATGGAACGCTTAACGCAGCATGTCCGTTCGAAACAGGAGAAAGGGGATGCAATATTTTACGAGGAAAAGGTTTTAAAACCAGATAAAAATGATATCCGGCTTGACTTGGACGAAGTTTACATTCCCGTCTGGCAAATCAGGGGTAAAAAGATCGTGGAAGTAAACGCCTACTCCGGTGAAGTCCTTTCTGAACCAATGGATGAAGGCGTCGAGGTCTTCTGACCGTGGATCCATGATTCTTGTTGTTGGAGGGGGGCCTGCGGGACGGACCGCTGCAGTACACCTGGCTTCTGCAGGCCGCGAGGTTACCCTCGTTGAAGGAGGCGGCCTCGGTGGACAGTGTCTCCATCACGGGTGCATGGTCGTCTGCGCGTTGAACGACATTGCGCGCAGCCTCCATGCCTGCCGGGAGATGCAGCGTCTCGGAATCACCGATTCCGTTCCGTCTCCTGACCTCGCTACCCTCTGGGGAAGGATGAGGGAGGTCCAGGATAAAATCGAGCACGTCCTCCTCGAAGAGACCCGGTCGTCCGGTGTAACGGTTGTCAGAGGGGAGCGTGCCACGGTGAATGGTCGTTCTGTTACCCTGGGCAATGAAACCATTGTCCCGGAGTCCCTGATTATTGCTACCGGTTCCCGGCCCAGGATACCGGATATCCCCGGGACAGACCTGCCCGGGGTATTCAACGCCCATACCCTGAACAGGCTTCAGCAGGTCCCGGAAACAGTTGCCATCCTTGGATGTGGCGTTATGGCCGCTGAATGGGCTTACATATTCAAGGAGTTCGGGAGCGAGGTCCACCTTCTCTGTCGCAGCAGCTTGCTGAGAGACCTTGATCCTCACCTGAAGGTCCAGGCAGGACGTGAGCTCGATGGTGTTGCCATCCACGAGGGAACGAAAGTGCGGGAGATCCGCACGGGAAAACGTGGTATTGCAATAGTATTTAGTCAGGGTGGAGAGAACTGCGTCATAGGTGCCGATGCGGTCCTGGTAGCTGCAGGTCTTATCCCTGCAACAGAAAATATTTCCGGTATTGAAAAAGGACCGGGAGGGGAACTAAGGACAAACACGCATATGATGACCTCGGTTCAGGGGGTGTATGCCTGCGGAGACGTCACAGGCCCCCCCTGCCTGACACCTGTTGCACGGCGCCAGGGATTGATCGCTGCCGCACATATCCTCGGGGAACCAGCGCCTGAACTACCTGCCGCCATTCCTCGTGCAATCCACCTGAAAAATGAAATTGCCTCGGCAACGCTTCCGGTTGAGAATACCATCCGTACGGGAAGTTATGCCATGCCAGGCCCTGCCGGACCTGGGACGTTCTGGTGGGTCCCATCAGGACTTACAGGCGTTGCAAAGGTCTCATTTGACACTCATACCGGAACAGTGATTGGAGTCCATGCCGGGGGGCCCTGCGCAGGTTCAATTGTCCAATACATGGCCTTCTTAATGGAAAAAGGGATTGATATCCGGGACCTTGCAAAGATGCTGGAGGTCCATCCCTCAACCGATGGAATCTACGGACTTGCGAGGTTCTCGGCAGATAGGTGGAACAAGGATTAACGGGTCAGGGAGATGGCGTGATAATCTGTTCCAGGCTGCTCCTGACCTTTTTTGCAACATGGCCTTTCACCATCACCCTCCGCCATACCGCCAATACATCGCCCTCCGGCCCGATAATAAAGGTGCTACGGTCAATTCCCATGTATTCCCTGCCATACATTTTTTTCCCAACCCACGAGCCAAATTCTTCAGCAACAATGTGGGACGAGTCTGATAAAAGGCGGATCTTCAGGCCCTTTTTATCAATAAACTGTTTATGACTTATCTGGGAATCAGGGCTTATCCCCAGGACCTGAACCCCTAAAGTAGAAAAATAATCTGCTATCTCTGAAAAATCCCGTGCTTCAGCGGTGCAACCAGATGAATTATCCTTTGGATAGAAATAGATGACAGAATAGGATCCACGTAGATCCCTGGTACATACTTCGGTTCCGTCCTGGTCCTGGAGGCAGAACTCTGGAACCTTTGTCCCAATTTCAACAGGCATAGTGATCGTATCCATCAGGGGTTTTCCTTTGAAAGACAATAATGGTAAAGAATCTTCCCTTACCCGTCTGGTCACCCGGTACCGGAAATCCGGTGATGGCACGACGTGGCAGGCACTTTATGCAAATATGGCAACCATGAAGCGTTATTCCTGCTTTATCGCTGCAGAACCGACCACCATGGTCAATGTGAACCTCCAGGAATAATCATGACGAGCGGAGTCCCTGGGAAGAACATCATCGTGATTCGAAAAATCAGAAGAAAGCAACCGGCGCCAAAAGGTTTCCCAGAAGAGTATTTGACCTTCCCTGCGAGTACAGATAGTTTTTTCCCCCCAGTTTTCATAAAAATGGTCACTTTGCAGTATGAATCAATATGTCGTTTGAAAACCAGGCGGAATGGAAAACTACCATGATATCGGTATCCATAATCTGTGCCGGGAAGGCTAAGGAGGCGTTCATCAAATCCGGTATCCGGGAGTATCAAAAACGCCTCTCCCCCTATGTGAATCTTACAATTGAAGAGGTTGCGGACGAACGTATCCCTGAAAAAGCCTCTCGTCTGGTCATTGACGATTACCGGATACGTGAAGGGACGCGTCTCCTCGGAAAGGTTGCAAAGGACTCTGAGCTGGTTGTCCTTGACCCGCAGGGAGAGATGTGGTCCAGTGAAGACCTCGCAGGTTACCTGCACAGGTGTACCCTTTCCGGCAGGTCGCGTGTCTCGTTTCTTATCGGGGGGGTTTATGGTCACTCTCCTGAGGTCAGGGAGAATGCAGGAGAAATTATTTCGTTTTCAAGGATGACCTTCAACCACCAGATAATTCGGTTGATGCTCCTTGAACAGCTATTCCGGGCATCTCGGATAAACAGAAACGAGCCGTATCACCGTTGAACCGGGGCCTCGAGGCCCCTGTACATACCTTTTTTAAACGATATCTCGAATTTTGCGCCTTTTCCGAAAATACCGGTTTCCTTAATGGAGATTCCCGTGATAGACATGATCTCCCTCGCCAGGAACAGGTCATAGGTATGTTTTCCACCCAACGCCCTGTCAAATATATCTTCTTTTTCAACATCGGGTATTCCCGACCCGTCGTCCTCAATAAGGACCGTAAGCACATCACCGCTATCCTTTGAACTGACACGGATCTGTGACAATGACCCATCCTGGTGGAGAGAGTGTTCGATGATGTTTACTATGGCCTTTCCGAGGAGCGGGTCAGCATACACCTCATTGGCACTTAGGTCCAACAAAATGGATACTTTTTCTGGCCGTATTCCATTCAGCGAGGTTTTCACAAGCTCATCGATCCGTTGCCATTCGGGAGGGACTACGCCGATGTTCTGGAAATCCCGTGTAAACGTGATCTGGGTCTGTATTACCCCTGCGGACTCCTCCGCCTTTGAAACAAAACCGTTAGCAACAGGATCTGTAATCACATCCCGTGCCATCTTAAGATAACCAAGGACGATAGTGAGCTGGTTGAGGATGTCATGACGTGTGAAACTTGAAAGGAGGTTGAGTTTCCGGTTGGCCTGCCGTAAAGCTTCGTCAGCCCTCTTCCGTTCCGTAATATCCATGATAACCCCAATGAAACCTATGGAGAGGCCGGTGTGGTCCTTGACAGGCCCGGTAATGAATTCTCCGGGAAATGCAGTCCGGTCTTTTTTGATAAAGGAGAATTCTGTTTCCCGCGCTATCTCCTCCTCTCCTGCCCTGGAGAAAATTCCAAGAAGGTTGTCGTGGTCGTCATTGACGACCAGCTGGAGCATGTTTTTCCCTATGAGCTCGTTTACCGAGCTGTACCCGAACAACGTCACTGCCTTCGGGTTGGCCATCATGATGGCGTAATTGATATCACAGAAAAAAATACCGTTCGGTGAAGCTTCAACCAGGGTCCTGTACCGCTCCTCGCTTTTTATAAGCGCGGTCTTCGCCCGCTTATGGTCCTCGATCTCCCTCTGGAGTTTTTCATTCGTGACCTGTAATTCGGCAGTACGCTCCTCGACCAGTTGTTCAAGGTGGTGCTGGTATTTTTTCAGTTCGGTAATATCTTCGAAAAAGATGACAACACCCTTGTCACCATCATCAAATACCGAAGGGACCAGCTTGACCTTGAAAAAAAACTCTTGATCTCCATTCCGGACATTCTTTTCAAATACCTGCTCCTGACCTTCAACTGCTTCGTGAATCTTGTTGGGGGGAATGAGGATATCGAGTGCATTCAAAGGAGTAAAATCAATTTTGTGGCCGATTAAATCATTTTTGGAGACAGAAAAAACTTCGTTGAACCGGTCATTGACCTGCTTGATAAATAATTCCTTGTCCAGTACGAGGATGGGATCAGAAGTAAGGGAGATCATCTGGGACAGGGGTACCCGGTGTGATATAGTGAACACTTTCGCCCGGCCATAGGTACGCATTTCGGCCTGGCCTGATATAAGAAGGGTGTTAAGATACTTGGCCGTGGAGGTCCGGTTCAGTGGAATTCGCTTGGAGAGTTCCTCTATAGTCAGACCTCGCGGATTGGACTTTAGGATGGCCTTTATTTTTGCAAGCTCATTAGCCTCGCTGGGCATGTATCCTCCTCTTCTGTTGATAGAATATGACTGTACCTCCTATCAATGAATGAGGATGACAGTCTGATAATGCTATTCATGTTCATGAAGCAATGATGATAACAATGTCATCTTGCAATTAAAAATTTATGATACCTCCTCGGGTTATATCATGCCATTGGTTGAGACGGATGATGACTGCCAGGATACCCCCTGATTTCCATACCGGGTACATGCGGACATGATAGGGGACTGCCACATTTCTTTCCCCCTGGAAAAAAGGCTTTGAAAACGAAAGCACCGGATTCCCCGATGACTGGTGATGGTTTTCAAGGGATTCAAAAAAAGCCTGGGGAAAAGCTGTTGCCCCTTTGTTATCTGTCAGCTCGAGGACAGCGGAAACGGGCTTCATCAATGCGTGTTCAAGGGACATTCGTGATAAGGTTTCATAGGCAGGGTTCGCATACAGGATAAAACCGCGGGCGGAGGTGACGACGATTGGGTCGGTACTGTCGAGGAGACGACCGATGTCATCCCTTAATGAACCGATGGCGGGATTTTTTGCAGACTGCAGGGCAATTTCAATGGATGCAAGAAGGCTCTTGTCAGTGAATGGTTTCAGGATGTAGCCAAATGTACCAGACATCTTCGCTCGTTCGATCGTTGCCTCCTCATAGTGGGATGTTACGAATATTACCGGGATCCCGAATACATGAAAAAGATAGTCAGCGGCGTCGATCCCATCAATAACTCCCCCAAGTTCGATGTCCATCAGGACAATATCGGGTTTTTTCCTCACCGCTTCGATTATTCCTATTTCTCCATTTTTCGAGCGATGGACTACATTATATGATAGTCCCGTCAGGGTACGGAACATCAGCTCGGAGATAATCGGGTTGTCCTCGACAATTCCAATGCGTGTCCCGGGCATCCTTAATCACCAGTTCTCTTTAGCACCCTGTACCATGGAGCGTGACTCCTGCCAGATACCCCTTCTCCATGGAATCTTTGTTCATACGGTAATGGGGTGAATGTGGACAATACAGGAGCTGACCTGACCATCCCGGTTGACCGGAAGAATTTCCAGTGAAGCCGGGAACTGTGATCCGTCTCTGCGGAGACATAGGTATTCTCCAATCCTCCCCAGTCCGCCGAAACTCTCCCTGACCTGTTCAGCCAGCCTTTGCCGGTCAAACGCACCCACCGCATTTACGAGAGGTATCCCCACCAGCTCACCCGGCCCGGGATACCCGAGCATGTTTGAGGCTGATGTGCTCGCAACAGTGATAATCCCTGATTGTGCGCATATGACCGAGGCTACCGGCAACAACCCCAGGACTATCTCAAGGAGGGCGTGTTCACGCTCACTCCCTCGGCCTATATCAGGAGATTTGGGGAGGATTGACACATAAACTGCGTAGACACCACGGATTACAGTATATCCTGCCGATACAACCTCATTATTTGTGGAAGGAATTGACAGGGTCCCCGTTCGGGTGGCCCCGTCCCTCATTGTGAGCGTAACGGCCTGTACAAGCTCATTCATGTCTGGATCATCCAGCAGCCTCGCAGGCTGACCCAGAGAGGTCGTACTGATGAACTCTTCCATCGGGGAATTAACCCGGATATTCCCCCACCGGGGCTGAAAACGGTTGTTCCCACCTGCATCGGTACCTTCAGCCATAACTCCTGCCTTCCGGGATTCCAGCCGAACCTCCCCGATTTCCATAAGAGGCACAGGTATACTCTCAAAAAGAGCTGCCAGGGATTTTTGATGCTGTTGAAGACTTTCCGTTGCCTCTATCCATTCGGCGAGATCTGCAAGGATGACTGAAAGCGCCCGGAGGTCTCCATTTTCATACACCGGCCGTACCGCAATTCTCGCAGGTCTGATCACACCGTCTCTCGTCTTGATCCTGATATCATGCGGTTTTACATCTCCCGCCTGCGCTCTGTTGAGGAAACGGGATATGTCCTCATGGTCATCAGGCGGTATCAGATGGTGGAACGGGGTCCCAAGGAGTTCATTTTCACGATATCCGAACAGTTCTCCGGAAAGAGAGCGGATACAGGTGATGGTTCCTGAGGGAGAAAGAGTGAGCACTATTCCGGTAAGACCTGCAGACAATGCTTTATAGCGCTCCTTTTCCTGGAGGATGTGATCTTTTTCGATCATGAGGCCCGCAATATCTTTCTCCAGTGAGAATATTGCATTATTACTGGACTCGAGCAGGTCCCCGATCCTTCTGCGGGATTCCAGATGCTCTGTAATGTCAAGGATGCTCTCAACGAGGTACTTCTTTCCCCCATAGGCGAGCGGTGCAACTATTTTATGGATGGGCACCCTGGTCCCTGCTGATGTGAGAAGGTAGCACTCCGAACTGTCGATGGGCTGCTGAAGGTCGGTTATCGGGCATTTTCCAACCTCTGAAGGGCATATGAAAGTCTGGCACCCCTGCCCCACGATCCTGTCACGGGGAAGCCCGATGAGTGCTGCGAGGGAAGGGTTGACGTCAACGATCCGGTGGTCATCAGGGTCGATAATGACAATACCGGTTTGAATTGTGTTGAAAACCGTCCGGTACAGTGTTTCCGACCACTCATACCGGGTTTCTGCATCGGCTTTTTCAAGGCTGAGCTGTCGTTTTGAGAGGGCTTCTGTAACTGCGTGCGGTAACCGGGTCAGGTTATCCTTCATAATATAATCGGCAGCGCCGTCACGTACCGAAATGGCCGCGGTCTCCTCGGTCACAGCGCCGGTGACAATAATAAACGGGACACCGGGGGCACATTCCTTGGCTATCCGGAGGGCTTCCGGGGCTTGAAACAGGGGAAGAGAATAATCAGACAAAATAATGTCCGGAGATTCCCGCAAAAGCCTGCGATACTCCTCTTCATTCGATGCCCGGAGGATCTCGGCATTGATGCCAGCCTTTTTCAGCGTGTGCTCCATGAGCTCGGCATCGGTGTCACGGTCTTCGAGTAGAAGAATCCGGATATTCTGGTCAGTTTCCTGAGTGATCCCGAGGCTCATTCCTCAGTCATTTCTCCTTTTCATAGGGGGGCTGGTTCAGAAGAAGCCAATACTGACACAGTTGCTGCACAACGTGCTCAAACCAGTCAAAGTCAACAGGTTTGACGATATAGCTGTTGACATAGAGGTTCTGACTTTCAACAATATCCCGTTCCTCGCGTGAGGAGGTTAACACCACGACCGGGATAGCCCGGGTCCGCTCCTCTCCTTTTATCCTGCGCAATACTTCAATCCCTTCCACTTTCGGAAGTTTCAAATCGAGGAAAATGACCTTGGGTTTCTGATCAAGGTTCCGCCCTGCAAAACCGCCATTTCCAAATATATAATCCAATGCCTCCTCCCCATCACGAAGGACCTGAATATGGTCGCCCAGGTAATACTTCCTGAATACATGAAGCATCAGCTCCACATCATTGGGGTTATCTTCGATAAGGAGTATCTCAGCGTAGCTATCCTTCATTCCTACTCACCTTCCTCTCTCATGGATGCTAAAAAAATGTTGCGATTACATTATTCATAAAAAATGAAATTATTGACAGGTTTTTGTTATGAATATATCATTCATTGTCAGGTTGCATTGATAGGTAATATATTGGGTTGTTATTGCCAGATGAGGACGTGGTTTACAAATAAATACTATTTCTTCAATTAATTTTAATATTGAGCCCGATAATGTAGAGGATGTATAATACCGGGACTGGGATTACATTATTTCCGGCAGGGGGAGTATCATGGCAAACGGTCAGGGGGTGGATATACCCCTAGAGGCTTCTGCAACGGTTGATTCTTCGCAAAAGGTAGATGTTTCTGACAGGGTACAGACGATTGCGAAGATCATCGAGAGGTTACAGGCAGGGACACAGGAGGTCACACCCGGATTATCCCTGACAAACCGCGAGAGGCTCGTGGCCGCTATTTCGGATTTCCAGGACATCTGGGTCTGGGAAGTGAACCGGCAGGGGATCATTGAATACTCAAATGATGGATCATTTGCCATAACCGGAATTTCCGGGCGTGCCATGGTCGGAAAGAAGCTTGCCGAGTTCGTTGCTGCCGATCCGAAAAACATCGACTCTCCTTCGATGGTTTTTTCAGGATTTTCAGTCCGGCAGGGAATTGAATGGCAGATCATACGGGAGAATGGTACGGTTTCTCACATCCTGTCGTCAATTTCCCCAATCTATTATGAAAACCAGGACATCTACGGTTATTGTGGCATATCGCGGGACATATCATCATACCGGGACTCGATTAACGCTCTCAGAGAAACGATCAGGATACTCCAGCAGGTAACAAAAATATCACGGCATGATGCCCTTAACCACCTGACAGTCATCCTTGGTTATCTCCACCTTTCCGGGGAGTATGTAAAGGATCCGATCCTGTCAGAATTCATACAAAAAGAGCGTGCCGCGGCTGAATCTATCCAGCACATCCTTACCGGCAGCCGCGATTTCTACACGATGGGCCTTTTCGCCCCGTCATGGTTCGACCTTGAAGAGGTCATCGCAAAAGCTTCCCGTGACCCTGCGTCAGGGCAGGTTGAAGTCAGGTCTTCCATCAAAGGTGTCAGGATTTATGCAGACTCCCTCCTTGAGAAAGCATTCACCTCCCTCTTTTCATTCATTTCTTCGCAGCCGGTTTTCGGTCCGGTTATCCGGATAGACATGATGGAATCCACCGGGATGCTGGTCATAAGGTGTGAGGATACGACCCCGGGAACCCCTATTTCGGAAAAGAACCTGATTTTTGAGTACGGGTATGGTGGCAGTAAAAGTCCTGGACTCTTTTTCACCCGGAGAATCCTTGCATTGACCGGGATTACCATACGGGAAACGGGAGAACCAGGACAAGGTGGCATCTTTGAAATTTTTGTCCCGGCACCTGGTTACCGTTCGGAAACCCTCTGAACCTTTTTTAAATTCCCTGACGGGAGGGATCTTCAGAAATGCTTGCTGAAATCCAGGTATGTATCGGACATCCTTTCCTGGCGCGGTTATGAAACGACGGCTTGAATATGAAATACCCGGCCAGGATAAAACAGAAAAATGCTGCGGGTGGGATCCGAACCCACGATCTCCAGATATCCCAGATGATGGCGCTTCGAAGTGCTCAAAACCCTATGAGTCTGGCGCCCTAACCAGCTAGGCCACCGCAGCCCAAATGTGCATATAACTGGTGATTGGGACCGAGATAAAGGTTCTCTTTCCTAAAACACCAAGTGGAGAAAAATGATGATGGAAAAAAACCACGATTATTGTTTTTTCCCCTCATAGGGTGCTTCGATGCATGTCCTCACCGCAGCAGTAATCGCAGCGACCTGTTTTGCATGACGGAGGGGCGCGCCGAGAGTTTTCATCCTCGTCTCCTCTTCCTTGACATATCGTTTCAGGCTCTTTGCCATGGATTCCTCTGCAAGGAAATGGGTATGGGTCTTCCCCTCGACGAAATCAGGGTTGTTCATGATTGCATAGTGGAGAGGGAGGGTTGTCTTGATCCCGATAATGACGTATTCGTAGATAGCCCTCCGCATCCGTTCTATTGCTTCAAGGCGGGTCATCCCCCAGGCACAGAGTTTTGCTATCATGGAATCATAACTGGGAGGAATGGCATACCCCATGTGTATGCCGGAATCAAGCCGTATACCTGGTCCACCTGGGGACCGGTAGCGGGTAATCTTTCCGGGGTCAGCCGCAAAGTTGTTCAGGGGGTCTTCGGCATTAATCCGGCACTCAATTGCATGGCCCCGCATCGATATCTCCTCCTGGGAGAATGGAAGTGGCTCTCCGGCGGCAATGGCCAGCTGCTGCTTGACGATGTCAATCCCCGTGATGAACTCGGTGATGGTATGTTCCACCTGGAGCCGGGTGTTCATCTCCATGAAGTAATACCGGCCTTCGGAGTACAGGAACTCGACCGTTCCTGCATTTGTGTAATGAGATGCCCTGACAACGGCCAATGCAGATTTTGCCATATTTTCACGGAGATCGGAGGTCATTATCGGGCAGGGTGCCTCCTCTATGAGTTTCTGGTGTCTCCTCTGGATTGAACACTCTCGCTCAAACAGGTGCACACCATTACCATGCGCGTCTGCCAGCACCTGGAACTCGATATGCCTGGGCTTTTTAAGGTACTTTTCAATAAAGACCGTCGGATCACCAAAGGCCGATTCAGCCATGCGCATCGATGCGGCAAGGGAGTCAGAGAGTGCTTCATCGTTCTCAACGATCTGCATCCCGATCCCTCCACCACCTGCACTTGCCTTGACAATGACCGGGTATCCGATCTCATGGGCAATGCTTTCTGCCTCTTCGGGACTTGTGACTCCGCCTTCTGTACCAGGGAGGACCGGAACGCCTGCCTGGCGCATCATCCTCTTCGCCTCTATCTTGGACCCCATGGCCCTGATGGTCTCCCAGGAGGGTCCGACGAACGTCAGGCCCTCATCGAGGCAGAGCCGTGCAAACTCGCTGTTCTCAGCAAGAAATCCATAACCAGGGTGGATAGCCTCCGCCCCTGCCTTCTTCGCCACCTCGACAATCCGTTCCATGTTGAGGTAACTTTTCGAAGGTGGGGCTTCCCCGACCAGGAAGGCCTCGTCCGCATACAGGACATGCAGGGCGTTCTTGTCGACAGTTGAGTAAATTGCAACCGTTTCAATATTCAATTCGCGACATGCCCGCATGACCCTGATGGCGATCTCCCCTCGGTTTGCAATCAGCAGCTTATCGAAATAGGTCACTCGATCACCACGAGCACGTCACCATTCTGGACCGTGTCTCCGACATCGACATAGATTTCGACGACCTTGCCATCCACGGGACTTGCAATCGGGTTTTCCATCTTCATGGCTTCGAGGACAATGACGACGTCGCCTTTCTTGACAGTTCCGCCACGGGATACAAGGATATCCAGCACCATGCCCTGCATGTTGCTTTTCACGCCACCCTTAACATCTCCCCTGGGAATTTTGCCGGCGGATACGGCAGGCGCCTGGGAGATCTGTGAACCTTCGACCGAGACAATGCGCACCGAGAAGATCTCCCCATCGACCTCAACCTCCATCGAACGGGGCATCTCGGTGACATGCTGCCGGACCGGGATTGCCACGGGGATCTCCTCAACAGTCCGTTCCCCTTTCAGGAAAGACGGTGCAATGGCGGGGTAGAGGATGTAGGTCATCACGTCCTCCTCCTTTTGTACAAGACCTGCAGAAACCGCCTCTTCCTTCATCTTGCCATAGATTGGTTCAAGGAGGTCGGCTGGCCGTACTTCAATGATGGGTTCGTCCCCGATTATCTTTTTACGGATTGCCTCGCTTATCGGAGCGGGTGGGCGACCGTAGAGCCCCCGGACATAATCCTTGACCTCCTTCGTGACGTTCTGGTAGCGCTCGCCTCCGATGAGGACGTTTAAAACAGCCTGGGTGCCGACAATCTGGGACGTCGGCGTTACGAGCGGGGGGTAGCCAAGGTCCTCCCGTACCCTGGGAACTTCAGCAAAAACATCAGAAAGCCTTTCAACCGCGTCCTGCTCCTTCAACTGTGAGACCAGGTTGGAGATCATGCCTCCAGGGAGCTGGTACAGGAGCACATCGGAGTCTACCCTTTCTGATATCGGGTCGATAAGAGGCGAGTATTTTCCCCTTAGTCTGACGCAATAATCCCTTATTTCCCTCAACGTCAGGAGGCTGATACCGGTGTCCCGCCGGGTCCCGGCCATAGCGGCAACTACGCTCTCCGTCGGGGGCTGGGAGGTCCCCAGTGAGAAGGGGGACATGGCGGTGTCAAGGATATCGACACCGGCCCATGCCGCGGCAAGATAGGACATGGAGGCAATCCCGCTGGTCGAATGACTGTGGAGATCGACAGGGATACCCACCGTTTCCCTGATGCCGGTGATGAGTTCACGAGCATCCCCGGGCATGATGAGCCCGGCCATGTCCTTGATGCAGAGGGATTCGCACCCACTCGATGCGAGATCCTCGGCCATCGCAACAAAACCACTGATGCTGTGGACAGGGCTCGTGGTATAGCATATGGCACCCTGGAGCTTTGCTCCGACCTCACGGACCATTTTCATCGAACGGTCCATGTTCCTGATATCATTGAGGGCGTCGAAGACCCGGAAAATATCCACACCATTCTTGTGTGACATCGTGATGAACCGGTCCACCACATCGTCAGGGTAATGCCGGTAACCGACAAGGTTCTGCCCCCGGAGAAGCATCTGGATCGGAGTATTGGGAAGCTCCTCCTTCAGGGCGGCCAGCCGCCCCCAGGGGTCCTCGTTCAGATAACGTATGCAACTGTCAAAGGTTGCTCCGCCCCACGCCTCGACCGAAAAAAAACCAGCCCTGTCGATAAGACGTGCAAGAGGCAGCATATCCTCGGTGCGCAGCCGTGTAGCGATCAGGGACTGGTGTGCATCGCGAAGCGTTGTATCAGTGATAAGAAGTTTTTTCGACCCGGCAGCGCTCATAAGTCCTCACATCCGGGGCTTTGCCTGACATTCGGAGGTGAGATAAAGCCTCTCAACAATTCACATCCGAAGTATAAAAACATCACTTAAAGGCAAGAAAGCAGGAATTAACACAATAATAACGAGTATTGAGGCAAGAATATCACCAGTGGTCGTCGTAAAGGTGGGACAGTAAGAGCCTCCTCCCCGGTATCCCCTGAGGGTTAGGAGCCTGGCCTGTTCCTCGGTCCGTGCCAGCGAACGCTCGAGCAACATGAAAAGCAGGACGGCAATATGCCTTGTACCGGGCCGTGGAGTCTTAAAGCGTAGCGCCTGTATCCCGCGGGCAAGGTCATGTCCTGACACGGTTATTCCGGTCATGACCAGGGATGCGGCCATTCCCAGGTCAAACCCTTTTTTATTTCCAAAAAGCCAGACCGCAATTTTCATGGGGTCTGACGGGTGGAACATAAGCCACGCACAACAGCCGGTAAGAGCGACCACCGAAAGCCGGATGCCGTAACCGAGACCATCGCCACCGGTGACTGCAGAGATAGAGGCAACGACGAAAATCCCTCCGAATACCAAAAAATACTTCTTTCCTCCCTTTGCGACCTGGTCTACCGGCGCAAATGCAATGAGCCAGACGAGTGCGGCTATGGCACCGGTGACGGATGCGTACGAGGCTATTGAGAGGGCTAACACGGAAAAAAGGATTAGACGTGGGTCCTGCATGCCGCCTCCCGTATGTCCTCACGGCTGATGTTGGAGGGGACGATTCCCTGCTCAAGAAGCCTTCGCAATGGTACAGGGGCGTGCAGCCACTTGGGGAGGCATTCCGGGACCCTTCCGACATAGGTGATCTTCCCATCAGCCATCTCCCAAATATGGTCCACCCTGGGAAAAAAAGACTGTTCGTGGGTCATAACGATGGTAATTCCCGCTTTTCGCTGTGAAATCCTGTCGCACACCCAGCATTTTCCGTAGGGATCAAGGGTTGAAAACGGCTCGTCCAGCACAAGGACATCATCGTCCCGAAACAGAACACAGGCGAGATGGAGGGCTTTCAGTTCGCCCTTGGACAGGGTTTCTATATCTTCCTCCTGGATTGCAGCAAGTCCGCAGTCCTCGAGGACCTGTTCCGGGGGGAGATGCCATGAACGTACTTCTTCCCGGGGAGTTGTTCCGGTAACATGGTATTCCGGGAACTGGAGAGAAAGGAGCGCTGAACGAATCCCGTATTTGTCAACCCTGCCTTTTGCAGGCCTCTCACACCCGGATACAATAAGTGCAAGAGTTGTTTTGCCGCATCCTACCGGACCGGTCACGAGGTGCCTTCCTTCTATGAAACGTACATTGGCATGGAGTTTCCATGC
>CAZGXZ010000046.1:0-15090 GCA_964530035.1 uncultured Methanoregulaceae archaeon
GTATCCCGAGATCTCCAAAGAGCCCTATGCGGTCGAGTTCCCCGAGAGCTGCCGAAAGCGACGGTCTCGGGGGCATGACATCGTAGACGTGCACGGTCTGTATCACCGACGGGTCAGGGTCACAGATGAAGAGCAGGTGTTCGTCATGTCCCTGGAAAATGGTGCATCGGGTTTCTGACAGGCTCGCCAGCTCGATCAGCCGCGTGCGGTCTGCCAGTTCCACCTTTCCGGGGTAGAGCGTCACTTCTTCAGGCCGGGCAATGACGCGGGACGACCTGACCGGCCTCATGAGCCCCTCTCCCTCACCCGGTTCGACTTCGATGATTTCGGGTCCTTTCACCGTTTCCCGGATGATATAGCGGGTGAGGAAATACACCCGGTCACCGCAGGGGGTACCGCACGAGTGCCCGACCTGCTTGTACGGGAAGATCATTTCCTCTCCTTCATGTAGGGGACCATCCCGCCTGATGCCAGGATCTGCCGCATCTTCCCCGAAAGTGGGCGGAACGTATACTGTTTTCCATCCAGGGTAATGACGGCTTTTTCCATGTCGATCACGACCCCGCTCCCTGCAGAACAGGGCAGATCACATTCAATGACGGGAAGCCCAAGGTTGATGGCATTCCTGAAGAATATCCGGGCCACGGTCGGAGCCACCACGGCCCGTACACCTGCGTCTCTCAGGGCTACGGCCGCCTGTTCACGCGAGGACCCGCAGCCGAAGTTTTTCCCCGCGATAATGACCGCCCCGCCGATACGGGTGGCCAGCCCCGGGTCAAGGTCCTCAAAGACGTGCCTGGCCCAGGACGACCGGTCCTTCGTCCTGAGATACCGGCCGGCGACGATGAGGTCGGTATCGATATCGGCACCGAGGCAGACCGCAGGGCCCCTGATGATCATCCTGCTCCCTCCGGAGATGTTATTTCGCCACGGATGGCGCTTGCGGCCGCCGTCCCGACAGAGGCGAGATAGATCTCCCCGCCTATCCCCATCCGGTTCTTGAAGTTCCTGTTCGCGGTCGAGAGGCAGACCTCGCCTTCGCCCAGGACCCCGGAATGGACTCCGAGGCATGGCCCGCAGCCTGGTGGTGCGACCATGCAGCCCGCGGCGATGATGTCCGCGATGTGGCCTGCGGCAAGCGCCTCAAGATAGACCCGCCTTGACGCAGGGACGACGATAGTCCTGACCGCCACCTTCCTCCCCTTCACGGCCCTGGCGAACCGTGCGATATCCGAGGCCCTCCCGTTCGTGCAGGTGCCGACAAAGACCTGGTCCAGGGCGATCCCCTCGCACTCCCCGACCGGTTTGATGGTATCCACCCGTGGCGGAATGGCAACCACAGGCACTACATCTACGAGGTCGATGGTCGTTTCCGACGCATAGTCTGCTGGTTCCAGACGTTGCTCCCCGGTATGCACTCCATACCCACGGAGGTACTCGCAGGTCGTCCTGTCGGCGTAACACAGGCCTGCCTTGGCACCGGTTTCCACGGCAAGGTTGCACAGCGTCAGCCGGTCGTCCATGCAGAGATGGGGCATTGCTCCTCCGACAAATTCAAGCGCCATGTATGACCCTCCGTCCATTCCGAGTTTCGCGACGTAGGTGAGGGCAATATCCTTGGCCTCGGAGGCATTGCTTAAACGCCCATCAATACTGACCCGTATTGTCTCCGGTACCCTGAGCCAGGTCTCTCCCGAGGACCAGACCGCTGCGAGGTCGGTCGCGCCGACACCGGTGGCAAATGCTCCAAAAGCACCGAGGGTACAGGTATGGGAGTCGGCCCCTACGACGACCTCTCCCGGGACAACGAGGCCCTCGGCCATAAACTGGTGGCTGATCCCGCCCCCGCAGTCGGAAAACCTGATGCCGTGCTCGCCAGCGAACTTCCGGAGGTCTGCATGGAGTTCGGCCGTCGTGCTGTTGTTCGCAGGGACAATATGGTCGAATATGATTGATATGGTCCTGGGAGCAGCCAGGAACGATCCCATTTCCTTCCAGGAATGGTGGGCGAGGACTCCCGTCCCGTCATGGGCATAGGCATGGTCCACGCGGCAGTCGACATAACTCCCGGCATCCGCCCCGAGGATCCGCTCGGCCAGCGTCCCCATTTACGCTGTCTCCTCCTGGGCTTTCTGTATCAGGCAGAGGAGGAAGTCCCTGTCCACGCTCCCTTTCTGCTCCCCGCGTTCCTTGACCTTCTCGAGGATCCAGCAGATCTTCTTCTCACTGACCGGGGCCCCGAGGGACGTGAGGACATGTTCCAGTGCTTTTTTCCCGGTGTGCTTCCCCAGGATGAAGTGCCGTTCCCCGCCGACGAGTTCCGGCGGCACGTACTCGTAGGTCGACGGGTCTTCGATGATCGCGGCGATATGTATCCCGCTTTCATGCGAAAAGGCATTTTCTCCGACGACCGGCTGGGTCTTACCTACCGGGATGCCGGAGTAGCGTGACACGATCTGGGATATTTCGTGGAGGTGGGAGAGGTCATACCTGTTGACGCCGCCCTTCAGGCGGAGAGCAACGAGGACCGCCTCGAGGGGCGCGTTTCCCGCCCGTTCTCCGATGCCGTTGACGGTCGTATGGAGCTGGAACGCACCTGCTTCGGCAGCGGTTATGGTGTTGGCCGCGGCGAACCCGAGGTCATTATGGCAGTGGGCACAGAGGGGGATACCGACCGACGACACGAGATCGGTCATGATATGGTACATCTCGAGGGGGGTCAGGAACCCCACCGTATCGGCGAAGCTGACAAGGGATGCCCCCCGTTCCTCACCCTGCCGGTAGACCTCCTTCAGGAACGAGAGGTCAGTCCTTGACGCGTCCTCAGCCGCAAAACGAACCGCCATTCCGTGGTCGCGGGCGAACTCGACCATGTCGAGGGCAGACGCCAGGACCTGTTCACGGGGTTTTTTGTACTTGTGACGGATATGGAGGTCGGACGTGGCAATGAACAGGCTCACCATGTCGACGTCGCAGTCTATCGCGGTCTCCACGTCCGCTTTTACAGCCCGTGCGAGGCAGCATATCCGGGCGTCCAGGGAGAGACCGGCGATGCGTTTCACACACATTTTTTCATTCGCCGATACCGCAGGGAACCCGGCCTCGATGACCTCGACACCAATCTGGTCGAGCAGCCGGGCGATCACCTCCTTCTCCTCGCAGCTGAACGAGACCCCGGGGCTCTGTTCGCCATCGCGGAGGGTTACATCGCAGATCTCAACATTCCACGGTTTCATGGTGCCTCCCCTCGGGACAACGCCCGGTGACCACGACAGTGACCGGCCGGTCCGGAAGGACGATATACTGACTGAGTTTTCCTTCATCCGTTGCTTCGCACACGACAGGCTGTGCGAAATCAAGGTATCTCCCGATGGGTGGTGCCGCCTGACCGCCGGTCATCGCCATGCTCCCGTTATCCATGACCACCGTCAGGAGGGGGATCCCTTTCTGATACACGTCGATAAGGCTGACAATCCCTGAATGGAGCATCCCGAAATCACCGATAAGGGCGACGCGGGTCGACCGTGCGGCGACCCCCACGGATGATCCAAGGCCGTAGGTGGAGATACCATTCTCCCATGGCGGGTTCATCAGCAGGAGCGAGCAGCCCGCGTCGCACACGGCGACAAGCCCCCGTTCTGCGAGGAGCCTGAAAACAGTGACAAACGGGCACGCGGCACAGAAGGTCCGCGAGTACCCGCGTGAGGCGGTTGTTTCAGGGGTGCCAGGGCACGGCCCCGGGAAAAATTCCCGGTGTCCTGCCAGGAACGGCCGCCCTGTTTCATGGATCTCAATGCCCGGCGGGAGCGGCGGCGGCGGGTAGACCGTGACAACACGCATCTCCCCGGGGGCTGCCCCGGTACCGGCGGTACCGTCCCCCGGCACGTTGAGGGGCGAGGACGCGGACCACCCGGATGCCCCCTCGAAAAGACAGCGGGCAGCGGTGCTCCTCCCCGCCATCGTCAGCCCCTTTCCTGCAAGGGAACCCATCCCTTTTTTTCCTGCCAGACGGGCATTTGCCGAATGGGCGAGGAGGACCTCAGGGGTGACCCTGACGATGGCAACCCGGGAGAACCGTTCCGATGCAAGGAACGCCTCCTCCACCGCCTGCATACAGGTGTCCGGGCCTGGCTCAAGGACAGGGACTTCGAGGATCTCGCCGTAATAGCGCGAGTCCTGGGCATTCTGGGAGAATGCAGCCTTTGTATCATCCCCGACGATGACCACCACCCCGCCACGGAGGCCCTGGACCGTCGCGTGGGCAATGACATCCGAGGCAACGTTCAGGCCCGGGTGTTTCATGATGACGGCCGCCCGTTCCCCGGAAAGGGACTTTCCCAGGGCGTACTCGACCCCGGTTTTCTCGCTTGTCACCAGTTCCGCCCGGCAGGTGTCCATCAGGCCCGTGACGGGAAAACCCGGCACTCCAAAGGCAACTGCTCCACACCGTGCTATCCCGATGCCTATCGCTTCCTCGCCGTTCATGAATCCCTCCCCGGCACAAGGTCGCACCCGGTGCATGCCGTGCACATGGTCACGGCTGCCCGGGGATCAAGACCGGCTGACGAGAGGGCCCTCGTGAGGACGGTGTTGAGGTGCAGCAGACGTCCGGCAGACGGACGTCCGTATCCCGGGATACCGTCATTCGGCGACAACGGCCTGATCACGGGGATGACGCCCATGCCGGTGAGCATCGCGATGCATTCCTCCATCTCGCCATCGGTCTCCCCAAGTCCGGCTATCACATTTGAAAAAACGTGGTTTTTGCCAAAGAGCGGTATTGACTGTTCAAGGGCGTGGAGGACCGCGTCACGGTCCAGCCCGGGACACATCGCTGCAAATATGGCAGGGGTGGCGGCTTCGAGGTTCCACTTGACCTCGACGACACCGAGCCCAGCCAGCTTTTGCGGCGTATCTGGTCCGGGAAAGATGGAAACCCCTATCGGGATGCCAAACGGCAGCAGTTCCCTGACCACTTCAAGAACATAGGCCTCCTCTTCCCCGATTGATCCAAGGATTCCGCTTGTCAGGGAGACAGCGTCGATGCGGTCATGCACCCGGCGGACCATTTCCTTGATCTCTTCGACTGTTTTCCGCCTCCGGGCCTCCCCGGGAACCCTGCAGTACAGGCACCCCTGCACGCAGCCCTCGCTCACGGTGATGAATGCCTGCCTGGGGCAGTGAAACCCGACCTCGAGGATACGTCCCGAAACGATCTCGTCACCGAGGCGGAGTTCTGCCCTTCCCCCGCCGAGGTGATGTATCTCCACAGCGGCGTTTTCATCGAGTGAAAGCCTGACCCGGTGGCCGTCGCAGCCGAAAAAAACCGATCCCCTGCCACCGGCAGACGGCCCGGCCGTGGATGTCCCGAGGTATTCCCCGGCCGGTTCGCCGGTAAGCCTTGCGCCCCCGGCTTCAAGGAGGCGTGCCTTCAGGGTCAGCCACTGCATAGGAGAAGTGCCTCGTCGAAATGGGTCGCAAACGGTATCGCAGCCACGGCACCGGTGATCCCCCGTCCCTTCAGGACCAGGGTGAGTTCAGCGAACGGAAGCCCGGAAACTGCTGACGGCTCGACTTCGCCACGTTTGACCGCCCAGCCGAATGGAAGGAGGACTGACGGGTCGAAACCTGAGAATGCCGCCATGCCGGTCTCTTTCGAGAGCGTATACTGTTCCAGGAGGGCCTTGAACCGCGCGATCAGGTCGCCGGGGCGGTCGGTCGCGAACTCGCAGGCTATCGAGACGCAGTTCTTGGTCCTGAATGCCACGGGAAAGAGCTGGACGATGGTGTGGGACAGGTATACCGCGTGTTCATCCTCAATGGCACGGCAGATATTGTGGGCAAGGGTCCAGGTCGCTCCCGCTTCGGGCGTATCGGTGTCGTCCACCCCGATGATCACTCTATTCATGCGGGGGAGGACGATCGTCGAACCGGCCCGCTTACCCCCCCCGGATGGATCGGCATCGGCTGAAATGACACCCCCGGCGGTCGATCGGGCGGCTGCCGCCCCGACACCCCCGCCACCGAGGCCTTCATACGACACCTTAACCTTGTCCTCCGTCACCATGACCTGCGAGATGCCGGCCGGAAACTTCGAGCCCTGGAGGTCCAGGTCGGCTGAACCGGTCCGTATCATGTACCGGTTTGATGACCCAACAGTCCGTACACTCTGGACGACCGGGCTGTTCCGGTAGTGCTTTTTCACCCACATCGCACCGCCGATGCAGTCAAAGAACTCCACAAGCTCCACGAGTTCCCCTGATTCGTCAGCAAGGGCACAGATCCTGGGGTAGACTATCGTGTAAGGGTCAGAGATGTTCTCCATACAGTCCTGCTGCCTCGGTGCCGTCATGGGCCCAGAGGAGGGCCCCGAGTGCACCTATTCGGCCTTTTTTCTCGTTCCTATCAACAAATTCCGCCCCTATTTCCGCCGCAGCGGCCAGGGCCTCCCCGTAGGTGACGATTTCCGTTTTGACGCGTCGCTTGAGGGGGTGGTCAGGAACTGCCAGCCCCCGCATCACCACGATACCCGTATCGCCGGATACGCTGGCAGACTGGACACCTTCACGGACCGCCTCCACGAGGGGGAGGACGGCTGATGGCCTGGCTGCAAAGGAAAGCACGGTCCCGACGCAGTTTGTCGTTTTCTTGGGGACGGCAGGGTTCAGCTGGACAAGCCGCATCGACAGAAACTCCGTGCCCGGCACGGTGCATGACTCGGCACAGCGGAGGGCGGTCACCCAGGTCGCCCCGGTTTCCTTCGTGTCGGTGTCATCGACCCCGATCGTGACCTTTTCAAAAACTGGGGAGACGATCCTCACCCTGTTTGTCCGTGCCCCTCCCGTAACGAGGTCCTCTTCCGAGGGGTACTCAGCCCGGATAACTCCCGGCGCCTGCGCGAGGCAGGCTGCCACGCCTACCCCGGCCCCGGCTATTCCCTTCCAGGTAGTGATCACCTCGTCTCCCCTGATTTCAACGCCTTCAAGCGCCTGGCCCCCGATCTCGGCGTCCGAGGGTCCGAACTGGACGGGATATGTCCCGATACGGGCTTTCAGCGTGAGGGTCGAGCCTTCAACAGAACAGGCGGTCGTTGCCCCCCCCGCACGTCGCCGGTTCATCGCGTCCCATTCAACCGGGCCCCTGGCCCGGCACTGCTCGATGATCTCAGCCGTTCCAAGGGCTGGATCGACCATGACAAGGAACTTTTTGGAGAAAAGCTGCCCAAACCTCTCTTTTATCTCTGCGGGAGTCCTGGTTATCACTCGTTGTCACCGAAATTTTCGTTAACAGAATAATCGGCGCCGAAGATATAAATGTCACGGAATGGTGTCAGGGGCAGCCCCCACCCGGGCCCCTTTCCAGGGCCTCGCAGGACCGGGAAGCGCCTTCCGGCTAAAGAAAAGGAATACGGGAGGAAATGCCAGGTGAGCATTTCCTGGCCGGGCTTATGAAAACAGGCTGTGTAGTTCTATCTTGAATGGCCCGAGACTTCCGCCGAAGTTGCCGGCAGTGATGAACTTCACACCAGGGACCATGACCGCTGCACGGATGCCCTCTGCCATCGCATCGGCAACCGACTCTTCGTCGATCCCATCAATGACAATCTCGTATGCCGCTGTCACTCCTGCCGGGATCTTGGAGTCCGCCACCTTCTCCCTGATCGTGGGGCAGTATTTTTCATTCGTGCTTGCAGGCATGAACTTGTACTTGTTCGAACCTACTTTTGAACCGCTTGCCACGATCCCGCCCGGGAAGCTCGTGATGACGCCACAGACCCCGCCAATCGCGTCAACCGCGGCCTGGGCGCCCATGAGGGCAGCCATCTGGTTCTCGCCCATGACAAAGAAGTTGCCCCCGGCGACTCCCTTGACAATCCCGAAGTCCTCCTCGCCGACGTATTCTCCTTCCATGATCGGGATGACCCAGCACTTCCGTCCGCCGACCTCCCTCTGGTACTCGTAGCCGTCGCCGAAGAAGTGCAGCTTGATCGGAATCCGTTCCTCTGCATCGGGAAGTCCGTCAAAGACCGCGGTCGTCGGGGCGGTCAGGACGCACTCCGCGACCCGCTCCAGGACCTGTTCCTTGACCTTCTTCTTGCTTGCGCAGAAGAGAACGGCACAGCCCGGCCTCCCGTCAGGGGTCTCGTCCCCGGTGAGCATGCCCTCGATTCCAGCCTCGCACGGGCACCCGATCGCAGACGTTGCAAACCCGGTGGCCTCGAGGGCCGCCTTGTATGCCCATTCCTCGGTGACAGCCGTGATAATTACCCTGCATACCCAGGTCGGGAATGCCTCGGCATAGGTATTGTCGATCGTAACTCCGTTGATCTCCATAACCTTCCTCTTACCATGTAGAATTGCCACGTAGGATACAATAACCTTATGAAATCCCGCCCGGGGGACTATATCCCCTGACACCCGGAGATTCTTATTTCGCAGAAAAGCTTCTTTTTCACCGATACAAGCGTGTTTCCAGCCACGTCGGAAAAAAAGGGCATCTCTGCCTTAATACATGGATAAACCGCATAATGCTATATGTAAGGAGCGCACCTAGGCTCCCATTGATAGATCGATACCCATGGCTGCAGAATATGAGTTGTATCAGGGCCAGGGGGGTGCAGGACATGGTACATGTCTCCATACCTTCATCGGGCTTGAGAAAGGAGGGCCCGATGGGATTATTATATGCCTGCTTTTTTCCTTCGGCGGCGTCTTTTCTTTCTGAAAACCGGACCGCTGTCCCTGACCGATACGGTGACCAGGGAATGTTTGCGAACTACCGCTGCCTCCTCCCGGGTCAGGCCGTACAGCCTGAGGAAATGGTCATCCGGCCCGCAAGGGAGCTGCCTGTTTCCGCAGTCTCCGCCGACTTCCTCCGTTTCAGGTCCACAGGGGGCAGGAGTCACCCGTTTCCGGGATGCCAGGACTGCATCATACAAGGCCCTCTCAGAAGGGTCGAACAGGTCCGGTACTCTGACAGGAACACCAGCTATCACCCCGGCGAGGTCTCTATGGAGGAGCGGATGGGTTGAGATATAAAAAGAGGCAAGGGATGATTCGAGAAAACGGATGAGATAACGGTCCCTCCCCGGTATCCTGACGGTCATCCGCAGGTCTCTTCCGTGAGAACCGTGCAGGCCGTGGATATCTGCCAGGGTGAACGGGTCGGGACTGTGGTGCCTTGCAGGGACCCGGATAGCTGGCGCAGCCGTCGGTTCTCTTCCGGAAGTTCGGGCCTCATCATCAGGACGTGTACAGGGAGGACGGCCGTTCCCGGTCATTCCCTGAGTGGTGCAAACGATGACCTCGCCCATGCAGTACTCGCCGAGGGGTGTTCCTGCCTCCTCCATTCTTCTTCTCAGGTGGGACACACTGCGGTCTTCGAAATTCCAGTATGCGGCTTCACGACCGGGATGAGCGGATACGCCTTCATGCACTTTCACCCAGGAATCCTTACGGTACCGGTAACGGGAATGCCGAATATACGCACCGGGTGGCCCTTTATGAAGGACCATGCCCACGGTGTCTCCCTGTACCCCTGGAGCGTGCCCGGATTCAAACGAATCCAGCCTCATGACGTTGAACCGTGAAAACAGGGACCTGATTTGCCTGCCATATGCTGAAAAAAGCCAGCCAGCGGGAGAAAGTGAATAGAGGTGTCCACCCGGGGCGGTTTTTTCCAGGGCCTCCTCGGCAAGGTACTGGAAAAACCCCGCTCCCTTCTGATAGACAGCCGAGTTTTCCTCGAGGAACGCACGGTCCCGACCTTTCATGTGTGACCGTCCGGCACCAGAAGTGACGAGGACCGATGAAAATCCTTCCGCGGTTTCCGGTTGAACAAACAGTTCGGATATCGAAGGTGGAGGAGTTTCGTGGGATTCTCCCGGAAACGAAGCCCAATGCCGGTCCCACCAGGAACGGGTGACAAATGGGGAACTGAGCCTCATGGTGCCGGCACCCCCGGCTCCAGCCTCGTTCCCGGGTATTGATTGATCCCCATACGCCATTTCGAGGGTTGCAAGGAAGGCCCGGCATGCGAGCACCGTGCACAGGTCAGGCGATGCCAGGAAGATACGGCCCAGGGAGGACCTGATAACGGTTTCCAATGTATCTGATGATGGAGGTTTCCGGGGGCCGGGCAGCCCCCCGGTCCCGGAGAAGCCGTGCGTGGCTGCCAGACGATCCTGTGCCACCAGGCACCAGGCTATCAGTGGCGCCAGCGTTCCCGGGCCCTCTGCTATCTCCAGGAACCTTGATCTGCGGTCTGAAGCAAGATGCCGGACTATCTCACGGACGTAGTCATCGACAACCGGTACATCCAGGACCGATCGGCGGATATTTCCAGCATCAGCCGGTAACTGGAAATAACCCGGTCCTCCCCTGAGCCCTGTGCAGAACCAGTTGAGCGCCCGGAAAACGGTGAACTGGGGCAGGGGATGCAGGACGAAGGTACCCGCCTGGTCCAGGGCCGCCACCTCCTCCCAAAAGGTCCTTTCCGGAAGACAAAGTGTGCTGATATCACAGTACCAGGGGTCCGTTTCTTCCAGAAATTTTCTCATATACCAGGAGGGACCTGTTTCGACTCCGTTTCGCTCCGCGCCCGGACATGATGCCGTCCTCATCAGGAGGGCCAGGGTCATGCACATGGACGCCACAGAGAGCCGCAGATCGGTCTCACCAGGATTTTCTGCCAGTATTGCCCTTCGGAATGTTTTTTCAGCCAGGACAAGCCGTTCTGCCAGCTTTATTGCCGGTGCTTCTTCTGAACCCCTGTCACCGGCGGGGTGCTGCACGAGAGCTCTCAATGGTTCCGGGACACCCAGACGGCCCTGGAAAGACCTGTCGAAGGGATGCCCTTCCATTATGACATCCTTCCACCCGCACCCGATCACTCCGGGGCTGCCCACGGCACCAGCATCCCCCGGGACATTTCCTGTGCGGACCACCAGGGCCCGGGAGGGATAGACGAGGTACACTCCGGGAACTCCATAACTCCACCCCGTCCTGCTGGCATCAGTACACTCCCGGCCTGTGCCCGGGCTTCCGGTATCCTCAGCCGCCATATATAGGACGACCCCGGGGTGTACCGGGCATATGTCGCTAAAACCGGTCACAATAAGGTTATCCCCGGAACGTCCCGCCCCAGGCGGACCTGCTACCGGCATGGCGTCCATGTAGGAAAAGCCGCTTGAGGCAAGGACCCTCGCCGCCCGGGTGTACAGGGTGGTATTCATGGAGGCGTCACCTCCCCTTTCAGGCCTCTTGATATCGGCCCGGTTGGCCAGGTCATCGTTTTCGCCACGTGACTCCATGGAGTATGCAAAGATCCGTAGGCAATCACGCCACAAAAACCTTTAACCAGGCAACCCGGGGTGAAAGCAGATAATTGGTTGGTTGCCATGGTTTGCTCCTTATCGCCGGTTCCTAAGTATGTACCGGTGACATCGCCACCAGGGGAAAGATGACGCTGTAGGGATAGTCCTGTACTGATGATTCTTAAAACACCCTCCCCTCCACAAAGTTAAGCTATTCTGTTGATCTTTCCAGATACAATCCCGCCTCACAGGGATGGTACCGTGACTTTCAGGACGGGCAATAATCTTGTAAATACCTGGAATTTTTAAAAAATAATGATATTACAGGAATAAATAGCTCTTTTTTCAGGAGAGCCCCCCCTCAATGAATCACTGGAGAAGTGATATCCCAAATCGGCAATGATCGCAGGTTTTTTGCCACGGTTAAAATACATCTGTGCTTAACTTTTTCTTCTTTCTGGTACTTGTGCTTACCCCATCCCGGCAGGACAGCTACGCCCGGTGAAAGTAAATCAGAAGAGTTTATCTACGTTTGTAATCTATTTTCTTTTAGTCGATTTTCGAATCGATAGACGCTGGTGCGTGATTAAAAAGATGGCATTTGCAGTGCATGTAAACATGGAACACTGTACCGGATGCAACAATTGTGTGGTCGCATGCCCGGTTGATGCACTCGAGCTCTACACGGTGGACCCGGCAACCAATGAGAAGATTTACAAGGTCCGTGCTGGGAAGTCCATTGTCCTCGATTTTAAGCAGGAGCTCTGTGCAGGGTGCGGGGTGTGTGTCGAAGCCTGTCCACACGGTGTTATCAGACTGTCCGGCAAGGGTGTGGCTGCTCCGCAGGCAAAGGTATGAGCATGAGGTTTTGCGGAAAATAGGTGAGATGTGAGGATACTGCATGACAACACTGTTTCCAAAATTTTCAAAGAAGCGTGATGGCGTCAACGTCATCATGGAACAGCGGCTCCTTCAACAGGTAAACAACCTTATCCTGAACTCTGAAACCTGTACAGGGTGCGGGATCTGCGTTGATGCCTGTCCTGAAGAAGCTATTTCACTGGGTCTCGTGGGTGCAATCCGCAGGGGTGCTCTCAAGGAGACGGCGCCGATCGACATTGACGAGCAGAAGTGCAGCTACTGTGGTGTCTGTGTCATCATGTGCCCCTTCAACGCCCTGTCCCTCAAGGTCGACGGCGAAGAGCGGCTCCCCATCCTCGAAAAGGAAGGATTCCCCCAGTATGACATGATAGCGGACATCGACGATGAAAAGTGCACCCGCTGCACCATATGCGAGGAGGTCTGCCCAAGGGACGCAATAGACAGGGATGTCCCCGCGTTCGAGGGAGCGGTTGAGGATGGCAAGGAACGCCAGCTCGCCCTGAAGAGCAAGACCACCTTCAAGGTCGACGATGAAAAGTGCACCCTCTGTGGACTCTGCGGTGCCATCTGCCCGGCTATCGAGGTCAGGCACAAGGCATTCACCGCGGAAACCGGCAAGGTTGAAGGCGAGGTCATCTGGGATGAAACGAAATGCGATGCCTGCAAGGTCTGTGTCGAGGTGTGTCCCGTCGAGTGCATAACCGTCGAAAGGGAGATCGTCTCCGACAAGATGGACGGGTGCGTCGATATCGACCAGAAGACCTGCTGCACCTGCACGTGGTGCTCCAGGAACTGTCCGTCCGAGGCTATCACCGTCGAGAAGATCTTCGAAGGCGACATCGAGTTCCACTCTGAAAAGTGCCCCGGCGGATGTTCCACCTGTGCGGATATCTGTCCCTGCAATGCAATTTACCTGCCGACCCCGAAGCCCGCCCATGATATGAAGGGTGTGGTGGAGCCGACCATCGCGGTAAACAAGGACTACTGCATGCTCTGTGGTGCCTGCGTGAACGCCTGCCCCGGAGAGGACATCATCGTGCTCAGGAGGACGGGTGTCAGGGTCAAGGGGACCGAGACCGACCTCTTCAAGAAGATCAAGGAAAAGCTCTGCACTCCAAGGACTTCCAAGGTCAAGGAAGAGGTCAAGGGTGAAGTGAACATCAAGCTGCTCGGTAACGCGTGAGGGCTGAAGAACCATGCCACGAGTAAAAGGATACCCGGAAGCACTCGAACAGAAACTCAAGGATCGGTACTACTACCCGAACGAGTCAAACCCTGATTTCACCAAGACCGTTCGGGAAATATCAAGGACCATCGCCCACATGTGCTATCAGTGTGGGACATGCACCGCATCGTGCCCGTCTGCACCACGGAGCTCCTACCGGATACGAAAATTTGTCCGAAGGGGGGTCCTCGGGCTTGAAGAAGAAGCCCTGACTGACCCCGACCTCTGGCTCTGCACAACCTGCTACAGCTGCACGGACAGGTGCCCCCGTGACATCGCACCAACGGATATCATCATGGCGATGCGAAACCTCGCATTCAAGCGCGATATTATCCCTGTCAATTTCCTCAAGACAGTCCAGGCGATCTACAAGACCGGCCACGGTGTACCAAACAACGATGTAAACGCCGCGGCACGTGTCAAACTCGGGATGACGGCCCAGCCGCCGACGACCCATATGTACCCCGAGTACATTCCAGGCATTCAGAAGATCCTCGACTATTACAAGTTGAAGGAGAACGCCGATCGAATCGTGAAACAGGCTGAGGGGTGAATACTATCCATGGAATCTAAGCACGAATACGCATTTTATCTCGGGTGCATCGCACCGAACCGGTACCCCGGCTGCGAAGCGGCATCGATACGGACGGCGAAAAAACTGGGAATAGATCTCCTGCCCCTCAAGGGTGCAAGCTGCTGTCCGGCTCCCGGTGCCTTCGGGTCAATCGACCTGAATGTCTGGTATGCCATGGCCGCAAGGAACCTCGTCCTTGCGGAGCAGATGGGCAAGGACATCGCCCTCATCTGCAACGGCTGCTACAAGTCGATCTGGGAGGTCAACCACAAGTTAAAGCATGATGAAAAGCTCCGGAGCCAGGTCAATACGGTCCTCAAAGAGATCGACATGGAGTACAAGGGTTCCATAGAGGTCTACCACCTTGCAGAACTCCTCTATGACCCTGAGATCTGTGGGATTGATAAGATCAGGGAGAGCGTGACCAACCCCCTCACGGGTGCCCGCATAGCGGTCCACTACGGCTGCCACCTCATGAAGCCCAGGAAGGAACGCCACTTCGGCACGACCGAGGACCCCCATTGGATTGAAGAAATGGTCGAGGCCCTTGGCGCTGAACCCGTCGAGTACAGGAATAAGATGCTGTGCTGCGGCGCAGGCGGAGGTGTGCGGGGATATGACCTTGTCCACTCGCTTGATATCACCAACGAGAAGCTGATCAACCTCCAGGAAGTCAAGGTGGATGCCCTTACCGATGTCTGCCCCTTCTGCCAGCTGCAGTTCGACCGCGGTCAGATCGAAATCGAGGAGAAGTTCGGTGTGAAATACAACCTGCCCGTGCTGCATTACTGCGAGCTGCTTGGCCTTGCACAGGGGATGAGCCCACAGGAACTGGCGCTCGACCTGCATGGCATCAGCTGTGAACCATTCCTCGAGAAGGTCCTGTAATACTGATGGAGGATAACCATGGCTGAATCCAAGAAGACTGAAGCTAAGAAAGAAGCCCGTGTTGGTGTGTTTATCTGCCACTGCGGTACGAACATCGCTGGTTCCATGAGCATCGAGGAGGTCCAGAAATACGCTGGCGAACTTCCGGATGTTGCCTATGTCGATAACTACCAGTACATGTGCTCCACCCCGGGCCAGAAGAAGATA
>CAZGXZ010000047.1:0-14983 GCA_964530035.1 uncultured Methanoregulaceae archaeon
TCATCAACGCCGAGCTCGCTGACAAGGCTCATGAAAAAGGAGTCCAGGTCATCGTAGAGGGGCCGGGCCATGTCCCTATCGATGAGATCGAGGCAAATGTCATCCTCCAGAAGCGGGTGACCAACAGGAGGCCGTTCTACATGCTCGGGCCGATCGTGACCGATATCGCACCGGGCTACGACGACCGGGTATCGGCGATCGGTGCCGCCCTGTCGTCTTCATACGGGGCGGATTTCATCTGCTACGTCACTCCCGCGGAACACCTTGCCCTCCCCACCCCTGAAGAGGTGTACGAAGGTGTGATCAGCTCACGCATCGCCGCCCATGTCGGCGACATGGTCAAGCTGAAGAAGCGGGACGCCGACCTCGAGATGGGCCATGCGCGCCGCGACCTTGACTGGGAGCGCCAGTTCCAGGTGGCCATCAACCCCGAACATGCACGGAGGATCCGCAGCGAACGGATGCCCGCCGATGCCGATGCCTGCACGATGTGCGGGGACTATTGCGCCCTAAAAATCGTGAACAGGTATTTCAACTTCTGAATACCGGAGGGATTCCCTCCTTTTTGTCCTTCCGCTGCCCTTTTAAGCCACCCGCCAAAGACTTATTCAGATGCATGCCCGGAAGCTCGCGGCACGGAACAGGGCGAAAACAGTCCGTTCGGCCCTCACTCAAAGCCAGGTGGCCGCAAAAAGCCTTGCCATCTGCGAGCGGGCCAGGCAGGTCATCGGGAGTTCCTCCCCGGTCCTCCTCTATGCCTCGAAGCTCCCGGAGGTCTCGACTTCAAGCCTGATGACGGCCCTGCTGAATGATGGCCACGAGGTTGTTGTCCCGATAATCGAGAGAGAGACCATCACGCTCCGCCTGTCATACCTCCGCGACCCTTCGGTCCTTACAGCCAGCACCTTCCAGGTGCCGGAGCCGATCGGGAATGAAATCCCTGCAAAGGCATCTGATATCGCCATTGCCGTCATCCCGATGCTCGCCTTCGACCGGCAGGGGAACCGGCTCGGGTACGGGGCAGGGTACTATGACCGTTTCCTCTCGATGAACCCGGGGATAACCCGTGTCGGCCTTGCGTTCTCATGCCAGGAGGCCAGGGACCTCCCGAGGGACCCCTATGATGTCAGGATGCACTTTGTGGTGACCGAGCATGAGGTTATTGATTGTCAGATATAAGGGTTAAGAAACATTTATATAATTTAGTTGTTTACCTTAAGTGAATATAAGGAGGCAACGGTTCATATGTCTGACAAAAATTCCTACGAAGTTATTGTTAAGGAGTCTGCACGGGACGACGCAGGCCGCGGGATCGCCAGGGTCAGCCTCGAGGTGATGAAGGCGCTTGGCCTCGTGAGCGGCGATGTCATCGAGGTGGAGGGCCGGCGAAAAGCGACCGCTATTGTCTGGCCCGGTTTCCAGCAGGACACGGGGAACGCCATCCTGCGGATAGACGGGACGATGCGTTCGAATGTCGGGACAGCCATCGACGAGATGGTGAAGATCTCGAAGGTACAGGTCGGGTACGCAAGAAAGGTCACCATCGAACCGACCCAGCAGATCAGGCTCGTTGGCGGGGAACAGTACCTCCACCGGGTTCTCCAGGGCCGGGCAGTGAGCGAAGGCGAAGCGTTCAGGGTCGATGTCATCGGAAATCCCCTGACGTTTGTCATCTCGAAGGTCTCACCCAAGGGGACAGGGATCATCACCGCCGATACCGAGATAGAACTCCGGGAAACCCCTTACAAGCCAGAAAAATCAAAAAAGAAAGAACTCGCCGATGTCCATTACGAGGACATAGGGGGCCTCGGCCGGGAGCTGGAACTCGTCCGCGAGATGATTGAGCTCCCGCTCCGGCACCCCGAGCTGTTCGAGCGGCTCGGTATCGAACCTCCCAAGGGGGTGCTCCTGTACGGTCCCCCCGGGACCGGCAAGACGCTCATCGCAAAGGCGGTGGCAAACGAGGTGGACGCCCACTTCATCACCCTGTCCGGCCCCGAGATCATGAGCAAGTACTACGGGGAGAGCGAGGGAAAGCTCAGGGAGGTCTTTGAAGAGGCACAGGAGAACGCCCCCTCGATCATCTTCATCGACGAGATTGATTCCATAGCCCCGAAGCGGGAGGACACCAAGGGAGAGGTCGAGCGCAGGGTCGTCGCGCAGCTGCTGTCCCTGATGGACGGGCTCAAGGCCCGTGGGCAGGTCATTGTCATCGCCGCCACCAACATCCCTGACGCCATCGACCCGGCGCTCCGGAGGGGTGGCCGGTTCGACCGTGAGATAGAGATCGGGATCCCGGACAAGAAGGGCCGGCTCGAGGTGTTCCAGGTCCACTGCCGCGGTGTACCGCTTGCCGAGAATGTCGACATCGGGAAGATGGCTGACAATACCCACGGGTTCGTGGGTGCGGACATCGCACTCCTGGTCAAGGAGGCGGCCATGAGGGCCCTGCGCAGGATCCTCCCGCAGATCAAGATCGACGAGGAGGTCCCGGCCGAGATCCTCGACCAGCTCAAAGTGACGAGCGATGACTTCGACGAGGCGCGGAAACTCGTCGAACCAAGCGCGATGCGTGAGGTGCTGGTCGAGATCCCGGACGTCACCTGGGACCAGGTGGGAGGCCTCGACGAGGTCAAGAAAGACCTGCAGGAGGCGGTCGAGTGGCCCATCAGGTATGGCACGATCTTCGAACGTCTCAAGACCAAGCCACCGAAGGGGATCCTCCTCTTCGGTCCCCCGGGAACAGGCAAGACCCTGCTTGCAAAGGCCGTCGCCCACGAGAGCGAGTGCAACTTCATCGCCATCAAGGGGCCGGAACTCCTCTCGAAGTGGGTGGGTGAGTCGGAAAAGGGCGTAAGAGAGATATTCAGAAAGGCCAGGCAGGCTTCACCGACGATCATCTTCTTCGATGAAGTCGATTCCCTGGTCCCGGTGCGGGGGACATACGAGGGCTCGTCCCATGTCACCGAAAGCGTGGTCTCCCAGATCCTGACCGAGCTCGACGGCCTCGAGGAGCTCAAGAACGTCACCATCATCGCTGCGACCAACCGGCCGGCCATGATCGACACGGCACTCCTCAGGCCAGGCAGGCTTGAACGCCACATCTATGTCCCGCCCCCGGACAGCGAGGGGAGGAGGAAGATCTTCGAGGTCTACCTGACGAACGCCGGGACGCCCCTTGCCCCGGACGTGGATGTCGATGTCCTGGTATCGCAGACTGACGGATATGTGGGTGCCGATATCGAGTCCCTCGTCAGGGAAGCGAAGATGGAGGCAATGAGGGAGTTCATCCAGGTGATGACCGGCAAGACCGATATCGAACGGGACGAAGCGGTACAGAACGTACAGATCACCAGGAAGCACTTCGACGAGGCCCTGACCCGGGTCAGGGCGTCGCTCGACCGCGACGCTCTCGAGGCGGCGGAACGGCAGTCGTGGGGGATGCTCTACAACCAGGACCAGAGGGAGGCCCTTGAACGGGCTGCAGGACTCGTCAGGCGGGCAGGACTCAAGAAACCGGTTCCTGCGGCTGCTGATGAACTGAGGACACTCACCTTCAGGACAACAAGGAAGGACTTTAGCGCAATACGATCAAAGACGGATGAACTTGAACACCAGCTTGGGGCCCCGTAACCCCGGACACCTGATACACCATGGATGATTCAAACAAGGAAACACGGAAAAACTTCGAGGATATGATACGGCAGATCATAGAACAGTCCATGGCAGGGACCATCGACCAGCCGGGAGTCTTCGGGTTCAAGATCATCATCAGTGGTGCCGGGATACCTTCAGGGAACGGGGCGGGTGGCTCTTCTTTCCCGGACACCCGCGAGACTCCGGTCGAGGTCTTCACGATGGGCGATGAGGTCCTGGCGGTCACGGAACTGCCGGGCCTTAACCCGGAACAGGTCAGCATCACCTTCGAGGAGGACGTGCTGTTCATCAGGGGAAGTGACGGGTTCCTGAGCTACGAGGCACAGACCAGGCTTCCACCGGTGAACCGTGACTCGATAAAGGCCTCGATGAAAAACGGCGTACTTGAGGTCACCTTTGCATCCCTCAATACACCGGAACAGGACGTGGCACCGGACTTTCAGCCGGGCGAATGACCCGTTCATCCGCCAGGCGCCACGTATTTTATATCGACAGCCGGATACGTATTAGTGTGAGCTGTCTATGCCGAAAACAACCATTTCTGTCATAAAAGCCGACATTGGAAGCTTCCCAGGCCATTCACGAACCCACCCGAAGCTCCTTGAAAAGGCGGCCAGCATGCTCAAGGCGAAGGAGGGGAGCCTGCTCATCGATTCGTTTGTCACCCACTGCGGAGACGACCTTGAATTGATCATGACCCACACCCGCGGAGAGGACAACGAGGAGATCCACAAGCTCTCCTGGGACATCTTCACGGCATGTGCAGCGGAAGCAAAGACGATGAAGCTGTACGGGGCGGGCCAGGACATTCTCGTCGATGCCTTCTCGGGAAATGTCAAGGGCATGGGACCCGGTGTCGCCGAGATGGAGTTCGAGGAGAGGGGCTCAGACCCGGTCCTCATCTTCATGGCCGACAAGACAGAGCCGGGTGCCTGGAACTTCTACCTCTACAAGATGTTTGCCGACCCGTTCAACACCTCCGGCCTCGTCATCGACCCGTCGATGCATGGAGGGTTCGTCTTTGAGGTCCACGACGTCCTTGAAAAGAAGAAGATCCGGTTTTCGACGCCGAACGAGATGTACTGTCTCCTCGCCTACATCGGGGCCCCGTCCCGGTACGTGGTGAAGGGCGTCTGGAGGAACGACGGACTTGTTGCCGCTTCAACGTCCACGCAGAAACTGAACATGATGGCAGGCAGGTACGTCGGGAAGGATGACCCGGTCATGATCGTCAGGGGTCAGAGCGGGCTTCCGTCCGTCGGGGAACTCATCGAACCGTTCACCATCCCGACAATCGTCGCCGGCTGGATGCGCGGGTCGCACCACGGGCCGTTCATGCCGGTCGGTGTCCCTGATGCCAACTGTACACGGTTCGACGGTCCGCCGAGGGTCACCTGTCTCGGTTTCCAGGTCAACAACGGCCACCTCATCGGGCCCGCCGACATGTTCGATGACCCCGGGTTCGACCGCGTACGCTCCAGGTGCAACGAGATTGCGGATATGCTCCGGGCAATGGGGCCCTTCGAACCACACCGGCTCTCCCTTGACGAAATGGAGTACACGACCCTTCCCCAGGTCAGCAAGCTCCTTGAAAAACGTTGGGAGCCGATCGGGGATTAAAACAGCATTCTTTTTTTATTACGGCTTTTTTTACGAGGGAGCATTTTATAGGACGGCTGCCCATATATAGAGTCAGCATGTCAAACGGCATCGTGTTGCCCATCAAGAAGGTCTTCGCCCTCGTCGACTCGAAGATCACGGTGGAAATCAAGGACGACGGAAGAAAACTCACCGGCAGGCTCGTAGCGGTGGACGAATACCTCAACCTCCACATGGATGAAACCATGGAACTGATCGAGGACCAGCGGAGATCGCTTGGATCGGTCGTTATCAGGGGAAACAATATATTGTCAATCGCCCCCACCATCTGATCGCCATGTCGGTGTCGGTCGAAGAGAGTTACACGATCATCAGGGACCACCCTGATGGAGTCATGCAGAGTGAGCTCTGGAAGATACTCGGTGTGGACAGCCGCAAGTGTTCACGCATCGTGAAGAAACTGATCGATAGCGGTCTGATAGAACGAATCGAGCACAAGCACGAAGGTATCAAGACCTATCTCCTCATCGCCAAGCGGGGACCGGTCAACCCGGCACACATCCTTGCGGGCGATGAGCTGGTCCCCTGCATCGCATGCGAGCACGAGTGCGTCGTCGAGCAGTGTCCCCGGCTCCTCGACTGGATGTACCAGCTGGCCATCACCGAGTCGCTGCCAGAAGAAGACTAATCCATTTTTCCGAGGCCCCACAAGGGATCTGCCTTTTTGCCGGGCAGGGAGTGTAGTGAGGTCTCCCGCCATGACCCGCAGATCCTTTTGAATAAAGGAATTTTACAGGAGATGGGCGAAGATAATGACGAAACCATCAGGTGAGGCATCCTGACAGTCACGAATCCGGCATGCTTATCATGCATAGCCGGAAATTCTTTTCCTGATGCCGGAGAACGGAAGCCTGTCCGATATTCGCTCGCTCCTGGCGAGGATTCCCCAGGAGTATTATCTCCTTGCACTCTGTATTGCAGTCGGACTTGTCATACGGGTTCTCCTTGCAGGGTTCGAGAGCGGGGATTATAACAACTTTCTCAAGCCCTGGTACCATTATATCAGCAGCCGGGGCGGTTTACCCGCGTTCCGTGATGATTTTTCTGATTACACCCCTGCGTACCTCTACCTCCTGGCCATCGCCTATTACGTTGGTGCACCGGACCTTGTAGCGGTAAAAGGCATATCCATCCTAGGAGACCTTGTCCTTGCCATCGTTGTCTACCTCCTCGCATTCGAAGTGTCGAGGAACAGGACGGTGGCGTGCATTGGCTGCGGGCTCGTGTTCCTTGCCCCGACCATCGTCCTGAACGGCGCATTCTGGGGGCAGAGCGATGGCCTGTACACGCTGTGCATCCTTGCCTCCCTGCTCTTCCTTTTAAAGGACCGTCCCCTCGCCGGAACGGTCCTGTACGGCCTGGGCTTTGCAATCAAACTCCAGGCTATCTTCTTTGCGCCGGTCTTCCTGTTCCTTATCCTGAAAGGGAGATACCAGCTCAGGTACCTGGCCATTATCCCGGGGGTATATCTCCTGACCGTCATCCCTGCGTTTATCGCCGGGAGACCCCTTGGAGAACTCCTGATGGTCTATCCCGACCAGGCGGGGTTCTACAAGGAACTATGCTGGAATGCTCCGTCCATCTATGCTGCTTTTCCCTCCGGTGTGTACGAGACCTTCGTCGTCACGGGGTCGCTTTTTGCGGTCATGGCGGCACTGGTCCTGATATATGTCCTCTCCCGCGGACCCCTGCCGGTGCAGCCGGCAACCTATGTCTCGGTGGCTTTCATCACCGTCCTCCTTGTCCCGTTCCTCCTGCCTGCAATGCATGAACGGTATTTCTACCTGGCGGACGTCCTTTCGGTCCTCTATGCCTGCTGCTACCCGAAACGGTTCTACATCCCCGCCGTCATGGTGGCGGTCTCCTTTTTTGCCTACATGCCGTTCCTGTTCAAGGCAGAGCCGGTCCCGCTCATTTTTCTCGCTGCCGTCCTGTTCTGCCTCCTGCTCCATGTCACGGACTGTGCCATAAGGGAACGGTTCGGGTCATGGCCGGTCTTCGATGCCCGGGCACAAGGATGACCCGCCGGGGACCACCCCCAGGATACCTTTATACCACGAGTGACGGATCACCTCATGATCAGAGGACGGTCATGGTATCGAGGACATGGGTGTGCTTTTTCCTGATCAGCTTTGCAGCCCTGTTATGGGCGGCATTCCTGATCGGAACGAACGCGATGCTCTGGATAGGCGGGTTGCTGATAACCCTCGTACTCGGCTTCATGCTCATCCTTGTGTTCATTGAGCTGAGAAACACCGGAATAATTAATTAGCAGAATGGAATGTATGCCGCCAGTACTTAGCCCTGACGCAATAACGCCGTGTGAAAAATGGAGGACATTTTCCTGTCCAAACAGCCTTCAATACGCCATTTTGGACTACATCTGCAGGAAGTCCTGCCATCATCCAGGCCCGGGTGTTCCCGGTATTCCGGTGAAAGGACAATGACCATGCCACAGGTTCAGGATGCCACAGAGCCTCGGGTCATCAGGGTGGTTCAAGGTGATATCACCCGTCTTGTGGTCGATGCCATTGTCAATGCCGCGAACAGGAGCCTCTCAGGCGGCGGAGGTGTCGACGGGGCGATCCACCGGGCGGCGGGTCCCCGGCTGGCCGAGTGCTGCAGGAAAACCGGCGGTTGCGAAACAGGAGGTGCCAGGATAACACCGGGGTTCGACCTTCCTGCCCGCTTCGTGATCCATACCGTCGGGCCGGTGTGGTCCGGAGGGGATGTGGGCGAGGACGACCTTCTCGCCGCCTGCTACAGGAACTCCCTGCGGTGTGCGGACGAAGCAGGGTGCCGTTCGATCGCCTTTCCCGCCATCAGCACCGGGGCGTACGGGTTCCCTGCTGAACGGGCGGCCCGCGTGGCGCTGGCATCAATCAGGGAGTACCTCAGGGGAGATTCCGGGATCAGGGAGGTCCTCCTGGTCTGCATACATGAACGGTGTTTCGAGTCCTACACCCGTCTTCTCACTCCTTCCTGACAGGGATGTCCCGTGTGGGCGAGCCTTCTCCCGGGCAAGCCGGGTCACACCTCCTGGTGGCTAAAAAAAAGCAGTCCGGGACCCGGAGGCCGGGCCTGGTCACCTGCCCGGCGGAGGGCTCTTTGTCGGGGTGATGTTCAGGAAGGAGTACAGGGGTTCAACCCCCGGGTCCTTTCCGAGGAACGCTCTCATCAGGGTGTTACCGTCCCGCGAGTTCCCCGGTTCGAGGATGGAGCGCCGGTACTCGGCCCCGGTCGTGGCATTGCCGAGCCCGTCCCGTTCGAACCGGTCAAGGATGTTCAATGCATACACCTTCGACCAGAGGTATCCGTAATACCCCGCGTCATAGCCACCCATGAAATGGCCGATGGTCGCGGGTTCATGTCCGTCCGGGACCGGGGGGATGCCGACCATCTCCCGGTACAACCGGTCGGAAACCGCAGTCGTGTCAACCGGTCCGTCCGAGGTATGGTATACCATGTCCTCGTAGCCCAGGGCAAGCTGCCTCGCATACGTCCGGCCGACATCGATGGTCCGGGACCGGATGATCCGGTCACGGAGGTCGGCGGGAAGTTTCTCAGCGGGGTTGGTAGAGCGGCCTGATACAGACCCGAGCACCGAGGCATTCCATGCCCACTCCTCGAAGGTCTGGGAGGGGGTCTCGACGAAGTCGAGCTCGACCCTGGTGCCGGAAACGCTCCCGTACGGTGCCTTCGTCAGGCTCTCGTGCATGGCATGGCCGAACTCGTGGAAGAGCCCCTCAACGTCGTCCGGGGAGAGCAGCGAAGGGGTATTTCCACTGGGTTTCCTGAAATTGGCGACGATGGCCGATACCGGGGCATGGTAGGTGCCGTTCTCCATCCTGCCCGGGACCAGGTTGAACATCGCCATGTGCCCGTACTTCCCTTCGCGGGGATACAGGTCCATGTAGAGGTAGGCTTCGGTGCGTCCGTCCGAGGTGTTGACGACCCTGAACAGTTTCACGTCCGGCGACCAGGCCTTTGCGTCACGCACCTCCTCGAACCGTACGCCGAGCATCGGCCCGAACTCCCTGAACATCCCCTGGACTACGCCGTCGAGGGGCAGGTAGGCCCGCACCTCCTCCTCGTCGTAGGCATAATCCCGTTTTTTCTGCAGCTCCGTGAGATAGTTCAGGTCCCAGGCATCCACCGCGGTGGCCCCGGGGTCAATCCCTTTCTTCACCCCGAGGAGGCCGGCCAGCTCCTGCCGGGTCTTTTCCTGGAGGGGGGCCTTGAGCCGGTCGAGGAAGGCGAGGACGGTGCTCGCATTTTCAGCCATCCGTCCGTCCGTCTGGTAATCGGCCCAGGTGGAGTACCCGAGCTCGTCCGCTATCTGCCGGCGGATCTCTATGGCTTCCTCGAGGAGCCGGGTGTTTTCATCCGCCTGGCGGTTCACGTACGCGGAGAGCATCCGTTTCCTGGTATCCGGCTTCGTGGCGTACTGCATGACGGTGAGGTAGTCCGGGTACTGGGTCGTTACCAGGTAGCTCCCGTTCTCAGCCTTTTTGAACGACCCGGTTCTCTCTTCAGGGAGGCCTGCGAGGTCCTCCCGTGAAAACGCGAGGCTAGTGTCGTCGTTATTGAGGTTCGTGGAAAACCGGACCTCGAGCAGGGTCAGGTTTTCCCGGAGAGCCCTGACCTTTGCCAGTCGGTCATCCGGCAGTTCAAGGCCATTCTTCCGGAAATCCCGCATGGTCAGGTCGTACAGCCTTTTTTCGTCGGGGTTACGGGGCGTCTGGCCTGACATGGCCTCGTACAGGTCCCGGCGTGCCATGGTCCCCACGAGGAACATGCCGGACTTCTCCTTTGAATCAGCTCCCTCGGCTGAGATAACCGGGTCCGGGTGGACGTCGCCCATGAACCCGAGGATTTCTGTCGCCTCAGAAAAACTGGTCATGATGGCGTCGAACCGGAGCACCGTGTTTTCGAAGGTCCGTTCTCCCGAAGGGACCGCGGCTATGGCATTCAGGGAGGCGTTTGCATCGCGGATAGCCCGGTCGGTGAGCCGGGTGATATCCCCGGGAGCATACATCGTCCTGACCGGGTCAGGGGAACCGGGGGGACCAAGGGGTCCGGGAGGAGGGGCGTCCGGGGAGGACGGGGGCTGGGAGCCGGGAGAAGGGGGAGGTGGCGGGTGCATTCCCCCGGGGCCGGGAAAGGACATCGCGAGGGTGATGATTGCAATGACGGCGAGACCGACCACGAGGACAATCCAGTGCATCTTCAAAGCCATAACCTGTCAGGGGTAGTTTCCCTGAAAATGTCAAAAGTGTTCCGATGGGTGGAGACCGGGAGGCAGGGCGCCGAGGTATGCCTGACTGTGACCCCTGCTTCTTTTTTTACCGGTTATCTTCGGGAGAGAGCCCGTGACGCGGTACTTGTGGAAGCGTCCGATCGTCCGTCACGGGGACCGGATGCCTTAAGGCGGCCCGGGCCAGGATAAGGGTGGCGGGGACCATGCTGAGGTATGTGAACCTTTTCGGTACTGTTTTGTAACCCCCGGGCAGTTTTCAAGTATTCCCTGACAACTGAACCTGGATGTACTCCTCCCTCTTCGAAGATCTCCCTGTGGAGAGGCCAGCATCCAGCCTGGTCGCCGGGTCCATCTCCGCAATCAGTGCCAGGGGTGTCAATGCTATGAAAAACCAGTGGGGCCAGCGTGCCCCAGGGTTTGAGCCTGACAGGGTGTCATGACAAGGTAGTCTGGCCTGGCGATGACCCACGGGACCTTGACCTTCCTTCATTCCTTCAATCCCTCTTCAGTTGACCTGCGGCAAGTTCTGCAGGACTCAAAGTCACTGTAAATCGCTCTAATCGTACTTATAATAATAATATATTTTTATATATACTAAGTAATAGTAATCCTGCAGTATTCGTCCATACACACAATACCCTGCAGCTGGCAGGACACCCGCACCGGTGTATACATGTGATCCGTGACCTGCTGGAGGAGTACTCCTAAATTCTCTGAATAATCTCCCAATAGCCTAATATTCAACGTAAATAGCCCAGATTTTCCTTTCGCAGGTGTGCAGGATGATGGAGGCTGATGGAGGGACCGGTCCTGTTTTCCAGGACCTGGCTGGTTGCTGAGAGACCAGATGTTGCCTGATACGTACTTCATCACGCTTTGTGGGCATACCGGCGGATGAGCATCGGCACGGGAAAGGAAAGGTCTGCTATCATGGGAATTCACGAAGGCTGGTACCAGGCGGCGAGCGGGAGGGGTCGGGAGAACGCTTCGGGAGCGGGGTCCAGGGCATATCGTGGACACCGGTAAAGCAGGACGAGAACAGGGATATTTAGTCACTCGCCATTGAAAAGAGCAGGGATAAAGTTGCTGTACATTTTGAACCGGTTCCAGAATACCAGGTGAAACAGGCCCGGGGGTTCTTCAGCTATGAGTAATAGCCTCTCTCCACACCAGGTCAACACGTCTCCCTGCTCTTCATAAGCAATCCTTTATCGTATCTCAGCTCGTTATGGTCGCATAGTACTATGCTTCAGGGGAAGTGTCTGGTAATCCTGTTCCTGCTGATATTTTTAACAATACCCTCGTTTACAGGCTCTGAATGTACAACGTGCTCAAAAAACTGGATCTCAGCGAACGTTGTTTCAGTAACGGTTGATGCCCTTGACCTCCAGAACCAGTATGTGAAAATTACCAACAACGGACCTTACGTAGTAAGTCTGAACGTCTGGTCCCTGAAGAACCAGGACTCTTCAATAAAGTTTGTTTTTCCCCATTTCCTCCTGAACGGGGGTTCAAGCGTCCTGGTTTTCGCAGGGAATGGGATTGATAGCAACACGGTCCTTTATACCCATAACATGTTCGATGTCTGGAACACCAATGGTGATACGGCGTATTTGTATGATTCCCAGGGCAACTTGGTTTCACAGAGATACCAGGGAGCGATCCCAACACCGACTCCTACGCCAGCTCCGACGCTCAACCCTGAAAAGAACCTTGTTGCTTATTATTCATTTGATGATGGGACTGCAAGGGATGATTCTGGAAATTCTCATGACGGAAGCATTATTGGAGCAACAGAAATAACAGGCGTTCGTGGGAAAGCGTTATTTTTTGATGGAAAAAATGATTACATAAAGTTACCTTTGATCTTTTCTGCTGATCCCGGTCAAGTCACGGTAATGGCATTCATAAAGACAAAAAGTGAGAGCCCAACTCGACAATATTCGTTCTACAATGGCAATTATGAATTTGGATTAGCTGATTCAAATTTTGGATTGAATGGTGTGTGTGTAAAACTAAATCAAGAAAAGTATACCAACATTTGGCACTGTGCTGGAGGAACAATTACTGCGGATGGAATAACTTGGACCCATGAAGTGGGTGTTATTGATACAATTAACCATAGAATCCAATATTATCAAAATGGAGCTTTAATAGATTCACAAATCCTTCCAGATGATTCTTTTGCCAGACCTTATTCAACGAACTGTGTCAGTATCGGGGCATATACATCAGAAGGTTCACTTGGGAAGAAAGATTTCTTTGCAGGGGGGATTGATGAGGTAAGAATTTATAATCGAGTACTTTCCGATGAGGAAATTCACGCCATTTATAAAAGTTATATCCCTAATCCAACCCCTACACCTACAAAAAAACCAACAACTCCCACCACAACAACGCCGATTCCTACAACGAAAGTACCCACCATTACAGCTCAACCAACATCGAGCGGATTGAAAGCAGCCTTTTCTGCAAGTCCACAGACAGGTTCATTCCCCCTTGAAGTCAGGTTCTCCGACCAATCAACCGGCAACCCGCACACCTGGACCTGGAACTTCGGTGATGGATCGTACTCAAATGAGGAAGCCCCGGTTCATCTCTATGGTGATGTGGGAACCTACACCGTCAACCTGAAGGTTACAGGGAACGGAGGGAGTAGCTCTTCAGAAAAACCGGAATATATTGTTGTCACCGACCCATCAAGCCCTCCGCCCATTGTACCCACGACCGTGCCAACGACTCCAATAACCGCCATTCCGACGATTGTACCTACACCTACCGCCATTGCACATCCCACAATTATTCCAACCCCAACGACTGGGAAATTGGTTGCGGATTTCTCAAGTAATGTGAGATCAGGAAATCCACCCCTACAGGTCTCATTTTATGACAAGTCCTCGGGACAGCCTGACAAATGGTTCTGGTCATTTGGAGATGGATCGTACTCCGAGGAACAAAACCCGGTCCATAGCTATGCCGATCAGATGACCTATCTGGTCAGTCTTGAAGTCAAAAAGCAAGGATTGGTAAGTTTAATTGCAAAAGAAAACTGGATAACCATCATATAGAAGCCTCATATGAATTGAAAACACTAAAATGAGCTATTATCGAGCAAAGCATTTAAAGAAGAATATCGGAAGGTGCCGTTTCAAGGTCACTGGAATACCGAATGGATGATACTTCTGATTTTGAAACAGGAAAGAACCTTTTTTTTGAGGGCCGATATCGAGAAGCCGAGGTTTTTTTCAATCTGGTTCTTGAACAGGACTTAAATGATTCTGACAAATCTGATGTTCTGAACGCTTTGGGAGCGGTTTTTTTCAAACAACAGAATTTGGAAAAAGCATTAGACTGTTTTAATCATGCTCTTATTCTTCGACCGGATAATAAAAAATCCTATGAAAATAAACACAAATTGCTTTTAAAATACCAAAAACATCTTGAAAAGGACTTAAATGATTCTGACAAATATGAGATATCATTTGGTAAAATCATAGAAACCACGGAAAAAGATCACCAAATTCTTCAAAACAAAAAAACCTGTAATTTTTGTGGGATTGCCGCTTCCCAGGATTCATGGCTGCTATTTCGATGCAATTATTGTGGGGGACATTATTGTGCAGATCATAGATTGCCACCGTATCACGGTTGTGCAAAAATCGAACACTGGAAAGCACGACCTCCACCTGGATTGAACATCCGATATCAACAAAATGGCGCCGTTTTATCAACGGGTGGTGTGAGTGAACATCAAGATTTTTCTGGTAGTGATGAGTCCCGGTTTCATCAGTATTACGTCCCAAATCACTATCCCAATGAAAAATACGAAGATAAATCAAGAGAGGGGTTATATATCGCCCTAATAATTGTCATCGTACTGGTGGCTGCTTTCCTTTTTCAGGTGATGTAATTTGACTTTCACACCAATTTTTATTGAACGGCAAAGACCAGGTTAGACTTCATTCAGTGGCACTCCTGATTCAGCAATAGTCACTCATCGGGGTCCCCGACATGATGAAGAGTCACAGTCCCTGATCACACCTTTCGTCAGACAGGATCCATTAGGCAACCTTTTTCATCATCCCAGTTAAGGCAGAAACCAGGTGTGCATATGGAATGGACACGGATCGAAGTCCCTACCAGGACACGGGCCCAGATGATAGACATCACCGACCTTGTTGCCGCTGAACTGCAGAAAACAGGCATGAATAACGGTACCTGCTCCGTGTACATGCCCCATACGACGGCCGGCCTGACCATCAATGAAAACGCCGACCCGGACGTCACCCGTGATATCCTCGCCGGCCTCGCCCGCCTGGTCCCGACAGCAGGGGATTACCGGCATGCCGAGGGGAACTCGGACGCCCACATCAAGGCGTCCCTCATGGGGTTTTCCCTGAGAGTACC
>CAZGXZ010000048.1:0-14903 GCA_964530035.1 uncultured Methanoregulaceae archaeon
GAACAGGTCGGGGGTGCGGCATGCCATACAGGTCACCGGAGCTGTTTCTACCGGACGATAACGGGCGACACCATTGCAGAAAGGATATTCGATCCCGCATTGGTTTATTCTCGAAAATAGTGAAGACCTGTAAAAAAAGTAAGTGAAAAGATCCCCTTTTTTGTACGGCTGCAGCTAGTGGGGCACCCTGCCGGTTAGCTAATAAAGGGAGATGACCAGTATATATAGGTGATATTTTTTGAAACTGGTCCCTGATACAAGTGTTGTCATCGACGGGCGCATCACCTCGATGATCCAAAAGGGCGAATATACTGGTGCTACAATAATTATACCCGAAGCGGTGGTTGCTGAACTCGAGTCACAGGCAAACCAGGGAAGGGAAATCGGTTTTTCCGGGCTGACAGAACTCCAGGCTCTTTGCAGGCTGGCCGAGGAAGGGACGATCAAACTCGATTTCGTTGGCGATCGTCCGACACTGGAACAGGTCAAACTGGCAAGCGGAGGCGAGATAGATTCCCTCATCCGCAAGGTGGCCATCGACCATGAGGCACAGTTCATCACGAGCGATATCGTGCAGTCTGAGGTTGCACGCGCAAAGGGACTTGATGTAATCTACTTGAAACCGCAGGTAGAGGACTTTACACCCCTTGGAATAGACCAGTTCTTCGATGAACACACCATCGCGGTCTACCTGAAGGAACGGGTGCCGCCGTCGGCCAAAAAAGGTACGATCAGCGACATGAAACTGGTCAGGATCCGGGAACAGCCCGCGAGCGAGTATGAGATCCGTTCGCTGGCTCAGGAGATCCTTGAGCGGGCAAAACGAAACCCCGATGGATTCATAGAGGTCGAGCGAAGAGGAGTAACCGTCGTACAGATAGGGTCAATGAGGATCGCCATTACCAGAAGACCGTTTTCAGATGGAATGGAGATTACCGCGGTCCGTCCGATAGTGGACCTTAAACTGGAGTCGTTTGAAAAAGCAGACCTTATCAGAAAGAAGCTTACCGGGACAAGGCGGGGGGTCCTTATAGCAGGACCACCTGGGTCGGGTAAAACAACCCTCGCCCAGAGCATCGCGACCTTCCTCCACGAACAAGGGCAGATCGTCAAGACGATGGAAGCTCCCCGGGAACTGCAGGTACCTGACCAGATCACCCAGTACACCATGCTTGACGGGAGCATGTCAAATACAGCGGATGTCCTGCTCCTGGTTCGGCCTGATTACGTCATTTTTGATGAATTGAGGCGGAATGAAGACTTCAAGGTCTTTGCCGACATGAGGCTTGCCGGAATGGCCATGGTGGGGGTAATGCACGCAATCGAGCCTCAGGACGCCTTACAAAGGTTTTCCGACCGGGTCGACTTCGGCGTCCTTGCCCAGGTTTTTAACACGATGGTTTTCATGGACCATGGGGAGATTACAGGCATCTTCGATATCAGTTCCAGGATTAAGGTTCCTGAAGGAATGAACGGGGACATGCATATACGGCCTGTTGTCACGGTAAAGAACACGGAAACCGGGGTCGTCGTATGCGAAGCGTTCAAATTTGGGGCTGAAACGTTTGTAATGCCTATTTTCGAACCGGATGAGATGAGGACCCCGGATACTCCGACCAGGGCACCAGCATACCCGGGTGAAAGGGAAACCCCTGCCCAGGCTGCAGAACCGCAGAAAGCAGTCACCGAGAATACCGGATGGAGAGTCATCGAAAAGGAAATTCAACGTGAAATAAGCCGATACTCAAACGGACCGGTAGAAGTCCAGATGATGAGTGATTCCAAAGCGGTTGTATACATCGATGATAAGGACGTCCCGGCGGCAATTGGCAAAGGTGGCAAAAATATCGCGGCAATCGTCAATAAAGTAGGAGTCGGCATCGATATCCGTCCGAACAGCGAGAAGGAAAGCCAGCCTTCCGTCCCGAACGGTGGTGAAGAGGAACTGCAGCTCGCCGGAGGGGTCCGCATCAGGATGGATAAGAAACAGCTTGCAATCATATCTCCGGACCACAGCGGAAGGATTGTGGACGTTTTTGCCGGCAAGGAGTACCTGTTTACCGCTACGGTCAATGACAACGGTGAGATACTGCTTGCCAAGAACAGCAGCATCGCCCAGGAGATGCTGAAGCGTTACAATGAGGGGGGCGCCATCCGCCTCAAGGCGGTCTGATATCTGCAGCTGATGTCTTTTGGAGAGTGGCGAATGAGTGAAAAAACCCTTGAAGAAACCGAACGGCTTGTATCGGCCCGCTGGGACAAGGCATTCGAGTCGAACCCGGGAACGAAGGAAAAATTCTATGTAACCGTTGCCTATCCCTATCCAAGCGGAGCGATGCATGTTGGTCACGGCAGGACTTATATTGCTCCGGATGTCATTGCACGGTTCTACAGGATGCTGGGAAGAGAGGTCCTGTACCCGATGGCTTTCCATGTCACGGGGGCTCCGGTCATAGGGATTTCAAAACGGATAGCCCGTGGAGACGAAAAAGCGATATACCTCTACCGTGACCTTTACAAGGTCCCACCGGACGTTCTCGCACGGTTTGTTGACCCTCTGGAGATTGTGCGCCATTTTTCATCAGAATATGAAAGGGTTATGCGACAGTGCGGTCTCTCCATAGACTGGAGGAGAAGGTTCACCACCGTCGATCCCACATACAGCAAATTTATCGAGTGGCAGTGGAAGCACCTTATGGAAGGGGGGCATGTCGTGAAGGGGGCCCACCCCGTGAGGTATTGCCCGCAGTGCGAGAATCCCGTGGGTGATCATGACCTCCTTGAGGGGGATAAGGCGGAGATCTTCAGGTTTACCCTTGTCATCTTCACAATTGACGGTGTCAGGGTCCCGACGGCAACCCTCCGTCCGGAAACGGTTTACGGGGTTACGAACCTCTGGGTCAATCCTGGTACGATCTATGTCAGGGCCAGGATTGATGGCCAGTCTTATTATGTGAGCCACGAAGCGGCAGACAAGCTTGCCCTCCAGGACCATGAGGTAATAATCGAAGGGAACATCCCCGGCACGGATCTCATTGGAAAAACAGCACATCACCCCTTGTGTGGCGATGTTCCGGTCCTACCCGCCAGCTTCGTGGACCCGGACATGGCATCAGGGATTGTCATGTCTGTTCCCGCACATGCACCGTACGACTTCGTAGCTCTCCGGGACCTCCAGAGAACAGGAAAATATTCGGAGATTACTCCCGTAAGCCTCATCAAGGTCAGGGGATATGGCGAATTCCCTGCGAGGGACGCGGTGGAACGAGCTGACATCAAGGACCAGCTTGACCCCAGGATGGATGATGTCACCCAGGAAGTGTATTCCGCAGAATTCGCAACCGGAAAGCTTCATGCCAGGTATGGCGGATTGAGCGTCAGGGAGGCGCGAGACGAGGTGGCTGACCTCCTTACCCGGGACTACCATTCGTTCCCGATGTTTGAGTTCGACACCCGTTCGGTTGTCTGTCGTTGCGGAAACCGTGTATTCGTCAAGATCCTTCATGACCAGTGGTTCCTGACATATAGTGACCCTGAATGGAAAAAACAGGTTGCAGACCAGATAGAACGAATGGAACTTGTCCCTCCCGAGGTCAGGACAGAATTTGTACGGACCGTGGACTGGCTCAAGGACTGGGCATGTACTCGTCGCATAGGGCTTGGAACACTCCTTCCCTGGGATAAGAACTGGCTGGTCGAGCCACTCTCGGACTCGACGATCTACATGTCGTACTATACCGTTGCCCACCGTATACGGGACATGGACCCGGCCAGCCTCACCCCCGAGGTCTTTGACTATCTTTTCCTTGGAAAGGATTCGACCGGGCTCCCCAATAAAAATGCACTGGAGGCGATGCGCAATGAGTTCCTGTATTGGTATCCGTACGACTTCCGGTTTTCAGCAAAGGACCTCATCTCAAACCACCTGACATTCCAGATCTTTCACCACGTGGCGATATTCCCGAAAGAACTCCTGCCCAAAGGCATGGTCGTATTTGGCATGGGTCTCCTGAACGGTGCCAAGATGTCCTCTTCGAAGGGAAATGTATTCCTCCTTGAGGATGCACTCAGGGATTTCGGAGCGGATACCGTGAGGATGTTCCTGGTTGGATCAGCCGAGCCGTGGCAGGATTTCGACTGGCGCAATGAACTGGTGGCGTCAATCAAGAAACAGATTGAGCGCTTCACCGCAACCATCCGGGAATGTGAAAAGGCATCAGATGAACGGACACCGATAGACTCATGGCTGATGAGCCGGCTCCAGCACAGGATCAGGGATGCAACCGGGGCATTAAAGAATTTCCAGACCCGCCAGGCACTCCAGGAGGCCTTCTTTGGTATCGAGAGCGACCTCAGGTGGTACCGGAGGCGCCAGGGAGATTCCGTTTCCGGGCCGGCATTAAAAGAGGTCGCATCGGTCTGGATCAGACTCATGGCTCCATTTATCCCGTTCATTTGTGAAACTCTCTGGCACGAGAGGGGAGAAAACGGCCTGGTCTCCTTTGCCCCATGGCCGGCTCCTGAAGAATTCCATCTCTCCCCTGAACTTGAACTCTCTGAGGAACTCCTGGAAAGGACAGTCGAGGATATCGAATCGATCATGCGGCTTATCCAGATGAAACCATCGGGCATCACCATTTGCACCGCACCGGCATGGAAACACCAGGTTTTCGCACGGATTGCCTCGTCACCGGATAGAACCGAAGCCATTAAATCGGTCATGGAGGATCAGGGCCTGAGGAGCCGGGGAAAGGAGGCTGCGGATGCGGCAAAACAATGCACCTCGCTCATTCACAGGCTCCCGCCACAGATTGTATCAATGGAAGCAGATCATCCGGTTGATGAAACAGCCCTGTTCTTCTCTGCAAAGGTATTTTTAGAAAACGAGTTTGGTGTGGCCATCAGGATCGTGGATTCGGACGCCTGCCAACACCAGAAAGCCGGTATGGCACTGCCGTTTAAACCCGCCATCATCATTGAATAAATGAGCCCGGGAAACCATCCGGCATCCCATCTTCCCCTGACCATCATCCTACCGGTTATAACAGGAAACCGGATATCCCTCCTCTGCCAGGAGGATGGGGAAGGGGATTTTGTGACCAGAAAAGGATCCGCACTCTGAATTGGATCTGTGATTTTAATCTTCTGCAGCTTTTTTTGCGAGTTTAACCCGTTCCTTTGTGGTATATCCGGTAACCAGGTCAAGGTACCGCCTGAAGCATCTGTTGGTATCAAGGATGTCCTCGTCGGAAACTGATGTATCGGATACGGTATCAACAACGATACTCTTTTTATCCGGGCCCAGGGAGATGTCAAGCATCTTCAGGGCCTTGTACCTGATCCTGGCATGACCGTTCTCAACCGCCGGGGCGATCCCGAAACACGTTTCTATTCCGTTTATATACTGTTCGGATAACGTCTTTTGAACCGTCCGCTTGACGGGATAAACCTGCATAACTATTTTAGTGTGATTCAGCTATCTTAAGGTAATGTCATCCGAGCAGCCCGCCGATATCAACATTTTTTCAAAGCCCCCGAGTTCTGAGGGCGCCTCGGTCCTCATGGGGTTCCCGGGAAGTGGCCTTGTCGGGAGTATCGCACTCCAGTATCTGGTTGACCAGATGGAATTTAACCTGATTGGGGTTGTTACAAGCAAATACTTCCCGCCCCTTGCCATGATGAACAAGGGAGTCATCAATGTCCCGGTACGGATTTATGAAAAGACCATAGAATCCCAGCTCATTGTCACCATCGTTGCTGATATCCCTATTCACCCGATGATCTGTTACGAGGTCGCAAACGGGCTCATGAACTGGCTCACGCCGTTTAATGTCAGGGAAGTCGTTGCAATAGCAGGGATTGTAACAAACGAGCCAGAAAAACGGGTTTTCGGGGTCTCAACCAGTGACGATGCCCTCGCACGTATCCAGGACCTCACCCTGATACTTCCGGTAGGTTCGATATCGGGAATTGCAAGCAGCATCCTCACCGAGTGCAAGATCAGGGGAGTCAATGCATATGGCCTCCTCGGAGAGACCATTAATGCTCCTGACCCCCGAGCTTCAGCATCAGCCCTTGAGGTGCTTTCAAAGATGTATAATATCACCATCGATACCGCACCTCTGATCGAACAGGCTGAAGAGATCGAGTCTACAATGCAGAAACTTTCCGAACAGGTGCAGAGCGCTGAAACAATGCCCAAGAAAGAAGACCTCTCGATGTATGTGTGATCGCCATGCACTGTCCTGCACTCACCGGAATATCCCCTGAAACCATCAGGGAACTCAAGTTCGGCAAAGCACGGACCCTCGAGCTCCAGAGTACGCATAATGTCATCACCGTGGGCGGGATCTCTCCGGGTTCCCATGTATTCCTGACTTTTGTCGACCTTGACGACCTGACCATCGGTGATCCCGGGATCATGGTCGAAATCTCGGCGATCAGCCTCACCATGAAACGAATCATCGAGTTTTCAGGAGGGAGCCATTTCGAGGAAAGGGAGCGCCTTTCAGCGAGGATCAAGGTACGGTACTGCTGCAACTCTACTGTGAAAGGACTGGTCCAGAACGAGATGTTCAAACCGCTTCAGATCGATGTCGTAAAATGCGCCTGTTTCCATGCGGGATGAAAACCGCATACCACGTTCTTTTAAAGCCATGTGTTCCGATCAGTCCCTGACACGGCACTTATTATTCGATGGGCACTAACACTATATGCCTCATGAGTTATGGGCTTGTGGCTTAGCTTGGATAGAGCGCCGGGCTTCTAACCCGGATGTCGGGGGTTCGAATCCCTCCAGGCCCGTTATCGTTTTCCTGAATTTTTAGGGAATTGGAATTCCCAATTAAATCAGGTTCGTCCCGGATGACGCTATTGCCATTCATGGCCACGAAGAAAAGCTTTGATAACCGTATACGCGGTATTTTTACGAACCCCAGGATGATGAAAAAAGGATATCCTGGTTTCTGTCAGTCCAGCAGGACATTGGAAATGTTGTGCTGCCGGAGGGCGAGGATCTTGGCCTTGCTGATGTTGCGCCCTTCCTTCCCTATTGCCAGACCCCGGTCGTCATCATTCACTTCGACATGCGCGACCTGGCTGCCATCCTCTGATTCAAACGAGACCTTGCTCACCTGAGCGGGAAGCATACAGTTCTTTACGAACTGGGTGGGGTCCGGGGAGTACTCAACGACTTCAACCCGCTTTCCCAGGAGCTCGGATGCCTTCTTGATACTGGCACCTTTTTTACCGATAGCCAGCCCCATTTCGCCGGGGTTGATTAAAAAAATCACTCTTTCATTTTTTTCGTCGATCACGCAGTCACGGCTGCCAGCCCCGGTCAGCTTCTCGAACTGCGAAATAAGCCGCATGCATTCTTCGGTAAGCTTGATCTCGCCCATCGCTCACGCCCTCTTGAGGCTTACGATATCGGACTCGCCGGGGTTGATCACCGCAAGTGCACTGACCATGAATGGTTTTCCGCATGCCTTTCCAAGCTGCATCGACGACCCTGGGAATGTGTGGATATGGATACCTTCCTGCGCGGAGAGGTCATCCTTGATATCCACGGGGCAGTTCCCTGCAAGCACCACGAGCTGTGCCTTACCTGAAGCAATGGCGTCCTTCGTTACATTCGAGCCGAGGACAACCTCCCCGGTCTTGATAGCCCTTCTTAATGAAGTATTAAAATCCATCTGAATCTCCCTACTGTATTGTCCTTGCGATTAATTTAACATCACCCGTCCCAAGCTGAATCGGCTGGCCGACAATGACGTTCTCGGTGACACCGGACAGCTCGTCGACCTCGTTTGCGACTGCTGCATCGAGAAGATGGTTTACGGTCACCTCGAATGCGGCCCGGGACAGGACACTCTCTTTTTCACCTGCAATTCCATGCCGGCCGATCTGCTTGACTTCGCCTTCCATGCACATCATGTCCGCGACAAGCATGATATGCCTGACATCCACGAGGATACCCTGCTCGTTCAACGTTGAAATGGCTTCATGTATGATGGCATTCCGGGCCGCCTCGATCCCGAGTACCTGCGATATCTCACTGATGTTGTTCGTCCTCGTCCGGGTCGTATCGACACCCGGGACCTCAAACACGTCCTTGAGGTTCGATCCCTCAGTATAGAGGATGTATTCCCCGCCTTCCTTCCTGACGACGACGCGTTCGATGTCATCTATGCCCTGCACGATGACAAGCCTGACATGCTCAGCGAGCTGGAACAGGTTCTGGTACTTCTCCCGGAATTTGGGTATGAATATCAGGGTGTTGCCCTCGATTACCGGGTCTTCGAAATCACGATAATGCCGTTTGTTGCGGATCTTTTCAGGAGCGCGGGCAATGATCTCCTCGACCTTGATCTTCCTCTTCTCACATACCGCCTCGTTGATGACGACGACCACCTGCATGTTCTCCATGTCGATGGTGATGTCCCCGAACTCACGGAGCGGTGCCGCCTCAATCTGCCAGCTGACCTCCCTTGCACGGTCCCTGTCGGTGGCATACTCCTCCTCGAGGTAGATCGTCATCGTAGGGGTTGAAGGCTCCTTTCTCGCGTCCATGATCTCAATGAGCCTCGGGAGCCCGAGTGTGACGTTGATTTCCGCCACACCCGCATAGTGGAACGTCCGCATCGTCATCTGCGTCCCTGGCTCTCCGATGGACTGTGCGGCAATGACACCAACGGCCTCGCAGGGTTCTATCCGGGTCTTCTGGTACTCGGCAATGACCTGGGCGAGGATGGCATCGAATTCCTGGTCCGTGACATTCCGTTCGGCGAGGAACCCTTTCATCTGGGTTTTTGTCTTTACAGGCAGGTCTGCACTGTCGATACGATCCAACATCTCGGGTTTCATCCTAAACCTCCTCCTTGAGTATACTCTCGATGATACCCTTTACATCGACCGGGTCTCCAAAGCTGCTCCTCATCGGGTCAGTCCCATCCTCTCCATAGGTAAACTGGATGATCCTCCCACCCGTGGTCCTTACCGTGCCGTCATACGCCACCTTCAGGTCCTGGAGCGCATTGATCATCCGCCGCTGCAGGTAACCGCTCTGTGAGGTACGGACCGCCGTATCGACAAGACCTTCACGACCACCGATAGCGTGGAAGAAGAACTCAGTGGGCGAGAGCCCGCCCTTGTAACTGTGGCTGATGAAACCGTGGGCGCCTGATCCCCGGTCGCCCTTTCGGAAGTGCGGGAGGGTCCGGTCATCGTACCCTCTCATGATCCGCTCGCCTCGGACTGACTGCTGACCGACGCACCCCGCCATCTGGGTCAGGTTCAGCATCGAGCCACGGGCTCCGGACACTGCCATGAGAACCGCGCTGTTAGAAAGCCCGAGGTGTCTCCCGGCTATCTCACCGGTCTTGTCCCTGGCCTTTCCCAGGACCTGCATAATCTGCATCTCGAGGGTTTCCTCCGGTGTCCTGCCCGGCATGGGTTCAAGCTGGCCGTCCTCAAAGATCTTGATCCGCCGATCCACGTCGTGGGCGGCCTGCGACAACACCTCGTTGATCTGGCCGTACTCGATCTTCGACAGGTCTTCATCATCAATCCCGAACGAGAATCCATCGAGCATGATGGACCTGATGGAGAGGGCGGTCATATCGTCGATGAACTGGGCGGCACGTGGCATACCCATCTGCCTGATGATACGGTTGACGATCTGGCCGTCGAACGCACCGACAGATTTCTTGTCTATTGTCCCGCACTTCAGCGCTCCATCCACGATGTGGACATATGCATCGCGGTCACACTGTTCTTTCTGACACGTGTCACAGTTCTGACATGAACTCGCCTTGTAGACCATGTTGAGGTCAGTCGGGAGGATAAGTGAGAAGATCTGTTTGTTGGACCAGTAGGGAACACCATCCTCTACTTTACCGGGTTCCCCGAGCCGCTCGATTTTTAGGGGCCGGACAAGGTAGATCGCTTCCTGCTTCGTGAACCAACGGAGGGTGTGGGTCAGCATGAAGATACCCGATATATGGTCATGGATGCCACCAATGATCGGTCCGCCGAACCTGGGCGACAGGATGTTCTCCTGGACGCTGATCAGGATGGCTGCCTCGGCCCTCGCTTCCTCGGTCTGGGGGATGTGGAGGTTCATTTCGTCCCCATCGAAATCAGCGTTGTACGGCGGGCATACTGCAGGATTCAGCCGGAATGTCCTGCCCTCCATGATCTTGACCCGGTGAGCCATGATACTCATCCGGTGGAGGGAGGGCTGCCTGTTAAATAGCACGATGTCGTCGTTCCGTATCTGCCGTTCGACGATCCACCCGGGTTCAATCATCTCGACGATGGACTCAGTGTTCCCTTCTGCAAGGCGCAGCCTTTTTTTGTCAGGCCTGATCACATAGTTGGCGCCACAGGGGCTTTTAAGGGTCGGGCGGAACGGTCCTATCCGGACCATTTCCTTGATTTCCTCGATATTGTGAGGCGTTACAGGCACGGGGATGGACATCTCATTGGCTATTGAGAGAGGGATTCCCACCTGTTTGACCGAAAGGTTGGGGTCCGGGGATATGACCGTTCTCGCTGAGAAGTTCACACGCTTGCCGGAAAGTGAGCCCCTGAAACGGCCGTCTTTTCCTTTCAGCCGTTGTGAGAGCGTTTTCAACGGCCTCCCCGACCTGTGACGCGCTGGTGGACAGCCGGCAACCTCGTTGTCCAGGTATGTCGTCACGTGGTACTGGAGCAGTTCCCAGAGGTCCTCGATGATCAGCTGGGGCGCTCCGGCATCCTGGTTCTCTTTGAACCGCTGGTTGATCCTGATGATGTCGACGAGCTTGTGGGTGAGGTCGTCTTCCGAGCGCTGACCGTTTTCGAGGATGATTGAAGGTCTCATCGTGACAGGGGGAACCGGGAGGACGGTAAGTATCGTCCATTCTGGCCGCGCAACGGCAGGGTTGATACCGAGCGGCCGCAGGTCCTCGTCAGGTATCCTCTCGAGCCGTGCCCTGATGTCGGCGGGTGTCAGCTTGTGTTCCACCTTCCTCCCGTCTTCAAGCAGGACCTCAGAAAACGTCGTAGGCTTCTCAAAGTTGATCTTCAGCTGCTGGGATCCGCAATGTGGACAGATACGCTCTTTTTTAACGTCCTTTTCCGAGAGGAGATCACCGGTAAGGTCATCCTCGGTCCCAACCACCTTCTCTATCTCCTCGGGAGAGAGAAGGATGCGACCGCATTCGCGACAACTGACCCTGAGAAGCTTCCTGATCAGACGGGTATACCCAACATGGATTACAGGTTTCGCAAGTTCGATATGTCCGAAGTGACCCGGGCATTCACCTGCTTTCTGGGAGCAGGTCTTGCACCTGAGACCGGGATCAATCACCCCGAGATTCAGGTCCATAAGCCCCTGGGGATACGGGAACCCGTCATCGTCATAGGTGTCCGCCCAGATTATCTTTCGTACACTCATCTGACGGATCTCCTTGGGCGAAAGGAGGCCAAACTCAATTTTTCCTATTCGTTTTGGACTGGGCATGTTTGAATGTCACCTCCTTTCTCAAACCACGTCCTCGAGCTTGAGGCGTGGTGCAATTGTCATGCTCTTCATCTCGTCGAGAAGGAGCTTGAATGCATAACTCATCTCCACCGGGTAGATATCGGTTTCAGACCCGCAGGCAAGACAGCGCGTCACATTCTGTTTGCGGTCGAGCATGGCGACCATCCCGCAGTGCGCGCATACATACTCGTTCACCTTGTCGGACTCGTCGAGCAGGCGTTCCTTTAAGGCCATGGCGGCCCCGTGACCAATCATGACATCGCGCTCCATCTCTCCGAATCTGAGACCACCCTCCCTCGCACGGCCCTCGGTGGGCTGCCTTGTCAGGACCTGCACCGGGCCCCTGGACCGGGCATGCATCTTCGAAGATACCATGTGGTAGAGTTTTTGGTAATAGATGACACCCACATAGATGTCGGCCTCGAAGGCACGTCCGGTGATACCATCGTACATGATCTCCCTCCCGGAGTGAGAAAATCCGAAGGCTTTGAGGGAATTTCTGAGGTCCTCCTCGATCTCTCCTGAAAATGCGGTTCCATTGATGCGACGACCTTCCAGGGCGCCCACCTTCCCACCGATCATCTCAAGCATATGCCCGACGGTCATTCTGCTTGGGATGGCATGGGGATTGATGACGAGGTCGGGAGTCATCCCGGCCTCGGTGAACGGCATGTCAGTTGCAGGACTAATAAGACCGATAACCCCTTTTTGTCCATGCCTGGACGCAAATTTATCCCCGATCTCAGGGACACGGAGATCTCTCGTCCGGACCTTCACGAGGCGTGAACTGTTCTCTCCTTCTGTGATTATCACCGTGTCCACGATTCCCTTTTCGTTGGACCTCATGGTAACGGAGGTATCACGCCGCTTCTCAACGGTAATGAGGTCCGATGTTGGCTCCTCGAGGAAACGTGGGGGCGAGGTCTTTCCTATGAGGACGTCCTTTTCATTGACGATGGTTTCAGGATTGATGACCCCGTCGTCGTCAATATTCTTGTAGAACTCGGCTCCGTGGGCACCGATGACCTCCTCGTCCGGGACCTGGATCCTGTCGACCTGCCCGCCGGGGTACCGGCGTTCTTCTCCTTCATAGGTCCTGAAAAAATGAGAACGCCCAAGGCCACGGTCTATTGAAGCCTGGTTGAAGATGAGTGCATCCTCAATGTTGTACCCTTCGTACGAGAGAATGGCAACAACGAAGTTCTGGCCTGCCGGACGGTCATCAGACCCGATCAGGTCTGATGTCTGCGTGTGCACGAGGGGCTTCTGGACATAATGGAGCAGGTGGCCACGCGTGTCCGGGCGAAGCTTCATGTTGGCCGCGGCAAACCCGAGTGCCTGCTTGACCATCCCTGCACCCATCGTGACACGGGGACTTGCATTGTGCTCAGGGAACGGGACATGGGCAGCCCCGATACCGAGAATAAGCGAGGCGTCTATTTCGAGGTGAGTATGGTCAGGCGTCAGTTCAGCTTCACTTATCGCGATAAAGAGGTCTTCCTCCTCTTCTGCATCGATGAGCTCGATGTACCCTTTCTTTATGAGCACATCAAAGCCTATCTCCTTGCGGGCCAGCTTCCCGATTTCATCCTGGTTGATGACCGGTTTCCCGTTCTGGACCACGATAAGGGGTCGCCTGGCCCGTCCCCTGTCCGTATGGATAACGACGTCCCCGTTAAATTCCTTGAAGCTGATGTTGACCTCGGTCGAAACCGCACCCTGGCGGCGGAGCTCCCGGACCTTCCGGGTGAAGGCCACGGGATCTTCTACAAGCCCGATAAGGGCGCCATCTACGAAGATACGCGCTTTTTTCACTTCACCTCACCTCCTATGCGTTCTACTCCAAGGGAGTACAGGAGCCGGGCAACTTCCTCCTCGTCGTCTACCCCGCGGCTGATTTCAACCATTTGTGCAAAATTCTTCACCAGACCACAGTTCGGACCTTCAGGAGTCTCACTGGGACAGATTCTGCCCCACTGGGTCGGGTGGAGGTCACGGGCCTCGAAATGGGGCTGTGAGCGCGAGAGAGGGGAGATTACCCTTCGAAGATGGGAGAGGACACTCATGTGGTCCACGCGGTCGAGGAGCTGTGATACGCCGGTCCTTCCTCCTACCCAGTTGCCAGTGGCTAATGGATGGAGGAGACGTTCTGTAAGGACATCGGCCCTGACCGCGGTCCCTATCGAGAGGTCGCGGTGCCTCATGCTTGCGCGTTCCAGCTGGTACTTGATATCCCTTGTAAGCCGGTTCAGGGAAATCCTGAAGAGGTCCTCCATGAGGTCTCCGGCGAGTTTGAGACGCTTATTCGAATAGTGGTCCTTGTCATCGATCCGCCTCTTGTCAAGGACAAGGTCAAAACACGCCTCAGCCATCCTTCCAAGGAAATGACCTTTGGCAAGCCTTACTCCTTCAACTGCCTCACGGTATCCCTCATCGCCCTCCTTCAGGTGGGGCGGCATCAGGTAGTTGAGGTGGGGGAGCAGGTAATTGTCTATGACAAACTCTGCTCTTTTCCTCTGGTAGTCCCGCGTCTGGTTCGGGGCAAGTTTTTTCCCGACATACATTACTCCACCCTCAACGTTCTCGCACTCGCTTTCCTCGAGGTTCTGCATCATGAACGTAAGGATGTCCTCGTCAGTGGATACGGCATTCACGATCTCGTGGTCGCTCACCATCCCGAGGGCCCGCATCAGGTCAACGAAACGAAGATGCCCGGCCACAGAGGGGAACGAAACCTCAAGGAGGTTTTTCCGGTTCCTCTCCACAACAACCAGGGCACGGTATCCCCTGTACTGTGAGAAGACCTTGGCTACGTATATCCGCTCGTTGTAACGCTCGGTATACTCAGTCATGATCTTGTTCGAAGCCAGGTCCTCGAGCGTCATGAGGACGCGCTCCGTCCCGTTCACGATAAAATAACCACCCGGATCAAGAGGATCCTCGCCATGAGAGGTCCTTTCTGCATCAGACATCCCGTAAAGGTTACAGGACATCGATCCCACCATTATCGGGAGCTGCCCGATAGTTGCCGTGACGACCTCCTGCCTCTCGTCCCCCTGGACAAGGGTCAGGTCGAGCTGGATGGGAGCTGCATAGGTCAGGTTCCTGAGGCGTGCTTCACTAGGGAACAATTCTCCCTGTGAGCCATCGGCCTCCCGGACCAGGGGTTTTTTCACCTCTACCCGCCCGAGCTCCACCCATACCGGGGTGTTACCCTTGCCCCGCATCTCTATGTCGGTATCGATAACGCGCTGTTCCTCTACCACCTTCTGGAGGTTGTAGGTAAGGAAATGGTTAAACGAATCAAGCTGGTGCCGCGCTACGTGTTCGCGCGAAAAGAATGCCTCAGATAATACCTTTCTGTCAATCAGAGCCG
>CAZGXZ010000049.1:0-6819 GCA_964530035.1 uncultured Methanoregulaceae archaeon
AATGTACCTTTGATCTATCGGTCGATTTTCTTATTTGAGCATTTCAACAAAGCCCGGATTTGATTTTTTCTGACCTGTTAGAATGTTTCCAGACCTTCCTGAATATAAGGAGGATCACCTGTACCGATATCCTATTCTTATCAACTCTCCAGTCGAGGCTTCGCCCCCACACCCCCGAAACGATATCCCGCCGCCCCTGAAGGGCGCCCCGGCGGCGGTCTCACGGCCCTTCATGATGATTTCGAACTGGAAAAATCTCGCTGAAGACGAAAAACTACCACAACCTTACCACAAACAACCCTTATAAGGGAACTGCCAACGGCTTCCCTGGCTATCGTATGCAGGGGGTCCGGGGGCGGCAGCCCCCTGGTTCCCATCCCACGAATTCTCTGCCTGTTCAGGGTGAAAACCAAAAACCCGGCTCTTTTAAAGTTTTATGTCGGAATTTGAGCGGATGGAGATCTCTCATTATAGGGTGAATAAAAATGAAGGTAGGGTAGAATTCAATAGATCTTCATTTCAGTTATCCTGCCCCGATGAGGGACAGGAGGCCCATTGTCCCGGCAAGGGTGACCCCCGCTGCGGCCACGTACCCTGCGACCATGAGCCCGGTCGCTGTCCGGCGGTCCCATCTGAAAAACCATGCGACGGGAGTAGAGACATAGAACCCGGCAATGACGATCCCCGGGAGCAGGGCATAGACCCCGTACGATGCGACGAGCCGGGACGAGGAGAACCGTTTGGAAATTCCGAGCACCCGGGCCTGCCACCGGCCTGATACCAGCAGACTCGCGTCGAGGAGGGCGTAGATGACCAGGATGACGCCAAGTGCGACCGAACACTCCGCGGAGAGGACCCACCACGGTGGCAGGCCCATCAGCACCCCGACGGGCCCGGCCCCGTACTCGATGAACAGGGCGGTCCCGACGAGGGCGGCGGCACGCGGGAGAGAGAGCCCCAGCAGGAGGGCCGAGCCGAGAGGGAAACCCGCGATGAGGACTGTTCCGGTGCACAGTGCCAGCATGACCCCTCCTGACGACCAGTGACCGGCTGCAGGCGGCCCTGTGGCCGGGGACATCTCCCTGCCACCCCACTCATGCGGGTTGTCCAAGGTACCTGTTCACCTCTTCCCTGCAGGCCGGCGGGAGTGAAATGGTCGTGATAACCGGTGAACCGACAGGGATGCACACCCAGGGCTCCCAGTACAGGGTTCTTACACACGGTGCCTGGCAGGCGGTCCACGGTATGAAGACGGGGCGCGTCCCGGGGAGCGACACCGAGAGCCAGAGGCCCCTCTCATCCATGCCGACCGAAGAAATTCTCTTGTATGCCACCGCCCCGACATGCACCGTCCTCCCGGAGATTACCTGGCGAGGCCGGTCCGGTTCTCCGGCCGGGTACGCCGCAGCGAGGGCCGCGAGTCCGCCCGACCCGGAAAAGAAGGAGAAAAATCCGTTGAAGAGCAGACACAATGCAGCCACTGCTGCCGGAATGACACCGATCAGGCCCAATCCCACAATCCATCCCATGAAGCCGTTTTGTCCGCCGGGATTTTATACCCGGTACCTGGCATACATGAGTCCTGCAGCCCCGGCAAGCACCGGGGCGATGATACCATACATGACCACACCCCCTCGACAATGGACCCGGGCGAGCCTGCCCCCTCACCTGCCTCCTCTTCGCCGGGAAGCCCGAGGGCTGATGAAAAACGTTCCTCGATCCCCATGTGACCCTGGCCGAGGTATGCTGCAACGGCGAGTACCGCACACGCCACAAGGATGTGGGGAAGGAAGAGAGTCCCTGTCCTCTTTCCCGGGGCCGGCTCCATGTCAGGACACTCCCCTGACCAGGTGCGGACGTACATGTGCGATCCGGTCGACATTGAACCCGGTGACGAGCGCCTCGATGACCGCCACGCCGAGCCAGACGAGGATTCCCACCTTCGTCCAGGGGCTCGCCCCGAGAACCAGGAGGTGTTCCGTTCGGTACAGTAGGAGATGAGGTCGGTGTCCGGGACACGGGAAGACCGCGAGGTCCCTGGCATGGCTTACACCTCCTCCCGGGTTTCCTGGGATGTGCCGCCACCCTGACAGCAGCAGTAGTGATGGGGGATGGTCCCGCCGATACCGACACCCGGGTGGCCCGAGGGACGCACAGATCCTGTCGATGGTGTCCTTGGCGACATATTCCTCGATATCCCGTGCCTGGCGGTCTGCTTTCCCTTCTGAAAGGCCGTACAGGGTAAAAACAAGCCCGAGGAGGCGGCGTCTCCGGATCAGGAAGTAGGTATGGCGTCTCCCCCGACCTGTCAGCACGACTCCGCGGTACGGTTCGTGGTCGACCAGGCCGGACCCTGCAAGGCTTTCAATCGTCTTGGTCACGGTCGACGGGTCGACATGGAAATGGGTGGCGATCTCACTCGTCCGCACGGGATAGGCGGTCCCTGAGAGGAACATGAGGTACTTGGTTTTTTTCCCCAGGGGGTTTTAGCCCGTCTATGTCCTTCATGCGGCGGAAATGTGGCGGTTACTACCCGAAAAAGATTTGGAGCAGTACCAATTCATACCCCGGTTCCCCATCCCTGGATGAACCTCCCGGCAAGGATGCCGCAGAGATGATTGCTTTCGTTGAGACGGGACGGGGTGTCCTTTTCAATAGCGTCCCTGACCACAGGGCCGAGCCCCGCAGACCATTCACGGATGATGCTCCCGGTGAGCTCCAGGTGGAACTGGATGGCAACGGCACTCCCCAGAGAAAACGCCTGGTTCCTCACCGTTTCACCGGTACACTCCAGCCGTCCTCCTGAAGGGATGTCAAACGTCTCGCCGTGGAGCTGGAATACCTGCAGGCGCCCGGGAAATCCGGCAAAAACACCGGCACCTCTGCAGAAGACCTCGCTCCAGCCGGTTTCAGGTTCGGACGGGTACACCCGCGCCCCGTGGGCGGCCGCTATCAGCTGTGCCCCGAGGCAGATGCCGAGAACGGGTTTTCCCTGTATGACGGCCGTTCTTATCAGGGCCTTTTCCTCGGCAAGCCACGGATACGCCTCCTCGTCGTTGACGCTCATCGGGCCTCCCATGAAGACCAGGTGGGTAAACCCGTCCGTATCAGGCACCTGACCTGACCGGTACAGGGGGATGTCTTCAAACGGCACGTTCAAGGCGGAAAAGACCTCTGCAAGGACTCCCGGCGGTTCGTTTTCCTCGTGGATGAATACGGCCACCCGTGGCTGCATGATAGAGTACAGGGCATGAATACGGGAAAAGGGTTCAGGGTACGGCCAGACATACGTGTTGTCCGGGATACTCCATGGCCCCGGCGCGTGCCCTGTGGGCGGTACGTTTTCGAAAATGCCCCCGGATTACCGGGACCATGCAGCCTTCAGAGGTTTTGCAGCGCCGTGCCGAACTCGCCAAGGTACTGCTCCATCGAGAGACTCCCGTCAGGGAACGGGCATCCAAGGACAAAACGCATCCTCTTCAGGTTCCTTTCAGACGGGTACACCTGCACGGGAATCCCGGACTGGTCGGAAGCGGCGACCATCGCCTCCCGGAACAGGCCGATACAGTACGCCACCCGGGTCCGGTAGGTACCGGCAGTTTTTTCAAGGTAGCCGGCAATGCGCCTCGTCTCGATTTTCAGGAAGTCATTGCGGACCGTATCATCCCGGACCCTGCCAAGCATGAACCGGTAATGGGCAAACGGGTACATCGTCTCGAGCTCCCCGGGGAGGATCCCGCAGGACCCGAAGATGACGATGTGGTACCGGTCCCTTGCAAGCGCCCGGTCGATGACACCGGAGAACAGCCGGTGGCTCGGACTTTCGCTGTACGGCTTGTGGACAGCGCAGGGGAGGAATATGGCTATCTCGCGTGGTTCGACCTCATAGCAGTCGATGATGTACCGGAACGCGTCCTCAAAGGCCGGGTGGTAAAAGGGAGGGCCTTCAATAGGGGCATCCGCTTCCCGGCGCCCGTCACTCATCCCCGGGCCTCCTGCGCTCGTGGTTGCCCGCGGGCCCCGCACCACCCGGGCCTGACCGTCCCGGTTCTGGGGTCCTCCCTTTTCCATCGTTGATCCGTCACCCGGGCGGATGCCCCGGGGGTCAGTGTCCTGTAATCCACCGTATCGAGTCGCCCCGGTACTCTTTTTTCCAGAGCGGAACGCTTTTCTTCAGCTCCTCGATGATGTACCGGCACCCGTCGAAGGCCATGGCCCGGTGGGCTGATGATGCGGCGATGACCACGATGACCTCGCCGAGAGGGAGCCTGCCGGTCCGGTGGACGACGGACGCCCCGTGGAGGGAAAATTTCGTGACCGCCTCGTCATGGATCCGGCCGAGCTCCGAGAGCGCCATCTCCTCGTATGCCTCGATCTCGAGTGAGTCTGTGCCGTCGTCCCGTACCGTCCCGATGAACACGACAACTCCCCCTGCAGCCGGGGAGAAGACGCTTTTCACGATTTCGTTGATATCGATGGGTCCTGTCTCAAGTCGGTACATGGTCAGCCCCCCGACACCGGCGGATAGGCGGCGATAGTGTCCCCCTCGCCAAGCAGAGTCCTCCCTGCGTCGGCAGGTTCGATCCTGACCCCGTTCAGGGCCAGGATGACATGGCCCAGCAGCGAGCCGTCTCCGGAAAACAACGTCTCCGACCCGCCGTCCTTCTCCCTGCACAGGGAACGGAGGGCGTCGAGCACCGTACCTCCCTCTCCGACCTCGACCTCGTTGGTATCACCAAATACATCCTTGAACGTGGCAAACGTGCGTATCCTGACCTTCATGGTACTCCTCCCTCATCCTGGTCCGTCCGGGGTCCACACCCGGGGCAGCGGGGGTTTCTCGCGAGCTGTATCTCCTCGAACCGGCACTGGTCTCCCTCGTAGAGCAGCAGACGGTTGGCAAGGAGGCCCCCCTCCCCGAGGAGGTACCGGACCACCTCCCCCGCCTGGACCGAACCGATGACCGCCGGCGTGGTGCCGATGACCGGAAATACCTCCTTCTCGATCGCCAGGGGGAGGAAACAGGAAAGGCAGGCCGTTTCTCCCGGTATGACCGTCGTCGCCTGGCCGAAATAACCCCTGACAGCCCCGTGGACGAGGGGGATCCCGCGTCTCAGCGCCTCCCTGTTCAGCACGAGCCTGGTCGCGAGGTTGTCCATAGCATCGACGATGACATCGGTGCCGTCCGCGAGGGACCGGATGGTTTCATCCGTGATGGTCTCGTGGACCGGTTCGACGGTGATGTCCGGGTTCAGGCGAATGAGCGTATCAGTGGCCGATTCGACCTTCGGACGTCCGCAGTCGGCGTCCTGGTGGAGGACCTGGCGGTTCAGGTTCGACAGGTCCACGGTATCATGGTCCACGATCCGAATCGTGCCGACACCGGCCGCAGCAAGGCACAGGGCCGCAGGGGAGCCGAGCCCGCCGGCACCGGCCACGAGGACCCGGGCTGATTTCAGCTTTTCCTGACCTTCCTCGCCGAACATGAGGATTTGCCGGCCATACCGCATTCGTTCCCGATCTGTGATCATACCTTGTCCGCTGCCGGTCACACGCCGCACGACTCGTCTTCATGCCCCTGGGAGCGCTGTTCCTTCTCTTCCCAGGGTAGAAGGCCCTGTTGCACGCGGTAGTCGTTGATCGCTTGATGGATCGCCTCCTCGGCCAGGACCGAGCAGTGCATCTTCACCGGCGGGAGCCCCTCGAGCGCCTCGGCCACCGCCTTGTTCGACACCTCCCATGCCTCCTCGAGGGTCTTTCCCTTGATCAGCTCGGTCGCCATGCTGCTCGAGGCGATAGCCGCACCGCATCCGAATGTCTTGAACTTTGCATCGATGATACGGTTGTCCTCGATCCTGAGGAAAATCTTCATGATGTCCCCGCATACGGGGTTCCCCACCTCTCCGACCCCTGACGGGGCGTCTATCTCCCCGACGTTCCGGGGGTTTGAAAAGTGGTCCATGACCTTTTCACTATACATTGCAGTGTACTTCCTTTTCATCAGGCTTGTACAGGGGCGACATGCGCCGCAGCCTGTCAACGATACCGGGCATGTGTTCGAGGACATAGTCCACATCGCCGTCGGTTGTATCACGCGAAAGGGTAAACCGCAGGGAACCGTGTGCCTTTTCATGGGGGAGGCCGATGGCGAGGAGGACGTGGGACGGTTCGAGCGACCCCGAGGTGCATGCCGACCCGGTGGATGCGCAGACGCCGATGCTGTCGAGGAGGAGGAGCATCGACTCTCCTTCGACGAATTCGAATGATATATTTGCATTGCCGGGGAGACGCCTTTCCGGGTGGCCGTTCAACCGTGAGTGCGGGATGGTCGAGAGGAGCCCGCCAATAAGACGGTCCCTCATGCGGGAGACCCGGGCTGAAACCTCCCTCATTTCCGCGGTGGCTGACCCGACCGCCTTTCCGAGCCCGACGATGCCGGGGACGTTCTCGGTCCCGGCACGGCGCCGTCTTTCCTGGCCGCCGCCATGCTCGTACGTCCCTATCCGCGTGCCCTTCCTGATAAAGAGGGCCCCGACCCCCTTCGGTCCGTTGAACTTGTGCGCAGAGAGGGAGAGGAGGTCGATGTTCTCCCGGCCGACATCAACGGGGACATGGCCGACGGCCTGGACGGCATCCGTATGGAACGGTATACCATGGCTGCGTGCCACGGCCCCGATCTCCCTTACGGGCTGGATTGTGCCGATCTCGTTATTGGCGTACATGACCGAGATGAGGACCGTCCTGTCGGTGACGGCCGCCTCCGCATCCGCAGGATCGACGAGGCCATGCTCGTCGACAGGGAGGTACGTGACAGAAAAA
>CAZGXZ010000049.1:6829-14897 GCA_964530035.1 uncultured Methanoregulaceae archaeon
AGGTGTGGAGGACGGCGTGGTGTTCTATCGCGGAGGTTATGATATGGTCCCCTTTATGCTTCGACGCCCCGGCACATCCCTTGATGGCCCAGTTGTCAGACTCCGTCCCCCCGGAGGTGAAAAAAATTTCTCCAGGTGTTGCACCGATTGCCTGAGCGACCTTTTCCCGTGCTTCCTCAACCGCCTCCCGTGGTTCACGGGCAAGTGAATATACGGATGAGGGGTTGCCGTACCTCTCCATGAAATAGGGGAGCATTGCCTCAAGGACGTCCCGGTGGACCGGTGTCGTCGCGGCGTTGTCCATGTAGATGGTCCGTTTCTCCTGCATGACTTCCCACCCGGCGGGGTAATCCATCATATCTTGGCGGAACGCAGGTAAAGCGATACCCGTTCCGTCCTCACTCCCGTACTGGTTTCACAATTGTGAAACTCCGCAGCGGTTTATCTTCCCATCCTCCATATATATTCCCCTATGACAAACAAGGCGCCCTGCGAGATGATCGTATGGGATGTGCTCCCGGGCATCCGTGCGGCCATCGCCCAGGAGATGGTGGCCGCGGGCGCCTCCCAGCTGGAAGCGGCCCGGGTCCTGGGAATGGCTCCCTCGGCGGTTTCACAGTACCTCTCCGGGAAGAGGGGGTACAGGGTTGTTTTCGATGACGATGTGCGCGAGGACATCCGGAATCTTGCCGGAGATCTGCGCAGGGGGTCGGTCACCGACCTCCAGAAAAGGATATGCGACATCTGTGTCGGTGTAAGGGGCAGCGGGGGAGCCTGCCGGAGAGATGATGCCGGAAACAAGGACTGATACAGTCCAAAGAACCCTCTTTTACCCGTGTTGAATCCATTTTTCAGAGGGTCCATCCAAATCATGTGCCCGTCGGCAGGCTTTTTCCCCCGGGGACGACCCGCGGTATCCGGCCGGGCCGCCCAGTTCAGTCACAGCCCTCTGAAAGGGCGTATATCCTCAGGACGCGCTTGGCCGTGTCCTGGCCCATCCTTCCTGCCACGGCCACGGTGAAGGCATCCACGTACTCCGGGGACAGGCAGCTTAAGCTCTCGCTTCCGTCCATGATGAGCCCGACAAGGTAGGAAAACTCCGCATCGTCAAGCCTGAGGAACCTCCTCACGAAGTCCTGCGGGGTCGTCGCAAAGTGGTTGGCGACCGGAGGGATGATGGACCTGAAACGGTGCCCTGACTCGGAACACTGGTCTGTCATGCATTCTGGTGCGAGTTTCTGCAGGATGGCGGTGTCCTGCCCGGAGAGGTCTCGGGCCATGAGTGTTGGGTTTGCCGCGCCCCTGATATCTTGGTTTCCGAAGGGAATGCCCATGAGTGTCCCGGCGAGGTCGGGATATGGCCCGACGGAACGGTCATAACGGCGGACAGGGGGTTACCGGTGAAAACCAAAGCCGCGTGTCAGGCCGGCAGAACGGACACATACAGCAGCTTCATCCATCTCATCCCGGGTGACCCCCCGGCGGAGGACGCGGAAGAGGGGGTGGTCCCCTTCAAGGACCCGGTGACACGGGCGGTACTGGTCCATCAGGTTCACGCATGCATTTTTTGAAACCGAACCGGAAATGAATTCCATCACCGGGCAGGTCCCGGCAAGGCCTCCCGGGAGGACCAGGTGCCTGATGAGGAGGCCATGCTCTGCTATCCCGTCCCGGCACACGAGGTCCCTGACCTGCGCCTGCATCACGGGGAGGGCCAGGCGCATCGCGTCGGGGTAGTCACCGGCCCCGGTCAGTACACGGGAGGTGTCACCGTCCCAGAACTTCGCGTCCGGGAGGTAGATATCCACGATTCCGTCAAGGAGCCCGAGGGTTTCAGCGGTCTCATACCCCGATGTGTTCCAGACGAGGGGGAGGGAGAGCCCGCAGCCCGCGGCGTACATGAGGGCCTCCAGGATTTGGGGAGTGAAATGGGTCGGGCTGACCAGGTTGATGTTGTGGCACCCCCGGCGTTCAAGGGCGAGGAAGATTTCGCCCAGCTGTTCGCTGGTGACGGGTATACCGCCGTTCTGGCTGATGTCTGCGTTCTGGCAGAAGGCGCACGAGAGCGTGCACCGCGAGAAGAACACGGTGCCTGACCCGCACCTGCCTGACAACGGCCTTTCCTCGCCAAAGTGCGGGCACCATGAGGCCACCTCGGCTTCACTCCCGGCACGGCAGAACCCCCGCCCGCCTGAAAGCCTGTCGGCACCGCACCTCCGGGGGCAGAGCGTGCACGCTGACAGCAGTTCCCGTGCGCAGGAGACCCGTTCTGCGACTTCTTCCCGTGAAAGCCGCCGGTACGAAGGTGTCCCCCGGTGGCGGACACTGCCTGGACACATGCCTCTTTTACGAGGCTTTGCCGTACTGGTATTAGAACCAGTTGACGATACCATGACAGCTGACGAGAGAATGGAGGTGGCGACCTTTGCAGCCGGCTGCTTCTGGGGCGTCGAGGACGCCTTCTCAAAGGTCCCGGGAGTATGTGCCACACGGGTCGGGTACACGGGCGGCAGTACGGAGCACCCCACCTACCGGGACGTTTGTTCAGGTACCACCGGCCACGCCGAGGCGGTCAGGGTCGTGTTCGACCCGGGGACCATCAGCTATGCCGACCTCCTCGACGTGTTCTGGAACATCCACGACCCGACAACCCCCGGGAGGCAGGGGGTGGACGTGGGGGAGCAGTACCGTTCTGCAATCTTTTACCACTCCCCGGAACAGGAACGCCTCGCAGAGGAATCGAGAGCGGCGCTCGCTGCTTCAGGGAGGTTCAGACGTCCCATCGTCACCGGGATCGTCCAGGCCGGCCGGTTCTGGGACGCAGAGGAGTACCACCAGCAGTATTTTGCGAAAAACGGTCGCGGAGGGTGCCATATCACGTACCGTCCTGCTCCCGGTCACCGCCCAGGAGAGGGGAGGTGACACCGGTGACGGATATGCTCTGTCCTTTTGACAAGAAGCCATGTATCGAAAGCCGGTGCATGGCCTGGGACAGGGACCGTGCGCTGTGCGGTTTCTGTCCGCCCTCCTCTCCCCTCCAGCAGAAGCCAATTCCTCCTGACCTTGCCCAGGAGAAACTGAAGAAAAAAAGACAATCAGGGGGACCAGAGGGTGATTCAAAGTTCAGGGTCGAACTGTTCGACTGACGTGACGACCACCCCACCCAACCTTTATCGGGGTCCCGCAGAGTCCCTTATGTATGAAACACTCGTCTCTGTATCTCGTGCTGGTGTTCCTCACGGCACTGGCCCTCCTGCCAGGGTGCGTCTCCACCGGAAAGCTGTCCGTCACCTCGGTCCCTGAGGGCGCCCGCATCCTGCTGAACAACATCGACAACGGGACAACACCCTCGGAGATCACGGACCTTCCGGCCGGGGTGTACAGGGTTGTCCTCGAAAAGGACGGATATGTCACCGGGTCCAGGTCGGTCGAGGTACTCCCGGGCGGGTCATCCAAAGTTGCAATGGATCTTGAGGCCATCCCTGTCCCGCATGACCGGCGCGTGGCTGACGGGCCGACTGACATTTCAACAGGAAAAGTCGTGTCGTCTTCCATACTGTATTATGGCAGCGCCAGGAACGAGGGAGGAGGGAGGTATGACCTGGTCATCGGGAAAGGTTCCGGGAACCAGCAGGAGAGGTACTCCCTCGAAGGAGGCCAGTTCACCCTGGCAGCACCGGGTGGCAGCATTGTCCAGTTCATGCCTGATTCACCCCTCTACCTGGAGGGTGTCCCGGCATCACCCGGGCACTGGCGCATTACCCGGAAGTGGAACTCTCCTGGCGACAACGATCTCGAGGGCAACGAACAGTTCACCATTTCGCTTCAGGTGCCCGGGGGACAACAGTTGCCGCCTGCCGGGAGCGTGAACCTTGAATTCAGGCCGCGGATCGGTCCACCGCTCCTCCTGAAATTATAATGGCCCGTCCTGCCGGCATCTATGGAGAATACAGGTTGCCAGGACGATGAATAGTGGAGCATGGTGCCTGGGCGGGCCGGAGGTAATCCCGGTGGACGGAAAATGCCAGGGCCCCCTGAAATATCAGGATAAAATCCTTTTTTGCGATCAGAGCGTGATGCAGGCCCCGTCCCGGGCGACGACCAGTCCCGGGAACACTGGTGAAAACTGGTCTTCGACCGCCTGGCGTTCCCTGTCTGTGGGGTACAGCGCCGCATCGAAGTGGAACAGGGCGAGCCGTTTCGCCCCGGCCTCCCGTGCAATACGGATGGCGGTCTCAGGGTTGAGGTGAGGCCAGTCATCGGCCTGCATCCCGGGCAGGAATGCGGATTCAGATATCAGGAGGTCGGCATTTCTTGCGAGGTTCACGGCATTTTCACAGTAGCCGGTATCGGTGCAATAGGCAATTGTGCGGCCGTCGAGGCTGAAACGGTAGCCAAAACAGGGGGCTGCATGGCGGAGCGGCCTGCACTCGACCTCGTAGGGCAGGAAATGGGTCCCTTCCGCGAGGTCATGGACCCTCACGGGATACGGGAGGGCGGCCATCGGCACGGTGAATGGCGCGACCAGGATGCTGGAGAGTGCCCCGGCAGTGCCAGTCTCCCCATAGATATCAAGGCCATGCTCGAAGCGGAACTTGTTGAGGATGTGGAGCCCCCAGATATGGTCGAGGTGGAGGTGCGAGAGGAAGACGGCCGTCTTCTCATGGCCGTCCAGGTGCTCCCCGAGCCGGTGGATGCCGCCACCGGCATCAAGGACTATCGCGTTGTCGCCTTCCCGCACGAGGACACAGACGGTGTTCCCCGCGGGGGTGTCGTACCAGCCGTTCGTGCCTAAGAACCGGATCTCCATGGAAAATGAGTTGGAAGCCACAGGGCTTGATGATTGTGAAAGGGTGGCCCACCATTTTCAGCCGGGGAATGTCTTGTCCTGCACAAAAGGCATCTTTATGCATTCTCACGACAAGCCTCGATCATGCATTCGTTCAGCAGGGTACTCCCTGGAATCCTTCTCATCATCGCCCTTTTCATGGCTGCCATCTCTCCGTGCCTTGCCGCGGACACGGGCACGAAGGGGTCGCCGTACTTCCCGGCGTCGGTCACAACCGTCCAGAAGGGGTCCGGGCTCGAGAAACCGACACCGTTCCAGCTGACGATCACCAAGCCGAAAGGTATCGTCCCGTACCAGAAAAAGGCGTTTCCCAAGGCGGTAGTTGCGGCCATAGCCTACTACACGGATCATTCAGGGGCATCGGTCATCAACAGCTACCTCCGCGACCCCGAGGTCAGGAAGAACACGAACGCCTCTGAAAAGGCACGAATAGAGGGGCTGATCAGCAGCATGGACTATGCCGAGAGCAAGTCCCGCCTCGTGAACCAGGCGGTCCTGTTCAGGGGTATCGGCGGTGCGTTCGCCGACCAGATCAGGGCACAGTCCAGGTATACCGAACCCGGGTATGCCTCGACAAGTTACGACTTTTCGGTCACCTACCGGTATGCCAGCCAAAACCAGAGGGACAGCGAAGGGTATGCCAATATCCTCGTGCTCCAGCGGGATGGCGGGGACTATGCCCTCTTCGTGGACGAACGCGAACGCGAACTTATCATCCCGAAGGGGACGACGTGGGACCTGGTTAAGGAAGTGAAGGCAGAGAAGATTGTCCTCCGTGCCAGTTTCAGGCCCATCTATCCTGAAAAAACATACACGAAGGTCAGGTTCCTCTATATCAAAGAGAGCAAATGAGTGAAAACCCGAAAAAAAACCGGTTTATCATGCAGGAGGAGGACGTCATCCTCCTCGGGAGGCATGAACCGTCGAAGAGCGACCTTGCCGAAGCTGACGAGGTCTTCAACCGTATCCTGGGCGGGCTTTCGAAGGAACCGCCCCACATGTCCCGGCGCAACCGCGGGACCTGAAAGGAAGAGGTATCAAAACGGGTGTCCCGGGCAGCAAATACCCGCCCGGAAACCCTGACAGGGTGTTAAAATTTATTGAAAGGGTCTTATTGTTTTTTGTAGGTATCACACTACGAGGGAAGCAAACAACCCACAATGGTGTTACAAGGACAGCGCAATGATGCCGCAACGGTCGGACCTGGTCTTATCACCCTCCTACACCTTTTTGTTAACAAGGAACTGTTTTCTCTTTCATCCCATATGAAATGTTGATCGTTAGCAATTTTAGCATTCAGCACCGGAGACGCTCTTCTCCCCGGGATACAAGAAAGGAAGGAAGGAACAGGGAACTTGGGCCGGAAACACTCCGGAAAGGGCGTACCTTTTCCGGGAAACAAGCACGAAACGGGCGAGCCGGGCGGTCAGGAAACCGGTGGCCGGCAGGGAACAAGGAGAAATACGGATTCCTGCGTGGTATCACACCTCTTCGACCGACCCGGGCTGGAGGGGCATCATCCCGCAGATATGCGCCGCATATTTTCCTGATTCGGTGATACCGACGTACAGGTTCCTGCCCTTCTTTTCCTTCGTGACATACCCGTTTTTCTCGAGCTTTTCAAGGATCGTCTTGTCGAGTTTCATCAGCTGGCGGCTCTGAACGCTCCGTTTCTTCTTCCTGTCCTCGATGTCGTCGAAGACCTCGTCGTACCCTTCGACCTTTTCAAGCCGGAGGAGGTCGAACAGCTCCTTCGTCCGCATCTGCTGGCCCTTTTCGCAGAGCGATATCAGGATCTTGAGGCTGATGGTATCGGGCATGACCAGCTGGAAGTTCGAGAGCGTCCAGACCTGGACGTCCCTGATAATCGAGAGGCCGTGTTCGGTCTCGTCGGACTGGGTATGGGAGTACTCGTCGGCCCTCACGTAATAGATCCTGACACCGTGCACCATACCGGCAAGGGTCGCCCCAATCGAGGTCAGCCTGCCACAGGCCGACATGTTGATCAGGACCGCGTTGCCGTCGGCTTTTTCCCTGGTAATGATGGCTGATACCGCCCGCATCACCTCGAGGATGTCGAAGATGTCGATCTTGACAAGCGTGACCCTGATACCCTGTCCCCGGAGGGACGTCGTGACCCGTTCGTCGTACGAGCGTTGCCTGGCGTTCATGCCGAGCTCCTTCGGCGTCCCGTACTTCGGGCTGTCAGCAATGGTGATGACGTACGCCCGGTGCGCCTTCATCTTCTCAAACGGTTTTACCGCACGGTCGAACTCGTACCCGAGCGGGATGATGTGGACGATCTCCTCTATGCCTCCCCGTGCCATGGATGCTCCTCTTGCTCATGGTTCTGATGTGAGAATACATGAGGATACCGGAGCCGGAGCCGGGCCAGGACGGCCAGTGGGCAGTCATGAAAAATCCCGCGATGTGTGGTGAGATACCGGATATCCTGTTTTTCAGGAAGGAAATCCAGGACCAGAGCTCCCGGAACAATCAGGCTTCCTTATATACCCCTTCAGCCCACCTATCCCAGACATGCCCCGGGCCCGCGGCAGATCCAGGCGCCCGTCCCGCATGGTTTCAAATGGAGGAGTTAGGAGTGAAACATTACCCGATTGCCCTGTTCATCCTCGCGGCACTCGTCCTTGTCCTGGTCGTTTCACCGGCATGTGCCGTGCTGCAGATGACTACCTACAAGGGCTCGGTTACCGCAGTCAACAGCGCCAATGCAACCCTGAGCGTGAATGTAACACACCAGTACGGCTGCACGTACGAGAAGGAGGGAACGAACTGCACCTGGAACGCTATCAAGTCCAGAGTCGTGACAGGTGCCGTCCCGACCAACGCGGTCCTAACCGATGTCAAGTCAGGGATGCCGGTCGAAGTGGTCAACCTCGGTGGCGACGGAGGGCCCTGGACAACGGTGGCCGTCCTCGTCCCTGAGAAAGGCACTGATGACTGGCCTGCGAGCGATGTCTACGGTGAGCCTGATGCAAAGCTCATCGGGGGGTACGCACTGCTGGCCGTGACAAGCCCGGACTGTTCGGCATGCAATGGCACGGTCTGCACGGCAAAGGACGCCAACGTGACCGTCCTCAGGAACGACAAGGACGTCTTTGACAAGCTCATGAAGCCCGGTTCGAACTTCACCTACTTCGACAAGTCTGATCAGTCCGACGTCCTCATCAACTTCGTGAAAGGCGAGGCAGCGGCACA
>CAZGXZ010000050.1:0-13856 GCA_964530035.1 uncultured Methanoregulaceae archaeon
GATCCAGAACAACTGTTCAGGGTCAATCTATGTCGTAACAGTCAGCGGGCCGAACGGAGCCCCATTTGACCCACCCGAAGGAAAACCCCCTGCAAAGGGCTGCACGTCCTGTTCATGCGGCCTGATCGGCGGTGTCAAGGACCAGCCCTGTCCGTCGACGAACTGCTCGCTGGTTACCTGTGCCAAGAACCCGTGCAACAGCACGGGTGCCATCGACCTGCCGTACAACGGCGGGTTCGAGGTGAAGCCCGGCGTCCCCTTCGACATGGTCGTCCCGGCTGACACGACTTATGGAGGGAACCTGGGTATCTGGGGCCGGAGTGGCTGCACGAGGTCGACCTTCAACGGCAACCACGTGAAGGGCAAGGAGATCCTGACCTGCGACACCGGCAACTGCCCAACCACCATCGAAGGGGGCTTCGATCCCCGGGGCGTCGTCCAGTGCGGTGGCAAGGGTGCCGACTTCCCTGCGACCAAGATCGAGATCTTCTTTGCAAACGCCGCCGACACGAAGAGCAACGACTTCTATGACATAAGCCTCGTCGACGGGTACAACCTCCCTGTCTCGATCAGGCTCGCCAGTGGTTTCTCCAACAAGAGCTGCGAGAGCGCAGACAAGGCATGGTGTGCGGGCAAGTGGTGCACCGAGTCGGGGGCAGGACAGAAGGACCTCAACACGCTCCTGCCGGACGAGCTGTCCCTTCTCGCCTACAAGAACACGTCCAACAAGACCGTCGGGGTCCTGAGTGCCTGCAAGTACGTGGTGTACGACAACGGGACCAGGAACGGTGGCGAGAACACCTCGTACTGCTGCACCGGGCCAAACGGCACACCGCAGACCTGTCACCCCGAGAGCTGGCCTGCAGGCCTGCAGTCATCGCAGTTTTTCGAGAAATACTACCCCGACGCCTATAGTTTCGCCTTCAACGACGAATCGCACACCTTCCAGTGCAAGGGCTCGGACTCGTCCGTGCTGACGAATTATGTCGTCACCTTCTGCCCGGCAGAAAAGGCACTGGTCGTCCCGGCGTCTGTCAGCGACAGTGCCTGGGTGGACGAGAACGAGAACGGGGTCAGGGACCCGGACGAACCCGCCCTCCCCGGGGTCAGGGTGCAGCTCTACAACGCGAAGATGGGCCTCGAGAAGAGCATGGTGACCGGGACGGACGGGCGGTACCAGTTCACCGGCCTGGAGGAAGGAAAGTACTCCCTCAGGGTGCAGATCCCCCGGGGGTACAGGCTGACCATGCCATTCAAGGGTTCGGACCCGCACCTCGACAGTGACCTCCACCAGAAGACACGGATGGTCACCTTCACCCTGAGGCCCGGAGACAGCGATACCACCCGGGGCATTGGCTTCGTCCCGTGCCGGAGCTGCCAGGGAACTATCTAAATCCCTTTTTTGGACCATTGCGGGATTTTCAAACCGGAATGCGTGGGACGGAAAGCATGGGCTCCGGTAATCCCGGGCCACTACAATCAGACTGATTCTCTGTCGGGAGTCCTTGTCGTCCCGGTCAGGACAACAGCTGCATCATCATTGTGTCGACCGGGGTGAACCCCGACATCTCGTAGACAGGTCGTCCGGCATCGCTTGAAAAGAGGAACAACCGCCTGATATCGCGCTTCCTGCAGAAATCTACGGCCTCCTGCGTGATCCGCCGGGCATAACCCATCCCCCGGAATTCCTCGTCGGTATAGACGCTGTGGAGAAATGCGACGACGGGCGAGGGGTCATGGGGGACAGGGACATAGCTGCAGATACTTACCGCCCCAGTGGACACGATACGGTCACCGCAGCAGACAACCCAGCCCCGGCAGCTCCCGTCAGCGAACTGCCTGTGCAGTTTCGCTGCATAGGCCTCCTCAAGCCGTTGCATTGCCGAAGGGTCGGTAGGGATGCCTCGTTGTTTCCAGATCTCGACGAACATCCTCCGGTGCAGCACCGAGAGCGCCGGGATATCACTGGCATTGGCTGCCCGCATGACGGTCCCGGGTGCGTTTTCCATACCCATTGTCTGCCGTAATCAGATAACAACCCTCCCGTTGGGAATTCCGTGGCGGGGAGGGCGGGATACCTGCCATGTCCCGGGATACCGGCTTTGTTGAGCCCTATAATTGGAATTGAAGCTGACGGAGCTATCACATAATGGGGTGAATAAAACTGAAGACATGGCGGATTTCAGCATAATCCAAAAAACTCAATTTTAACGAATAATTCTTCCTTCCCTATACTCCTTGTCAGGTAATCTGCTTGATTGAAGAAACGGGATCGGGATTATTTCAGACCTTCCAGAATGATTCCAGACCGTGCCGGATACCCGTTGTATCACCTCTCCCGATATCCCATAACTGTCAACCCTTCAGTGGGGGCTTCGCCCCCACACCCCTGATAAGATACCCCGCCGCCGCCGAAGGGCGCCCCGGCGGCGGTCTCACGGCCCTTCATGAAGATTTCGAAACGAAAAAAATCCGCTGAAGACTAAAACTACCAAAATCATTCCCTAAACAACCCCAATGAAGGAATCACCAACGGCTTGCCATGGCTATCGTATAGAGGGGTTTGGGGGGCGGCAGCCCCCCGTTCAAATCCCTCTCATCATCTGCGATATCAAGGTGAAACCAAAAAACCGGCTCTGTTGAATCCTATGTTTGAAATCGCAGCTGATTGAGTTCTTTCATAATGGGAGGATCAAATGAAAGATATGGAGGATCAGGTATGAAAGTGCTAAAAATGGCCTCATAATACAGAAAATTTGGATGGGGTTTTTCATGGTCCGGGTATGAACTCCCGTTCATGTGCGTTTAAATAGAGCCAGGATACCCCCTGTTTTTTGTCCCGTCCCACCACCCAGACAGGGAGAATAGTGTTGATGGCCAGGCAGTACCGGTTCCTGATCGTCCTCGTGATTGCGGCAGCCCTTGCGTGTGGCACGCTTGTACCCGTCGCGTGGGCAGCGGGTAGTACGGGAGAAAAATGCAGTGAGACGTCCACGAAGGTTACGGGGTACCTTGATGACCAGGCGTACGAGACGTACTATATCGATTTGCCGTCGGGAACAAAAATCCAGACGATAAGGCTTTCGTCCGATTCAGACGCACTCATGAGCGTTTACGTCATGAAAGGGGCTCTCGCCGGACCCAGCAGCTCTGACGCGTCCGCCTCGGTCAGGAAGGGCAGCACGGAGGTTACCCTGACAAACCCGGCAAAGGATCGGTACTGGGTCCAGGTGAAGGCCACGTCCGGTGGCGGGTCGTACTCCCTTGCCGGGGTTACCACAACCGTGTCCGGGGGGACGAAAAAATCGTCGGCAACGACGTTCCATGACGACTGCTGTCCCGAGGCGGTGCCTATACGACACACCGCAACCGAAATATCATGTCCTGCCGGCTCTCACTGGGCGTTCATGGACTGCACCTGCTCCGGGGTGGCGAACATTTATGGCTGCGTGCGGGACGCAGGGGCAACCCCGCAGCCCACCCCGGCGCAGACCCGCAAAGCCCTTGTCCCGACACCAAAAAAGACCCTGACGAAGCGGATAAGTACGCCTGTTCAGACCAGGACGACTGTCGTCGTGACAAGGACCGCCGTTCCGACCGCGAGCCCGGCAAGAATTGCCGTGAGGCCTGCGACCGGTACGCTCGTTTCCGGCTCGGTGCCGTTTGGTGGGGACGGACGGTTCACCATCGACAACAGGCAGGGGAGCTCAGACGCGGTCGCGGTCCTGACCAGGTCGGGGAGCCTTGCCCCGGTGGCGGCGTTCTATATCAGGAAAGGGGATTCATACGAGCTCACGAGCGTCCCTGATGCCACGTACACGCTCTACTTTGTGCTCGGGAGCGACTGGGACCAGGCACGGAAGCTCTTCCTGACGAACCCAAGGTACCAGAAAGTACTCGACCCGTTCCCGTTCACGAGTGACTGGGACTCGTACACCGTCGCAAGCGTGACGCTGTACGGGGTTAGCGACGGGAATGCCGCACCGCAGGGTGTGGGAAAGGACCAGTTCCCGGTGTTGTAAGCATATTCATCATCCCCCCGGGCGTCTTTCCCGGTCCATATCCCTTTTATCCCCGGAGCGTGGATCTCCTGCCATGGACAAGGCATGGGGTATCGTCCTTTTCATCATCCTCGCCGTGCTGGCTGCCGGGTGCTCCTCGAATGGGGGTCCTGATGGGCAGGTCCCGGCCAGCGGGGAGACCGGGAACGCGGTCGGGACGATCGTCGTTAGTTCCGGGGCGTTGCTTGACAACGGGTCAATCGCTGGTGTATACGGCTGCCGGGGTGCAGGCACCCCGATGCCGGTCTCCTGGCAGGAAGAACCGTCCGGGACCAGGTCCGTCGTGCTCATCCTGGAGGATCCTGATGCACCCGGAGGCGTTTTCACCCACTGGCTGCTCTACAATATCCCTCCAGGAACCAAGAGAGCCGGAAATGAAACCCTACCCGGGGCCCGGACAGGGCTGAACTCCGCAGGAAAGGCCGCATACTTCCCGCCATGCCCCCCGGCCGGCGAGTCGCACCACTACCTCTTCAGGGTCTATGCTCTTGACACCCTGATCGACCCGCAGCAGCCCGACCGGGAGGCGGTCTTGAGGGCGATGAGCGGCCACGTCCTCGCAACCGGGTCGGCAGGAGGCATGTATTCACGGTGATGCAGATTGTTTCGCCGGTCGCCAGGGCTTCATGGAAAGTGACGTCGTTTGCAGGGAAGAGGTAGCAAACCCTCCCGGGCCCGGCCATTTCGAGGACGGCCGCTCTTGCGGCGTCCGTCAGGCCCGTCTCTGTTTTTCACGGAAACACGAGGGGGAGTTCCCTGGTTGATCCCGGTATACGGTCGATGAATCCCGGGATGCCTGGCGGTGCCTGAAGAAGGAGTCTTCACCTGGCCGGTGTCTTTGCCGCCGTCGCGTTCACCGTGGTCCTGGGAACGCTAAAGCCCTTCGTCGGCTTTTTCGTGGGAGTCTTCACCGGAGTGCCGGTCATGGTGGGGGCCTTTGTCGTCACGGGTGCCTTTTTCGTGATTGCCGGTGTCATGGTCGCCGTAGGGGTGGGCGTGGGGGTCGCGGTCGCGGGCTTCGGGGTGAGAATGGCGTTGATGACGAGCGTCGAGTCCATTTTTACGAGATTCCTGGCATTCCAGGTGAAATACCCTGCCTTGGGCAGGGCGATAACATGCCAGCCCGCGGTGACGGGGTCGATCACCACCGGGGTCGTCCCGGCGACCCGGTTGTCGAGGATGACCGTCGCCCCGGGCGGCGTCGAATTGATGACCAGTTTTCCCATGGTCGAGCCCGCACCTGCGGGGACGACAGTCATCAGGACGAGAATACAAAACATGCAGGCAGGAAAGAACACCCGGCGGTCCATGGGGAAGTGGTTTGTCCATCATCAGCCATGAAGATGGATCATTGGTGGTGCCGGGGCCATACACAGCACGGCATTACAAGGGCGGTCGTAAGGGTTGCGTTTTCTTCCAATGAGAGCACGGCGCTCATACCACGAGCATGACCATGAGCATGGCCCCGGCCACCAGGGTCAGCACGATGACCACGGGCGCCACCTTCCTGATGACCTCGCCCTCGAGGCCGAGCTGGTCGATGACCGCCGCGGCGTTCACGATCTTCGCGACGGCGATACCCGACGCCACCCCGCCCGCGACCGCATGGGCCGAGTAGACATGGATGAAGTCGAGGTGGAGGACGTCGGTCGCCTTTTTCAGGATCCCATAGAACATGACGTTCGATGACGCTTCGCTGCCTGATATGAACGCCCCGAAGAGGCCGAGCGTCGGGCTGACAAGCGGGAACCCGATGCCGAAGACCAGGGCGAGCGTCAGCCCGATAACCGCGTTCATATTGTATGAATCAACCCCTGAAGCGAAGGTCAGCGTGTTGTTGATGACCGACTGGCCAGACCAGTCCATGACGTAGGCGATGGCAAAGAAAACCATCGCGGCGAGCGTCGGGCTCCAGGCCCGTTTCAGCCAGAGGGTGCAGACCGTTCTTGCCTCGGACGCAGACCTGACGAGGAGCGGTGCCGAGATGACCGTGCTGACAAGGACCCAGAAGTATGCCTGGTTCAGGAGCCTGATGTCAACGGACTTGTTGGCGACGACGGGTATCTTCTGGAGGCTTCCGAGGAGGGTGTAGAGCCACCCCTGGACGGCGGGGATGCTTATGATGACCGCAAAGGCGATGAGGAGTATCCATGGGAACGCCGCCTTCCAGAGCGGCATTTCATGGGCGGTGGAATGGCGGGGGGCCGGCTCTGCAGGTCTCCCCCGCATCCTGACCGCCCGCACCAGGAACAGGACGGCAATGGTGACGAGGCCGGAAAACACGCCGACAAGGCCGATGGCCGACGCCGGGAGGACGTTGACAAAGATGATCGAGGAGATGCCAAGGCTCAGGCCGGCGGCAAGTGCCGTAAGGAAGCCCTTCCGGACGCCCTGGAACCCGTCGGCCACCCACAGCATCCCGAGGGCGATCCCGGTCGACATGACCGGCAGGAAGACTGCGACGGTGCACCCCAGCAGCTTCGCGTCGAGGTTGAAGACGGACGCCGGCAGCGTGATCGGGACGGCGAGGAGGGAGAAGGAGGTCAGGGGGTCGTACCCGAGGCAGGGGAGTGCGATGGCGGCGACCGGCGAGAAACCGAGCGCGAGCATGATCGGCGGCAGCATCGTGACCGGGGTGGCGCCGACCGAGACGAGGAACGACCCGAAGCCGACGTTCAGGATCATGATCTGCTCGTACCGTTCGGCGGCGATGGACCGTATGTACTCCGTGATCCGTTTGATCGCCCCGGTGATGTCCATCATGGTGACCTGGAGGATGGTCAGGAAGACCATGAGGGAGATGCCGAACGAAGACAGGACGCCGGCTATCGAGGCAAACAGGGCTATCTGGAGGGAAGTCTGGAAGAACATGACCGCGATTGCGACCGTGAGGAGCCACCCGATGATGCCCATCCGGGTGCCTCCCTGGCCCAGGAACACAAGCCCGATGAAAATCACGGTAATCGGCAGTATGGCGAGGATGAACTGTATGGCGAGATCCAAGGGTAACGACCTTCTGCAACGGACGAGGGAAAATGTCTGCGACCCAGCGGGATAATCATATCTGTTTTGTGTCAGGCGGTTGCTGGCCGTCGCGTTTTTTAGTATCCATGGTTAAAAATGCCTGAAAGGAACGCCGGTAAAAAGGAGCATAATTGAATGAATGGGTGAGACCGGCAGGACTCTCCCTGGATCTGGATTTCCCCTTACGCAGTAGTATTTGTTTCTTCAACCCGGCACGTGTAAAAGGATTTTACTAAATGTCCACAATGGGCTTGATTGCGTTAATATATGCGCGAAAATACTTTTTCGACCATTACACGGTTTGAGGGTGGTCGCATATTCCAATACGGCAGGTCTAAATACATTTATTATTAGTATAAAGTATGATCCGGGATAGTTCCCGTATTATTTGTCTCTTATTTATCATCGTATTTTTATTAACCATGGTTGTTCCCGCAGGCAATATGCCTGCGGATGGTGGTATACCGGCACCCGGCCAGGCCTGCGGTAACTCCCCCTGTTTTCAGAAGCTGGCGTCAGTATCCGCTCCTGTTCATGACATGAGCCTGGAAGAAGTCCAGGAATATATCAGGGAAAATCACCTTTCGTGGACGGCGGGATACACATCCATGTCGAATATCTCCTCACCTCCCCATGGTTTCGAAAGAAACTACGCTAACACCCTCACTCATGCTTCCGGTATCAGTAATGCCCTGCGATCAGGATCTCCATCATCAGATCCTGCAGAACTCCCGGTAGCTTTCGACTGGAGGAACAACTATGGCGACTGGACGACGCCTGTAAAGAACCAGTTTTTCTGCGGTTCCTGCTGGGCTTTGCAGCGATTGGAGCATTCGAGTCGTACTGGGAGATCGTGAACGATGATCCGACCTTAAACCCTGATTTCTCCGAACAGTACCTCGTCTCCTGCAACCAGGACGGATGGGGCTGCAATGGTGGAACACAAAGTGCTCTGAAGTACCTTGTTGCCACGCCTGGTGGAAGCGGGGGTGTTGGAACAATCCTTGAAACGGATTTTCCCTATGAGAGCTGGGATGGTGCGACCGTGTCCTGCAGGGACCTTTCGCCCTTCATACGGTACAAGGCAAAGGAAGGGACCACCTGGCAGTTCATTGAAGATACCAAGGGAATTCCCGGTGCAGAGAAAATCAAAGGTACGATATACCACTATGGGCCTGTCGTAGCCGTCATGCACATGTCGGAGGAGGTTTCCCGTTATTACAGTTCAGGGATAATTGAAGAGCCTGCCAGTTTCACGTCCCAACCTTTGAACCACGCAATCCTTATCGTCGGCTGGGGCCATGACCCCGTGAAAAACAAGGGGTACTGGATATGCAAGAACAGTTACGGGACTGGATGGGGTGAAAAAGGCTGGTTCAGGATCTATTTCAATAACTACTATATCGGCACGGATGCGGCATATTTCAGCTTTACCGATACAAGACCCGGCTCAATCTCGGTATCTTCGAACCCGCCGGGTGCGAAGGTCATCCTTGACGGCGTGGACACGGGGCAGCTGACCAACACCCTCGTGACTGGTGTTACCGGCGGATACCACTCCGTTCTCCTCCGGAAGGAGGGGTTCGGGGACAACGCGACGACCGTGTATGTCCACCCGGGGAACACCCGGACCATCCAGGCCGCTCTTGTGAGAAACGTGCTTCCCCAGATCACCGTGAGGTCGGTCCCTGACAAGGCAGGGATCCGGGTTGACGGCATCGACACGGGGAAGGTTACGAATACCACCATCAGTGTCCTTCCCGGTGTCCATACCCTGACCGTTGAGCACACGGGCTACATCACCGCGACGAGGGAAGTAGTCGTCACCGGGGGGTCAACAACCGGGGAACTCTTCATCCTCGAACCGCGGGACCCGACACCCACCCCGACTACTACCATGACAACGACGGTGACCACACCCCGGCCGACGGTCACCGTGACCCCGGTCACGACTCCGGGCGTGGTCATCGGGGCGTACCCTCGTGAAGGACGCCCCCCGGCGAGGGTCCGGTTCTCTGACCTCACGCAGGGAGACCGTACCGGCTGGTTCTGGGCGTTCGGGGACGGCACGTTCTCCGAGGAGGAAAACCCGCTCCACACGTATGCCGAGGAAGGCGAATACTCGGTAAGACTCACGGTGCAAACCAGTTCCGGGGCGATCTCGGCGGAAAAAAGCCACTATATCATACTCCGTTCCGACCTCCCACCGGCGCCTGAACCAACCGCTATACCGACCCGCCCCCCCTCCCCCTCCCCGACACCCACGCCTGCGGTCCAGCCGACAGCGACTCCAGCAGCCACGGGACCGGTGAAGGCTGAATTCACCGCATCTCCCCGCACCGGGCAGATGCCTCTTGAAGTGTCATTCACCGACACATCAACGGGCAGCCCGTCCCGTTGGTCGTGGGCATTCGGGGACGGCACGTTCTCAGACGAGAAAAACCCCGTTCATTCCTACAGTGAACCCGGTGAATACGGCATCCGCCTCACCGTGCAGGGAGGGGGAGCGACCTCCACCCTCGAGAAGGCCGCCTACATCCTTGTAAAAGGGCTTTAGTGGCGACCCCTCCCTCCAAGTCTCCCCGGCAGCGTCCTCCCCGGTAAGGAATGCCCTCCCAGGTCTCATACCCGGGGGGACCGCCGTTCCCGGCTTTGGTGTAATCCGGCAGGAGAAATGCGACCGGGAACGGCCTGACGCTACGTCAGTATTCATATAGTACCTTGCAGATAGGTGCCAGAGAAGAAAGGAGAACACCAGGGTACGAACGGTACCGTGAAGGGATACCGCAGCAGTTCCGGCCATGATCTCAGTCCTCTATGTCGATGACGAACCGGCCCTCCTCGAGCTCGGCAAGGTGTTCCTCGAGAGGAACGGCCAGTTCACTGTCGACACCGTTTCATCAGGCTTCGAGGCGATCGAGGCGATTCGGAACCACAGGTACGATGCCATTATCTCCGACTACCAGATGCCCGGGATGGACGGCATCGAGCTGTTGAAACAGGTCCGGGCGTCAGGCAACACCGTTCCGCTCATCATCTTCACCGGCCGCGGCCGCGAGGAGGTCGTCATCCAGGCCCTCAATGAAGGGGCTGATTTTTACATCCAGAAGGGCGGGGAGCCGGTATCCCAGTTCGCCGAGCTCGCCCACAAGATCCAGAAGGCCGTCCTGGAACGGCAGGCCGAGGCCCGGATCCGCGACCACGAGCGGAGGGAGACCGATATCATCAACTTCCTTCCGGATGCGACATTCGCGGTGGACACGAAGGGAGTCGTCATCGCCTGGAACCGGGCAATGGAGAAGATGACCGGCGTCCCTGCCGGAGAAATCCTCGGAAAGAACGACTATGAATATGCCCTCCCCTTCTACAGGACGCGCCGCCCCATCCTGATAGATCTGATCCTCGATGAAAAGTCACTGGCCAGGGAAAAGTACCCCTACATCAGGCAGGACGGAAAGACGCTCTACTCCGAGATCACCATCCCGCATTTCAACGACGGAATGGGGGCGGTGCTCTGGTTTACCGCCTCCCCTCTGTACAACACCCAGGGAGAGGTCGTCGGCGCCATCGAGTCGATACGGGAGATCACCGAGTGGAAACGCACCGAGGAGGCCCTGAACGAGAGCGAGAAACGGTTCCGGGACCTTGCCGACCTTCTCCCCCAGATCGTATACGAGTCAGACCTCGATGGAAACCTCACCTACCTGAACCGTATCGCCTATGACATGCTCGGCTATCCCCAGAGCCCTGTCCCTGCAGGGATGAATTTTTTCTCATTCCTGGTGCCGGAAGACCGGGAAAAAGCCAGCCGCGCCTTTCAGAGCATCCTGGAAGGACGGACGGATTTCGATGAGGGGCGCGAGTTCGTTGTCCGACGAAAGGACGGGACGGCATTTCCCCTAAGTATTTACTACTCTCCGGTTTACCGGGACGGGATATTAGCCGGCATCCGGGGGATTGCTATCGACGTCACGGAGCTGAAGGTGGCGGAGGCACGGATCCGCGAGAGCGAGCAGAACTATCGGTTCCTGTTTGAAAACGCGACCCAGGGGATCCTGGTAGCCCAGGAGCAGTACCTGGTCCATGTCAACCCTGCCTTCGTGTCCCTCATGGGCCGCCCTGTTTCCGAGCTCCTTGCAAGGCCCTTCACCGATTTCATCCACCCCGAAGACCGGGAGACGGTCCTGTCCAGGCACGTGAAGCGGATACAGGGGGAGGAGCCTGAGACCGGCTATGTCTTCAGGGTCATTACCGGTGATGGACGGCAACGGTGGCTCTGGATCAACTCGACAAGGGTGACCTGGTCGGGGAAGAATGCGACGCTCAGCTTCCTCACTGACATCACGGAGCAGAAGGAGGCCGAGGACTGCCTGATTGCCGCAAACAAGGAGTACACCGACCTCCTTGACCAGATCCAGGACGTATATTACCGGAGCGACATGGAAGGCCGGCTCACCAAGGCGAGCAGGTCATGGGCCGTCCTGTTTGGGTTTGACACCGTCGATGAATGCATCGGGCTCGACATCGCGGCTGATTTCTACCAGGACCCTGAAGACCGGAAAAAGTTCCTCGATGACATATACCGGAATGGCAAGGTCACCAACTACGAGGTCCGGCTTAGGAAACGTGACGGGACGCCTGTCCTCGTCGAGACGAGCAGCCACATCCAGTACGGCCCGGACGGGTCGGTCACCGGGATTGAGGGGATCTTCCGTGATATCACCGAAAGGAAGCAACAGGAGATGATCCTGCAGGCACAGCTCTCCCTGGGACTCGCGCTTCAGCGGGCCCACGGAATGCACAATACCCTGGAGATATGCCTGGACGCGGCCATCGGGATATCGGGCATGGACTCAGGGGGGATCTATCTCGTTAACGAGGCGACCGGGACTATCAATCTTGCCCTGTCACACAACCTGCGGGAGGAGTTCGTACAGGAATGCCTCAGTTACCCCCCTGAATCAGAAAACGCGGTGATTATTGCAGCAGGGAAACCGGTCTACATCTCCTATCCTGATATCGCCATCCCCCACAGCCCTGGCCAGGTAGCCGAGGGGCTGCACGCCCTCGCAATCCTGCCGATCACTACCGGCGGGAAGACCCTCGCCTGCATGAACATCTCCTCGCATACCCGGGAGGACATCCCGCCGGCTGCACGCATCGCGCTGGAAACGGTTGCCACGCAGATAGGGGCTGCCATCGAACGCATCCGGGCCGAGGAGGCCCTTGCCGGGAGCGAGCAGAAGTACCGGAACGTCGTCGAGGACCAGACCGAGTTCATCTCCCGCTTCCTCCCCAACGGTACCCATATCTTCGTGAACGAGGCGTACTGCAGGTATTTCGGCCTGGTACGCGAGGAGGTCCTGGGGCACCGGTTCAGTCCGGACATTGTGCCGGAAGACCGGGAGCGGGTGCGTGAGTTCTTCAGGTCCCTGACCCCGGAGCACCCGGTCGATACCATCGAACATCGCATCGTGATGGCCGATGGGAGTATCAGGTGGCAGCGGTGGAGTGACCGGGCAATCTTCGACGAGCAAGGGAACCTTGTCGAGTACCAGTCGGTCGGGAGGGACGTGACCGCCAATAAGAAGACCGAGGAGGCGTTGAAGGAGCGGGAACGGCAGTTCCGCATGCTGGTCGAGAACTCACAGGACGTGGTCACCCGTCAGAGGCCTGACGGCCTGCTCACCTACATCTCGCCGGCCTCTTCAGTCATGTATGGGTATGACCCGGACGTGTTCCTGCGATCCGATATCAGGGACCTGATCCACCCGGACGACCTCCCGGTCACCAGTGCAAACTGGAGGGCCCTTACCCTTGCAAACCCCACGGCAACGGTGACTTACAGGGTCAGGCACCGGGATGGCCGTTTCATATGGGTAGAAACCCGTTTTTCCGGTTTATTCGATGATAATTCCGGTGAACTCCAGGAGGTCTACGGGGTAACCCGCGATATAAGCGAGAACAAGCGGGTCGAGGAGAAGCTCAGGGAAAGCGAGGAGCGGTTGAGGAGGATCTTCGAGGACAGCCCGCTCGGGATGGCTGTTGTCTCCCCTGACTTCAGGTTCAGGATGGTCAACCGGCGGTTTTGTGACATGCTCGGGTATTCCGAAAAGGAAATGCTTGAGAAAACGTTCCGCGATGTCACCCATCCAGACCATTTGAACAAGGACACGAACGAGACCCGCAGGGTCTTCGCAGGGGAGAGGGAGTCGTACAGGACCGAGAAGAAGTACATGAAGAAGGACGGCACTTTCCTCTGGGGCTCCGTTACCGTTTCCCCTGTGAAGGATACCCAGGGAACCGTCCTCTATGTTATTGCGCTCATCGAGGACATCAACGACCGGAAGGAGGCCGAGAACAAGCTGGTTGCTGCAAACGAGGAGCACCAGTCACTTCTTGACAACATCCAGGACGTGTACTACCGCAGTGACGACCAGGGAAGGCTCATTACCATAAGCCGGTCCCTCCCCGGGATGCTCGGGTACGACAACCGAGACGAACTCCTCGGAAAGGACATCGCGGCGAATTTATATGTCGACCCTTCTGAACGCAGCGTCATCCTCGACGAGATCCGGAGGAACGGGAGGATTACGGGCCGCGAGGTGAGGCTGAAGAGAAGAGATGGCACGGTGGCCGTGATATCCGCCAGCAGCCAATTCTGGTACCGGCCTGATGGGACGATGGGTGGTGTCGAAGGGACGTTCCGGGACATCAGCGTGCAGAAGGTTATGACCGAGGCACTGCATGAGAGCGAGGAACGGCTTCGGA
>CAZGXZ010000050.1:13866-14698 GCA_964530035.1 uncultured Methanoregulaceae archaeon
CTGGGAGACCGGCCCTGAAATGCGGATTACGTACTCGAACCCGGCCGTCGAGTCCATCCTGGGATACCGGCTCGATCAGAGGGAGCTATCCAATGTGATAAGCATCATCCACCCGGATGACAGGGCCATGGTCAGGGAACTGTTCCTCTCGGGTATCAGGGAGAAGAAGGGGTGGCGCAACGTGGTCATCAGGTGGCGGCACCGGGACGGTTCATACCGCCACCTTGAGAGCACGGCCCTGCCGATTACCGGTCCTGACGGAGAGGTAACCGGTTTCAGGGGGATCGAACGGGACATTACCGGACAGGTGCTTGCTGAACAGGAACTCCGGAGGAAAACGGACGAGCTTGACTATCGCAACAAGGTGATGACCACGCTCCTCGAAACAGTCCAGATCGGCATCTTCATGGTCGAGGCCCCCTCCGGAAAACCTATCATCGCAAACCGGGAGGCGGCCCGGCTCCTCGGCCGGGGTATCCTCCCCGATGCCACCGAGGAGAACCTGTCGGAGGTCTACGAGGCATACCGCGCTGGAACGGAGAACCGGTATCCGACCGGGGAGATGCCGATAGTACGGGGTATGTACGGGGAGAGCGGCCATGTCGATGACATGGAGGTCGTCCGTCCTGACGGGACACGGGTCAGGCTCGAGGTGTTCGGGACCCCGGTCAGGGACAACGAAGGCCGGGTCGTGGCAAGCCTCGTGAGCTTCATCGACATTACGGAGAGGAAGAAAGCGGAGGACCTGGTGCGAAGCCTGGCCCAGTTCCCTGCCGAGAGCCCGAACCCGGTCATCCGGAGTTCCCCCGTGGTGATACGGACCGACGTGGCC
>CAZGXZ010000051.1:0-14542 GCA_964530035.1 uncultured Methanoregulaceae archaeon
AAGATACCCCGCCGCCCCCGACGGGCGCCCCGGCGGCGGTCTCACGGCCCTTCAGGATGATTTCGAACTGAAAAAATCTCGCTGAAGACTTGAACTACAAAAAACATGCTGTAAACAACGCTGATAAAGGAACTGCAAACGACTTGCCAAGGCTATCGTATTCAGGGGGTCTGGGGGGGCGGCAGCCCCCCGGTTTAAATCCCTTTCATCCTCTGCCTGTTAAAGGTGAAAAAATCGGCTCTCTAAAATCATCTAATCTGAATTAGAGCTGACGGAGGTCTCTCATAGTGGGGGAATAAATTCAATATATGGAGGACTTTACCGGGCCCAGGGAAACACATTCAAAAAAAGTACCTTACAGGCAGGGCCACAGTCCATACGGGCAGCTGCCTGATGAACGGGACGTATCAATGACGGTTTCCCCGCCTGCCCTGACGACCGCGGTCCCGCTCCATGCGACCTGGCTCAGGTTCCCGGGTGCACTGACGATGAGGTCATAGGTACCCTGCGGTACAGCGTCCATCCAGTAAACCGGTGTCCTCCCCACCTGGTAGTGCCATTTTCCGTCGAGGATCGGCATCGAACGATTGTAAAAGAGAGACCTTAAACTGACATCGTAGCCGTCTTCAGGTGTCCTGATAACAAGGCTCCCGAGTCCCGATTCGGCCGGACTGGGGGTACGGGTCGGCGTGGGGGTTGGCGGAGGGACCTCCCGGAGCTTGATGGAGACGGTTATGCCCCGGGGAGGTTTCATGATGAAATACCGCGTGGCGTCCTGGTACCCGGGCATACGGAGTAAAAGGAGGTGGGAACCTTTCGCGACACCCGATGAGTTCCACGGCGTGTTCCCGGCCTTTTTTCCATCAAGGAACAGTTCTGCCCCGGGTGGGTCGGACACCACTGATACGGTTCCAAATCCGGGCTCCAGAACCGGGACGACTTTCACGGTGGACCCTTTCCTGACGATGACCCGTTTTGTCCAGGTCGTCGAGCCGGGTCCCGAGGCCGAAACCATGTGGGTGCCGGCCGGGACCGTCACCGTCAGGGAAGGGGGTATGGTACCGGCAGGTACCCCGTCGATGGACACGGCTGCCCCGCCGGCAGGTACCCATCCCTGAGACACGACGTTTATCGTCCCGTTTGTCTGGATTGCTGCCGTTGCCGGAAATGCAACGGCCAGGGACAGCAGGAGTATACCTGCGATGAAAAAGGAACACGAGGATCTCATGGGCACCTCTGATGATCTGACAGGCAGATATAACCGTCGGCCTGCGATAAGAGTATCGATCCGGGAAAAAAATTAGATTCTGATAATCTTGTCGAGCGTGACGGTAAAGTGCAGCGTCTGCCCGGCAAGCGGGTGGTTTTCATCGATGGTCACCCAGCTCTGGTTTACCCTGAGGACCCTGACCGAACCTGCGCTCCCGTCAGGACGGGTGAACCTGATGATGTCTCCCGGCGTGAGGTTCATCTGTTCCAGGCCGCCGATCCTCTCCATGTCCTGCACCAGCTCGGGGTGATAGGCATATCCCTGTTCGGCAGGTATCGTGAGGTTCTTCGTCTCGCCAGCATTCATTCCCGTGACCCCCTGGTCAAAGCCCTTGATCATCGAGCCGTCGCCGAGTTTGAACGTCAGGGGAGCCTTTCCGACGTTGCTGTCGAATATCTGGCCGTTGTCGAGGTACCCGGTATAGGTTACGTTTACGGTATCCCCGGCCTTGGCCGCCTCCCCAGCGGTGGAACTGGCACAACCGGCAATCGCCGCGGCACCGAGGACAACCGCGGCAAGGAGAACGGGCACAAGAACCCTTTTCAGGAGAGGGTGCTTTTCAATGACGCGTGACATGTGTAATGTGGTAGGCGCGGTTGGCTTATGAATGCACCCGTACCCCTTCACGGACGGTAGTACATCGCCATGGTATCGCCATACTGGAGGACATGTCCTCTCATGGCCGCAATAAGGGCGTGCTTATCGCTTCCCGGTGCAAGGCAAGGTCTCATATCAAGGACGTATACCCTGAAGAGGTAGCGGTGTGTTTCCCCTGGCGGCGGGCAGGGGCCGTGGTAACCGGTCTCCCCGTAATCGTTCGTCCCCTGGACTGACCGTACCGGTATGACCGTTACCGGCTCCCGTGGGATCCCCGGGGGTATGACCGGCGTCGGAGGAAGGTCCCAGATGACCCACGGGCAGAATGAACAACCCGTTTCAAAAGGGTTGACTGTAATGACGGCCATGCTTTCCGCATCAGGGTGGAGATCACCGGTCCTGATCTCGGGTGAGACGTTTCCCCCGTCACAGGTATACCGGGGAGGGAACTCGGTGAAACCAAGCCGTACCCTGAGGGGTTCAACGGTTTTCATTTCGTTTCGGAGAGGAGAACGCCTGCCTTCCCGATATTCTCCCGGTCCAGCTCCTCCACGAGGACCGTCACCATGTCCGGAGGGACATGAAGGGTCTTGACGAGTGTTTCCGTGAACTGGCGGACGACCTCGCGTTTCTGTTCGAGGGTCCTCCCCTTTGCCATCTTGAGTATGACGACCGGCATGTGTAGGTCACCTGGGTATAGGGATGAGTATAGGTGCCGCATCCGGATGATGGTTTTGGAAACGACCTGTCCCAGGGCCGGGTACAGGTCGCACCATGACGGTCGTCTACCGGGTCCCGCTTTACCGTGTTCATTCCCCTCCCGGTGTTACCTTTCCTAGATGGCAAACAGCTCCCGGCTTCCGGTTACCGCAAGGCTTCCGGCACGCACCCCGAAGTCAAGCCATCCATGCCCGTAGCTGTACCAGAACAATGCCGTCGTCTGTACTCCTGACTGTGCCGCGAGGTTCCCCTCGTCCCATGAAGAACGGGCGGTTTCGACCAGCCGCAGAGCCCAGGGAAAAAGACAGGACTCAGGGTCGGGGGCAGGCCTGACATGGGCCAGGGCCCGGGACAGCATGTCGCCGTATTTTTCCCGTTTCATCACCATCCCTTCGTTGCATGGGACATCATCCATGTGCTCCAGGAGTTCGCGGACAGGGACGGTCCCGGTGGAGAAAAGGCCATAGGAACAGGCGGCATCATGCCACCCCATGGCATAGGAATAACTTGCAAGACCGTTTTTCAGGTCTCCGGAGCTGCTGAACCGGTCGCCGTCATCAAGGTATGACCTGACCATCAGGGCAGCTTCACCGGCACAGTCGTGGAGGGGCGTCTGTTTCGGAAATGCCGGTTCCTTCGGGATACCTGCGGCTGAAATGCGTTCACGGAATTCCTGGAGGGTCATAGGCCTGCAAATGCCTTCAGGTATGCTTCTTCCATCATGTGAAGCTTGGCGGGCACGGCAAGGATATGGAGCGGCCCGCCGAAGTCATGGTTGATCAGGGCCTGTGCCGGACCGGCTCGGACCTCGACGTCCGGGGCTCCTGCCCGTGCAATACCGACATAAAGCGGGATGGCCTGTTTTTTTCGTTCCGAGATGGCTTCGAGCATGGACACCGCCTCCTGGATCGTCATGTACCGCCTGTCCCGTATGTCGAGGTACACGAGAGTATGGAGGTTTTCGGCAAGGTTCCCTGAAATCACGTCAAAGGGCGTTTCCGGGGCCCATTTTCCATGGGGAAACGGGAGGGAGCATGACTTTCCGAACCGGTAGTTCTGGAGCCCTGACAAGCCGCAGACCGCTGTCTGGATGGACGCCCCGTGGATAATCCGGGTCGTAATCCCCCGTTCGTGGGCCCTGAGCCTGAGGTCTGCATGGGTCGTCGAGACCATGGAGTCCCCGGCGGTCAGAAAAACGGCATTTCCGCTTTCAGCGGCGTCAAGGATCGGATCCGGGTTCAGCTCCACGTCCTCCCTTGAGAGGGCCCTGACCGTCCTTTCATAGAGGTGTTCGAGGTGTTCTTTCGTCGTCCCGGTGAGGAGGGAGGTATACTCCTCGAGGAACACAGCATCGGCCTCCCTGATGAGGTTCAGGCCCTTGACGGATACGTCCTCATGGTCATAGAGGCCGAGGCCGATAAAGGTGAGCACCCTATCACACCCCGTTTCCGAATGCTCCCGGGAGCGGGGGCTCCTCCCCTTCGTCGTAGCTGAACAGGGTGATGTGTTCTATGAGTGAGGAAACGATTGCCCGGACCGCGGGCTTATCAAGACAGGAGATAAAGTGGACTGCCACCGCCTGTCGTATCCCGAGCTCCCGCCTGATGTCCTCCTCGGTCATCTGGTGGGGGAGGTCGCTCTTCGTGGCGACAACGATGAGCGGAAGTGCCGACCCCCGTGTCGCAATGAGGAGATCCCTGGCACGCGGGAGTGTGTCCGGCCTGGTCACATCAACAAGGAGGATCACACCCATGGCATGGCGGACAAGCTGCGAAATGATCGGGTCGAAGCGGCTGTACCCGGGAGTCCCGTAGAGGGTTATATCAAATCCCTGCCAGTTGAGCCTGCCGAGGTCCATCGCGACCGTGGTCGCCACCCCCTTCATGTCAGTCCCGTCAACCGAAAGGCCGTGGTCTGATGCATTCGCGACGAAGGTGGACTTCCCCGACTGGGCAGGCCCTGTCACGACGATCTTTGAAATATACGGGGTGATCGACAATCCGGTCAGGATATAGGGAATTGAACGGCGGGGTACCAAGGTCCATGAACAGTGCTCGATGGTGAAGAAGTTGAAGAACGGGATATAGTTATACCCGCTCCGGATCGAGACCACAAGGTCGAACCCGCTTTCACCGGAGCAGCTCCGGATGAGGGGGTCGCCACCGAAATTCAGGAGTTCGACGACCAGCAGCGGGCCATCCGCCATATCAGAAAAATCGAGGGCTGCAAGACCCTGTGAGAGCCCGAGGGTCTCATAGACCATGTCAAAGTAAACGAAGACGAATGCAGCACCAATTTCCGTGCATACCCTGCGGATATGCCCCTTGAATTCCTTGTGGAACCTCTTGGCATCCGGGTTCCGTTTTTTCATCGCCATCCATTCGACCTGGGAAAAGAACGTTATCTGGTCCCTGTGGTCTCCTATATCGAACCCGGCGGTGGAAAGGTCGTACAGGTAGACATCAGGGGTCGTGTGGGGGATGATGACGCAGCAGCGTTTCCCATCTGAAAGTGCTTCAGCAAGCATATGTATGAGAAAGATCTGCCCGTCGGCCATCGGTTCCATGGCAAAGAGGATCCGGGCATTTGAGGGTGCCCCGCCCTCCAGCATCTCGTCAATTCCTTTCACCCCTATCGGTATCATTCACCCACCACCAGTTCCATCTCCTCGAACCTGAACGGGATCCAGTCCAGGACACTCCCCCCTGCCCCCCGTATGCGCATTTCCATCCGGTTATCTCCTCCACGCACCTCGACAACGACTGTCATCAGCTGTTTGAGAATCGACACGGTCTTTTCATCAAAGGACTCGTTGTTGAGGAGGTATACCCCCATCCCCTCCATTTTTTTAAGCTTTGCCGAAAGGACGTGGAGGAACTGGTACAGGACCTCCAGCTTGCGGAACATGAGGAGGGTTGAAAGTGACTGGACGCAGAACCTGACCGGAGGGGGGTAAATGCCGCTGTCATCCGAGGGGAACTTGCCGGTAAAGATGGACTCCGAGATCTGTGAGAACTTGATCCCTATCCCGGTAAGGTCACTCGGGCTTGACACGTACTTGACGGCAAGCGAGTCCGCGGACTGCGGGGAGGAGGACTTCGTGATGGCATCGATGATGCCGACCCGGGAGATATCGAAGTTGCAGGTATGCAGCGATCTCACGAGGTCCTGGACCTGCTCGTCCGTCGTCAGGAAGATGGCGTACTCTCCGTCGTTCAGGCGTGCGAAGGTGCGTGCCAGTTCTTCACCGAGCGAAAACGGAGGAGCGAGGATGAGGATGTTCGTCCCGGGGGCGAATCCCCCGAAGACTCCGTCTATAACCCCGACTCCGGTCAGGTAACGATGCATTCCCGTGTACTCAATGATTCCACGAACAGGTTTATAAGTATTCTCGGATTGAAAAGAAATGGTAGTTTTTCCTGCTTTTCTTTGAGATATCCCGATCATGAGATGGTGCTCTGCATGGCGGGCATGCAAAAAATTTTTCCTGGTATGCTGTCGGACCCTTTGAGGTGGGCCCGGCCAATTAGGGTGCTATCGGTTTCGGAAACATACGAGCTCAATTTCACCCGGGAGTTATCGTACGATAGTCTCTGAAGAATAAAATGTCTGGTTGTCTTAATTTTTTAACTATTCTGATTATTCTGATAATTAAGAATGTTATAAATATTCGATGCAGGAAACATACATCCAGTATCTCATGACCAGACCATGTAAAGATTCAGATGAAAAGGGTCGGGATGACCTCTCCTGCGGCTGTAGCCCGGGTAACGGCTGCCGGGTCGAAGCAGTACTAAGCATCGACGAGCGAGGCCAGATGGTGCTCCCGAAGGACGTGCGGGAGAAGGCGGGCATCAGGAGCGGGGACAAGCTTGCCCTCATCAGCTGGGAAAGGGACGGCGAGGTCTGCTGCCTCGCCCTCATCAGGGCGGAGGGCCTGAGCAGCATGGTGCGCGACCTGATCGGCCCGGTCATCCAGCCGCAGGGATAGGTGGGGAGGACCACCATGGAAGGACCAGACAACCAGAAGACCTGCTGCTCCTGCGGGCCGTGCGAAACGGAGGAGGCGGTGAAACCGTGTTGCGGTGGTACCGGGACAGCCCCTGGCCCCAGCATCATGGAAACCACGGGCATTATATCTCCTTCAGACCGGCTCGACCATTTCCTTGCACGGTGGGGAGTGAACCGGATGGGACACATCGTCACACCGGGTCTCTACCGCCTCAACAACCCCTCGGCTGATTCGCCGGTCTTTTCGTCCGCGAACTACTCCCTGAGCTTTGATGCACTCCGGGAGGCTCTTGGAAAAACGGATGCCTACATCCTGGTGCTTGATACGAAGGGGATCAATGTCTGGTGCGCCGCTGGCAAGGGGACCTTCGGGACGGCTGAACTGGTCCGGCGGATCAGCTCGACCGGCCTTCCGGGAGTCGTCGGACACCGGAGGATCATCCTCCCCCAGCTCGGGGCGCCAGGGGTCTCGGCCCCGGAGGTTACGAAACGCACCGGCTTTTCCGTTGAATACGGCCCGGTCAGGGCAGCGGACCTCCCGGAATACTTAAAGACACATACCGCGACCCCTGGGATGCGGACGGTCAGGTTCACCCTGACAGACCGCCTCGTCCTCACTCCGGTCGAACTCGTGCATACCCTCCTGCCCATGGTCGCCGCTGCTGCCGTCCTGTTCTTCCTTGCCGGGTGGATAGCCGCCCTCGTGGCGATAAGCGCTGTGCTTGCCGGAACGGTCCTCTTTCCAGCCCTGCTGCCGGTCCTCCCGACAAAGGACTTCAGCACGAAGGGCTTCCTCCTCGGGCTTGTTGTCGCCCTTCCCTTTGCGGCATTCTTTATCGGCGTATCCCCGGGACCAGGCCTGGCCGGAGCCCTTTCCGCCATAGCGGTGCTCCTTGCCATGCCTGCGGTCACCGCGTACCTTGCCCTGAACTTCACCGGCTCGACAACGTTCACCTCGCGGACCGGGGTGAAGAAGGAAATCTTCCGGTATGTCCCTGCGATGGTGGTCATGGCCGTGGCCGGTCTTGCCGCCGGCATCGCCCTCGGCGTAATCCGCCTCCTGGGGGTGGCATGATGTTCGATTCCTACTCTGAAAACACCCTCAGGTTCTTCCCGGAACGGTGTATCAACTGCGGGAGGTGCACGCAGGTCTGCCCTCACCGGGTGTTTGCAGCGGGAGACGACCATGTCCTCCTTGACAAACCCCGGGACTGCATGGAGTGCGGGGCATGTGCCATGAACTGCCCGGTTCAGGCAATTCAGGTCCAAAGCGGTGTCGGCTGTGCCTGGGCCATGATCAACGCTGCTCTCAGGGGAAAGGACATGGACAGCGCCGAGTGCAGCTGCGGGGGACCTAACAGCTCGTGCTGCAATACTAAGGTTTAAGCTGATGAAACCATCAAAACAATGATCGGGATTGTCTATTCAGAAAAACCCCTGCAATACCGGAAATATCCTCGGTGTGTATTCCCGATTCTTCTTGTTCCCATGGAGAAACAGGCAGAAGAGTTGAGGGATGAGTACCAGGGGGCTGCCGCGCCCCCCTAACCCCCTGCATACGATAGCCATGGCAAGCCGTTGGTGATTCCCTCTTCAGGGTTGTTTGTGGCATGGTTTTTGTATTTTTGTCTTCAGCGGGATTCATTCAGTTTAAAATCTTCATGAAAGGCCAATGAGACCGCCGCCGGGGCGCCCTTCGGGGGCGGCGGGGTATCTTTTCAGGGGTGTGGGGGCACGCCCCCACTGAAGGGTTGATGATTCCAGGCTATCGGAAAGGATGATGGAACTGGTATTCGGCAAGGTCTGGAAACATTTAGGCTCTTATAGCATTGATTCTCAGTATTTCCCCGTTTTCATTGGAATACTGGGTGGCATGATGGGCCTCTGCCGTTCCTCGCGGAAAATTATCGAATCCTCCGGGGCATCTCGTTCATTCCCCCTATTGCGGGAGCATGTTATTTTTGGCAGCTCAACCTTCTGTGGATTGCTCCTTCCATACATGGAGGTGTCCTCCTGGTGGTATCGGAGTTCATGATGCGGGTTGCCGCTTCATCTCCAGCCGCGTCATGATGCAGCAATAAAATTCTTTTACCCTTATTTTCAGCCTTCTTTTACAGGAATATCGTATCGGACGGCATAGTCCCTGACAATACCGACGGCAGCCCCGAAGTTGCCGGGCGTGCCGAACAGGACCATGGGGAAGACCAGGGATTTCCGCGTGAAGTAGATGGCCAGGTCACGGGTATAGATTGTGATCGTCCCGATTTCCTCCCATACCATGGTGTCCTCCTCGCGGGCAATGGTAACGGCACTCCCTCCTATTGCCGTGAGCGACCCGGTCAGGAGGGAGCCGCCGAGGATGACCCGGTTGTAGCCCTTCCAGTCCTCCAGGGCCTGGTAGCTGACGCCGCCGGGGGTGATTGAAAATTTCGTTTCAAACCCGCCCCTTGTCGCTTTCTGCATCGCAATGGTGACCACAGCCCCGATCCCCAGGATGAAGAGAAAGATGATGCCGCTCAACATGAGCCCTGCAGGAAAGGATGCCGGGTTGGCAATCCCGATAACCACGGCGGGAAAAAGACTGGCCACCGCCAGGACGAGCAGGAGCCGCTTCACCATGAACCCGCCTGTCATCGAGTACCTGGCGGTCCAGGCAAGGGATTTTCCTTCCTGCTGATCAGTTCCGGTTTCCCTGCCTTGGGAACTGGTTCCTGGCCCCGGGGACCCCGGCAGAGGATCTCCGGTCCCGGTCTGTTTCCCGCAGGATCCGCAGAATGATGCGTCCTGCCCGAGGAGAGCCCCGCAGAACCTGCAATACCGTGCACTCACACTGGAGACCTCCGCATACCCACAAATAAATATTTCCTCTCACGGCAGGGTGGTGCCGGGAAGAACCAATCGTATTACAACACCGCCTGTATCGGCTGATGTCCGTATGAGGGAATACCTTGCTATAATAATCCCGAAATACACTCCCCGTGGTTATTTCTAAAAAATTTCCTAGACTAACCAGCCGAAAATCATGTTCAGCACCCAGCCTGCACCGATGCCGAGCAGGATGGTATAGCCGGTGACAAAGATGGTCGTCTTCAGTCCGGCCTGTTTTTTCAGCACGGCAACCGTGGAGATGCACGGGATGAACAGGGACGAGACGACCGCGAAGATGAAGAGCTGGGCCCCGGTCATCACCGTGGAGAGGTCAGCCGTTCCCGAGAGAACTGCGAGCATCTCGAAGGACATCTCCTTTCTCAGGATCCCGAAGATCAGGGACGTCACCGCGTAGCCCGGCAGGCCGAGCACCGCCTGCGACAAGGGCTCTATGGCGTTCTGGAACGCGGTGACGAAGCCTGAGTACTGGAGCAGCCCGAGGATGATGCTGGTCACGATGAGGAGCGGCATGGCGATGAAGAGGAACTCCCTCATCTTTGCCCAGGCCTTCCTGAGGACATCCTTAGGGACCGGGACCCGGAGCGGGACCATCTCGAGGACCATGCCAAGCCTCGGTCCGGGGCTGAAGCGGGAGAGCAGTATCCCGGTGGTGAGGATGACACCCAGGATGATTGCGTATACGGCGAAAGCTGCGTAAATCCCTACGAACGCGGCGACGATGCCGGCGATTACCACGGTCCTTGCTGAACAGGGGACGAGCGGGACGAGGAACGATGCGATGAACCGTTCCCGTTTCGTCTCAAGGAGGCGGAGGGACATGACGGCCGGGACATTGCAGCCGAACCCGAGGACGAGCGGGATGATCGCCTGGCCATGCAGCCCGAGGTGGTGCATGCCCCGGTCGGCGAGGAACGCCGCCCGTGTCAGGTAGCCGGTGTCCTCGATAAGGGAGAGGAGGATGGAGAAGGTGAAGACAAACGGCAGGGCGATCCCGAGCCCCCCCTGGAGCCCGAGCAGGAACGAAAGGCCGACCTGCTGGACGATGGCGGGCAGGCCGAGCGCCATGAATGGTTCGATGACCGCCTCGTTCGTGACCGAGATGATGATCCCTTCGAGCCATGAGCCGATGGCAAACACCGCCAGGAGCATTCCGATGAGGAGCCCGATGAGGATGGGCACGCCCGGGAACCTCCGCGTCAGGTAGCGGTCGGGGTCGAATGCCGGGGGCTCCTGCCGGGCCTGGTGCTCGGCCTCTCCGGCTATCCGCCCTGCAAGCGCGTGTCTCTTCCCGGCGATGAGCGTTTCTACTGCGGTGTTTTCGATCTTCTCCACCTCGCTGGCGAGCATTGCAGCGTCCTCCCGGAGCTCCGGGGTGTCACCCTTCCCGAGGAGTGCAGAGACCGCACCACCCCTTGTCGTGGAAAAGGTGAACGAAAGGCTGGCAATTGCCGCTTCAATCCCCTTTCCATAGTCAACCCTGACCGTCGGCACCCGGGCCTCCCGTGCGGCGAGGGGGAGAATGGCATGGACGTTCCGTCCAAGGAGGGCGGAGGCCGAAACGACCGGCACACCTGTCAGGGCCTCGAGACGTGTAATGTCGATAGTGAGGCCAAGCCGGTCCGTTTCGTCGGCCATGTTCAGTACCATGACCATTGGCAGGCCGAACTCGGAAGCCTCGATGAAGAGGTAGAGGTTCCGGGAGAGGCGGGTCCCGTCGAGGACCGCTATGATGACATCGGCTTCACGGGAGGCCAGGAAGGATGCGACCAGTTCCTCGTCATCTGAGGTCCCGGAAAGGCTGTACACCCCCGGGAGGTCGATTACCTCGACCGGGCCGTCCATGGTGCAGACCGAGCCGTGGAGGACCGACCCGGTCGTCCCGGGATAGTTCGCGACCTCGACGCCAAGGCCGGTGATGGCGTTGAAGAGGAGGGATTTCCCAACGTTTGGGTTACCGAGGAGCGCTGCCTTCATGGGGCCGGCTCCACGAGGACCGACCCGGCAATTTCCCTGCTGACGGCGATCTCGCAGCTCTTCACCCGAATAATGAGGCTCCGGCCCCGCCCGTTGCGGAGGACCGTGAGGGTCGTGCCTGGCACTATGCCGAGCGCCATGAGCCGTTCCTGCCTCTGGCAGCCCCTTATGCCCTGGACTACGACCGCCGCCCCTTCCGGCTGTACCGCCAGGGTCTCCCGGCCATCCCCGTGACGGCTCCTGAAACGGCAGCAGGGTGCGTCCTCGATGAACGAGCCCAGCCGGGAGATGGCGTCTTCAGAGACGGTATGCTCAAGCGTGCAGGCCTCCTTCGAAGCAGCCTCGCGGTCCATGCCCAGCACCCGGGAGAAAAACTCCTGGAGGAGCCGGTGCTTCCGCTCGGTCTGCTCTGCGATGCGGAGGCCTGAAGGAGTAAGGACGTACCCTTCTCCACCCTGGCTGACGAGTTCACCCGATTTCTCGAGTACTGTGAGTTCGTCGCAGATCGTTTCCTGCGGCATGCACAGCTGCGATGCGAGGGCCCCTGCCGTGATGGGGGTCCCTGCCCGGGAGAGGGCAAGGGCAGCTTCGAGAAAGTCCTCCCGCAACTGGCGTTCCATGCATAGCTGTTTCACGCCAAAGTGATTATGCGTTATGATGCAAACAGCCGGAATGCCGTGTCCTGAAGGGGGGTGGGGGCTCTCCAGGGCGGCAACATTCCTGAAACGGCGTGGTGGCAGCGAAGGTTCTATAGCGGGTGCCACTCCACCGGATATGATACAGCAACCGTCCTATGCCTGCAACAAACCGTTCGATAGCTGAAGTCCTCAACCATACCGGCCAGATCATGGAAATAGCAGGTGAGAACCCGTACAAGTCCCTGGCCATGTACCGTGCCTCCGGTGTCATCGAGCGGCTCCCACAGGACATCGCAGGCCTGTCAAGGAGCGAGCTTGTCGCCTTACCCGGCATCGGGGAGCATATCGCCGACAAGGTCCTCGCCATCGTGGCGACCGGCACTCATCCCGAGCTCGAAGAACTCCGTTCGAAGGTCCCTCCCGGTGTCATCGAGCTCCTGGACCTCGACGGTGTCGGGCCGAAGACCATCGTCAGGCTCCAGAAGAAGCTCTCCATCCAGTCGGTGGATGACCTGGAACGGGCGGCACGACAGCGGAGGATACGGGCCGTCCCGGGGTTCGGGGAGAAAAAGGAACAGGCTTTCTTAAAGGCCATTGCACGGTACCGGGAAGGAGGCGGCCGGATGACGAGGGACGCCGCTGACAGGGTCGTGGCCAGGGTCGCGGAGGCCTTCACACCCGGCTCGTTCCAGCCTGCCGGAAGCTACCGCCGGGGCCGGAGCACTATCGGGGACATCGACATCGTAATCACGGAGCCGCCGTCCCTCGTGAACCCGCGGATCAGGCAGCTCGCAGACGAGATGATCGACGAAGGGGACCAGCGGACATCGTTCCGGTGTCTTGGCTCCCGCGTGGACGTCAGGTTCACGAACCCCCGGGAGATGGGGGCGATGATGGTATACCTGACGGGGTCGAAGGAGTTCAATGTCCGTATCCGTGGCATTGCCGCTTCGAAAGGACTGAAGCTGAACGAGTATGGTATCACGGAGAACGAAACCGGAAAGGTGCATACGTTTGCCGGCGAGGAAGGGGTCTTCTCCTGGCTCGGCATGGATTTCGTACCGCCGGAACTCCGTGAAAACACCGGCGAGGTCGAGGCGGCCCTATCCCATTCCCTGCCCGGGCTGGTCACGCAGGAGGAGGTCAGGGGTGATCTCCATGCCCATACCGACTGGTCCGACGGGACGATGACGGTACGCGGGCTCGCCGAGGCTGCCGCTGCCCGGGGGCTTTCGTACATCCTCTGTTCAGACCACGCTGCATCCCTCGGTATTACCCACGGTCTCGACCCTGAACGGGTTGCCAGGCAGGCCCGCGAGATTGAAGGGGTGAACCGGGACGCACCGTGCCAGGTACTGCATGGTATCGAGGTGGACATCAGGCCCGACGGGACGTTGACCCTCCCTTCAGCGGTGCTGGCCGGCCTTGACATCGTCATCGCCTCGGTCCACACCGCCTTCACCCTTGACGAGGACGCCATGACCCGGAGGGTCATGACGGCGATGGAGGACGAGCACGTGGACATCATCGGCCACCCGACCGGGCGGCTCCTCGGTGAGCGGGACTCTTTTGCTATTGACCTGTCCCGGGTCATCGACCATGCCCGCGAGACCGGAACGATGCTCGAGTGCAACACCTCGCCGTGGCGGCTGGACCTTGACGATATTTATATCCGGCAGGCCAAGGAAAAGGGAGTCATCATCTCCCTTGGCACCGATTCGCACCGCCGGGAAGACCTTGCCCACATGGCCTACGGGGTCATGGCCGCACGGCGGGGCTGGTGCGGACCGCAGGACATTGCGAACACCCTGTCCGCCGGGGAACTCCTGAAACGGGTATCATGATATACCGGTTGTATGAGTACGCCCTGTCCCGGGCGCTGTCCGACCTTCCCGGGAAGATCTGTTTTATGATTACCGCAGGTGACCTTGTCGCGGCCCCCCGGAAGGTCCTCGAAACGGTCATGTGGTGTGACGAGTGGAGGACATCCCCGTCACGGAAGGGCATTGACCAGGTCACCTTCCATGTCAGCACGTCGCGGCCTGCCGATGTGGGCCCCTGCCTGCCGGTGCTCCGCGAGATCGGTGAGGTCGCCCGCTTCAACCTCCTGTGCGGTAAAATGACCGAAAAACGGGGTGAAGGCCTGCCCGTAACGGTAGCCATCGGCTATAGCGGCCGCGACGAGATCGCAGGGTGCATCAGGAAGATGGCAGAAAACGGGGTCAGGTCCTCCGAGGTGGATGAAACGGTCATCGAGCAGTACCTGACGTTCCAGTATGCCCCGGACCTGGTCATCAAGACCGGAGGTGATCACCTGACCGATTTCCTCATCTGGCAATCGGTCTACTCCGAGCTGTTCTTCTCAGACGTGAACTGGCCTTCGTTTCGGAAAGTGGACTTCCTCAGGGCACTCCGTGACTACCAGTCCCGGTCCCGTCGGTTC
>CAZGXZ010000052.1:0-8355 GCA_964530035.1 uncultured Methanoregulaceae archaeon
GGCTTTTTTTGACCATTGGCAGGATGACCGTATCATCCTGGAAAACCTGCCTGCACGCTCCCATGGGTGGAAATTCATCGGGACGACGTCTGATGAAATCAGGCACCTGAATAATGGAAGGCTCAACGGCATATGTCTTGATTTTTCTCATCTCGACTGTACGGCGGCCTTCAGGGAAGTGCCGTTCAGGGATCTTCTCGCAGGCTTTCATGGTCTGCCAGTCAGTTTCCAGCATATCTCAGGGAAACACCGCGGCGGTACCGAGGATGCCCACCTCCCCCTTGACAGCCCGGAATCGGACCTGCCCAATGACGAGATCGCGGTGTGGCTCATGGAACACCCGGATATTGCGACCAGTATCGAGTACAAGGGGAACGATACTGCCCGGGTGATTGACCAGGTACGGTTTTTTCATGACCATTTCGGAGGCAGGTGCCCGGGGGGGCGGTCATCATAGGACCTGCCGGGCCCCTTTCAGGAGTCCTGCCCGGGGCGGGCGTTGAGTCAACAAACCGCACCCATATCCGGGAGCTCGCAGACCTCGTGCATGACGGGGTCATTTCCCACCTCCATGTCCTGTTTATACCGGGTCATGCAGGAGATAACCGTAAAACGGTCGATTTTATCAGTTCGGCAGCCGTCCCTGTCACCCTTCACGCACCGTACCATGTCCATGGGGTCAATCCCTGCGAAGAACGGGCCTTTCAAGCCCCTGCCTGGTTCGGAAACGATTCTTTCACAGACTACGCCATGGCCGAGACGCTTGAAGCGGCAGATCGGCTGGGTGCACCCCTTGTCGTGGTCCATGCTGGAACTTTCACGACATCGGGCCCGGGTCCGGCCATTGAACGCTTTTATAAATTCACAGACCGATGGGCCGACCCGCGTCTCGTCGTTGAAAACCTGCCCGTTACCTTCCGGGGAGCCAGGATGCTTGGAAACACGGCTGCCGACCTGGCTGTACTGATTTCGGGTACGAAACTGGGGATTTGTCTTGATTTTTCCCACCTGTTTTGTTCCTCTGTTTCGCTGGACCTGCCCTTTAAAGACATGTTATCAGAATTCAGACCTCTCCCGGTGAAGTATCACCACCTGACGAAGAGTGGTCCCCGCGGGGAGAAGGACGAGCACCTGGGCCTGGACGACCCTCAAGGAGATCTCCCGGTAAAAGACGTGCTCACCTGGATACGAGCCCGCCCGGATGTTCCGACGGCATTCGAGTATAAAAAAGGAGGAGCATACAACCGGCGACAGGCGGAAATCTTTGCTGCTCTCCTCAAGGGGACATGAACCGGAGGAGTGGTGCCTTTCCCACAATGGCAGCATGGTCACGGTGCCACGGCTCGAGCCACAGGACCCGCTCCACCGTACACCCATTGTCACATAAGACCTGGACGCTTTCATTGCAGACCACTGCCGGGTCGCTTTCAACCCTGACACACCGTGTCTTGAGCATGATCACGAATGGTGCCCCGGGCTTCAGGAAGGCCATGTTGGCGAGGGCAATAGCCGCCTGGCCAGGCTGGGCCACGTCCTGGTACAGGATGTCAGCCCGCTCAAGGAGACGGGAATAGGATGCCGGGTTGGCGGCATCACCGAGGATGGGGATAATGTTTTCCACCATTTCAGCCGTTTTTAAAAGGTTCACCATCGGGCCCGGGGCAAACTCGACGGCATAGACACAGCAGGCATAGTCCGCAACATGGGAGACGGTAGTGCCATGTGCTGCCCCGAGATAGAGGACAACCATCTCCCGGGTTATTTCAGGTGCGCCACCGAGTTCATACAGGGCAGCAAGCTTGCTCCGGTATGGGTCCCAGACCCTGTACCCCCCGGCCATCCTTTCACCATATACCGGTTTCCTGCCTGGAGAGACCAGGACACCGTTCACCCTTATCACCGGCGACACGTCCTTTGCCGTATCAGTTCATCAGACCTTAAGAGAAACCGGGCGTCCGCTATCCCCCTGTAATAGTCGATCCGTGCCGCTATCGCCACTCTGGCGGCAAGCGTCCTGGATATCCTGCCCCGTACCTTTTTAGGAGCGGCATGGACCCGCTTGTGTTCGTAGATTATCCCGTGCTTCGGGGGAGGGGCGCCCCCCCTGATGTGGGCAAAAAGCGCCGGTCCGGCACCTAATACCTGTATGGAGGCAGATGGGAGGCAGGAGAGCTGTTTCAACCCCCCGGCCGCGGTCATGAGCCTGGCGGCCACCAGGTTCCCGCAGATCATGCTGCAATTCGGGAGGACCTCCCCGGCAAGGCGTGATATCTCATCCGCGCAGGTACGCCGCAATTTTTTCAGACGCTCGATCTCCTCCAGGCTCGCAGCCGCAACAGGATCCGGGCAGCCGGATGCAGGAGTGCCGGCAACACCCGGCACGGGACCGGGTGTCATTGATGCCAGTCCAAGGGATTGCATCTCGGCCGTCCTTGACCCGACCAATGCGATGATCCTGTCGAGGTCTGTCAGGAACCTGACCCGTGTGGCCAGGAGGGTTTCAGGAGCGCGGAGGTAATCCAAAACTCCCTCCCGTGCCATGAATAATGCCAGCCTGCGGACCTCCGAGAGGTACTGGGCACGGTCACGGTACCGGGCAGATGCCAGGATCTCCTCCCAGGAAGGTACGGAGAGAAATCCGCGCACACCGGCCCCCTCCCTGACTCGCACGGCCTGTTCAATAATCGTCCCGGTGAAGGGAGTACAATGACTGCCATCGACAGACCCGAACCAGGTCTCAAATCCCATGAAAAAATAATTACACCGGCTGCGGCATCAAGGAGACCCTGTCATGCAACAGGAAATCCGAGGGTGAATAGTATGACCGGGACGGTTATCGCCCCGATTGACACGACCCGCGGGATTTCGAAAAGGTTGGGTGTAATGCCAATCAGGGTTGCAAGGAGAAGGACGAGCAGACCGAAAGGACCAGTGAGAACGACACAGAGAAAAATGACTCCGGCAAGGACACACCGGTTTATGGACTGGCTGTCAAGCCCAGACAATACCCCGACCCGCCGGGAGAGTGCGATTGTGATGATGTAAGCGGCACACCCTGAAATTGCCCCGACCGCGAAAAGGGCGTATACCGGAGGGAACTCAAAGGAGGCCAGCGCTGCCATGACACCGTTTCTTGTGCGGGACAGGGCGGTCAGCGCAGCCACCCCGATCATGATGTTGCAGGTATTGGCTGCCGATGAGGCGAGGATATACGCCTCCCTGTTGTTTTTCTTCAGGAGGAACGGCGAGAGCAACCCGTTGGCGGCTGAATTTGAAAGCCCCGGGAGCCAGCCTACGACAACCCCTGCTGCGGTCCCGGCGAGGGTGCCCCTGGACAGCTCATCACGCTCAAGGGAGACTGAACATGGGTGCTGTTCTGGAAAAATCCCCGTTTTAGAGAATAAAAGGACGGGAATTCCAAAGAGGCCTGCCAACAGGGGCAGAAGTACTGCTGATGGTCCACCCGTGCTCCAACACAGGAAAGAGTATCGCATTGCGAATGTACCCAGGGCTCCCGAAACAAGGAAAACAAGAAGGCACCTTCCAGGCGATTCAGAAAGGATGATGAAAAGTCCCATGATGCTGATGAGGATGAGCCCCGTCCCCCAGTCCAGGTATGGCTGCAGGGGTGGCAGGAGGAAAAGGGCGCAGACGGCAACAGGTATCCCTCCAAGGATACCGAGCACAGAACCAAGGGCGGAGAGCCTGACTGCCTCCTCTCCGCGGCCTTCGAGGCAGAGGGCATGAAGGGGCAGGACTGAAACCGCGGTATCCGGGTCAGGAACCCCGAGAAAGGCAGAAGGGACCGCGTCAACGAAAGTATGAGTGACCAGCATGGCAAAAAGGAGACCTGCAACGGTTTCAGTGCCGATAACCGGAAGGAGGACTGCTTCTGATGAGAGGACGGCACCTGCAACCGTATTCGAATGGATCCCGGGTATAATCCCGGTTGCAGACCCAAGGCCGATGCCGACCACCGTACCGGCGACCAGGCCAAGCATGGGGGAAGGCGTTTTGTAGGGTGGGAAATAAATCAACCGAAAGATAACCAGATGGTTACAGGAGTCCGGTGCAGGACAGATGAAAATTGCCATAACACGTCTCAAAGGAAAGGAGGCAGAGGATGAGCCCAGGTGCAGGAAATTCGGACATGAATGCTTCGCAGTATCTCCGATGCGGTATGAGGTCCACCAGGACCGGGTGGCTGCCTTCGTCCGGACGGTCGAAAGGGGTGAGCTTGATTGTCTCTTCTTTACCAGTGCCCTCCCTGCAATGGTATTCGGACCGTTGATCCGGGAAACCAATCTTCCAAGGACAATCGCCATAGGCCCTCAGACGGCAAAGGCATTACGGGACTCAGGGATTTCATGCGAGGTCATGGAACGCCATTACTCGGCCGATTTCATCCCGTATCTCGGCGAGTGGATTAAGGGGAAGAAAATTGGCATTCCCCGCGCCGATGTACCAAACCCAGCCCTTATCAGCGCGATAATTGAGGCAGGGGGAATACCCTATGAAATCCGCTGTTATGCACTGATCCCCACCGAGGAGGAACTGGAAATCAATGGCGCTGACGCCATCCTTTTTACAAGCGCCATGTCCTTTAAAAAAGCGATCTGGAAACGCAACAGGGACCTTCTTATCATGGCAATCGGGGAGGTCACTGCTTCCGTGATGCGCGAGAGCGGGCTGCCCCCGAAGGTCACGGGTGACGGGACACTTGAAGGAACCCTTGACCAGTTGAACAGGTATATCGGGACCGGAGATTTGAACAACCAGGGCTCTGCCGGAGACATGGATTCCCGCTGACCATGCAGACTCTCCGCCCCGGAATCATCGTGGTCGACAAGCCGAGAGGACCTTCCTCACACCAGGTCGCCGCCTGGGTCGGGCGCCTGTGCGGCATGCCGGTAGGCCACAGCGGGACTCTCGACCCCGGGGTTTCCGGAGTACTCGTGGTAATGCTGGGTAACGCGGTTCGCCTGACTCCCATCCTGCACCGGGACGACAAGGAGTATGTCTGCCTGCTGCGCCTCCACGGGGACGTTGCCGTTCCTGATATCGATCAGGCGGTTGCCTCTTTCACCGGGAAAATATACCAGCGCCCGCCCCGCAGGAGTGCGGTCAAGAGGAGTCTCCGGATCAGGACGATCCACAGGATTGATATCCTCGACATCAACGGGCGCCTTGTTTTATTCAGGGTGAAATGCGATTCCGGCACCTATGTCCGTTCGCTGTGTCACCACATCGGGCTGGCGCTTGGTACTGGCGGACACATGGCGGAACTGCGGAGGACCCGCGCAGGGATATTTGCAGAGACAGATGCCCATACACTCCACGAAATTGCCGATGCATCAGAATGTGCCAGGAACGGGGACCTCGGACCTTTATCCGCAATGATCCTGCCGCCGTCAACGGTTTCCGGACGTCTTCAGCGAGTAGTCCTCCGTGATTCGGCAGTGGACGCCATCTGTCACGGAGCCGCTCTCGCCGGGGTGGGCGTGGTGATGAAGGGTAATTTCAGGGCTGGAGAAGAGGTCGCCGTGTATTCGAGGGACGACCGCCTGGTCTGTCTTGCTGAAGCTATCCTTGATTCATCGTCATGGGAACCCGGAAGCCCGGGGCTGGTGCTTGCACCCCGGACGGTTTTCATGGCGCCGGGAACCTATCCCCGGGGCTGGAAGCGTCGCCACCAGGCCCGGGACAGGCAGGGACATAACCTTTAAAAAAGGAACGGGCTTATAATAAGAGGACTGGTACGTTTTTTCGTGCTGAGGTAGTCTAGCTTGGAAAGGCGCAGGCCTGGAAAGCCTGTGGGGCGTTTGCCCCTCGGGAGTTCAAATCCCCCCCTCAGCGTTCCTATGCAAGATCCCGAAAAAATGTTTCTCACGGGTTGCATCCGGCAGCCCTGCCCATCGCAAATGCTTTTTCGTTCAGGGAGCGGGTTTTTTCTGGTACTGTCCGCCTGACCGCCTCGATGAGAGCTTCATAGGAAAGCGGGAGGTAGACCGATGCAGCTCCAAGCATGACCACATTCTGGGCCAGCGGACTTCCTGCCCGCGTGGCAATGCCGGCTGCGTCGACAATACACAGCCGGGTGCCCGCGAGAGCCGAGATGACCCCGCTCTCTTCAGGGACGGGGAGGCCACGGGCATAGACCGATGTCGGGACCACCAGGCTGCGGCTGGTTACCAGTGGAGCATCCTCACGGAGGAAATACCGCGCCCTGAACCCTTCCAGCAGGTCGAACGCAATGATAAGATCAGCCGAACCCGGGGGGATGAGAGGGCCGAACGTGGACCCGATGCGGATATGGCTCTCGACCGACCCGCCGCGCTGGGCCATTCCATGGGTCTCAGCACCGCGGACAGGTATCCCTTCGATAACACAGGCCTCCCCAAGGATATTGGATGCGAGGACTGTTCCCTGACCGCCAATCCCGACCACAAGGACATCAAAGCGGCAGTTCATCTCCTGACCTCCTTCCGGATGGCTCCTGATGGGCAGATCTCAGCGCAGACACCACAACCGCTGCATAGATCAGTTATCCGCGCCTTTTCCTCTTCAAACTCAATTGCGGGGCAGCCGAACCGGATACATGCCCCGCAGCCCGTACAGGCCTCCATGTCAACCATGTACGGTTTTCTTTTGACGCCTGCCCGCCGGTCAGAGATCACACAGGGTTGTCTCGCGATTATTACCCGCACACCGGTCTTATCCCGGGCTGCCTTCAGGACTTCAAGGAACTGGGTCATCGCATGGGGGCTTGCGGTTTCTACAAAAGCAGCCCCACAACTCCGGCATATCGCCTCAAGGGAAACGGGAGGTGATTCCATGCCGGTAGCCGTCCGCCCGGTAACCGGGTTCGGCTGGTGGCCGGTCATGGCCGTGACGCGGTTGTCCAGGATGATGACGACCATGTCGGCACTGTTATAGACCGCGTTCAGGAGCCCGGTAATCCCTGAATGCAAGAAAGTCGAATCCCCGATGGTACATACAACCGGCTTGCCGGTATTGGAGTGGGCTATCCCGCTGCCGATAGTGATCGATGCACCCATACAGATGGTAGTATCCACAGTCCCCATCTGCAGTCCAAGCGTGTAGCACCCGATATCGCTGGGATAAACCGAATCCGGGAATATCCTGCGTATGGCATACATAGCCGAGCGGTGCATGCAGCCAGCGCAAAGGATCGGGGGCCTGGGTGGAACTTCGTCGGGCTGCCGCGGTTGAGCAAAAATATTTTTTTCCAGAAATCCCGTAGAAATCAGGACTTTTTCAACCGCAAGGGGAGAGAGCTCTCCTTCGTAGGGCACATGCCCGGTCTTCTTCCCGAAAACAGGAACCGTTCCCGACAGTTCCCTCACCTGCGTTTCAATCACCGGCGCGAGTTCCTCAATGACCAGGACCTCCTCGTGCCGGGAAATAAATGATGAAAGCCACTCGTCGTCAACAGGATATGCACCAATGACCATGAGCGAGGTCCCTTCAGGAAGAACCTCCCTGACATAGCTTGCTGATATCCCTCCGGTTATCACTGCTTTCTTTCCCCTGATCTCGAAGTGGTTGTACCCCTTTTCAACGAGCAGACGCCTGATGCCGGGCTGTTTTTCATTGAGGGCCTTGTGAAGGAGCCTGGTATGGGCAGGGATGACGACATACTGGCGTACGTCCTTTTCAAAAACCCCCGCCCTGTGTTCAGCCTTCATTTCCCCGAGTACTACATCACTTTTTGAATGACATACCCGGGTCGTTGGCCGGAAGATAACAGGGAGTCCGGTGCCCTCAGAGAGCGTGAATGCATCCCGCATCATGTCGTGCGCTTCCTGAACCGATGACGGGTCGAGGCAGGGAACCCGGGCAAACTGGGCATATACCCTGCTGTCCTGCTCGTTCTGTGAACTGTGAGCGAATGGGTCATCCGCGCTCATGATCACGAGTCCACCCTTCACACCGGTATAGGCGCTTGTCATCAGCGGGTCGGCGGCCACGTTGAGCCCCACGTGCTTCATCGTGCAAAGGGCGCGCAATCCGCACCAGGATGCCCCGATTGCATTTTCAAGTGCAACCTTTTCATTCACCGACCATTCGATGTAACAGCCCGGGTCGGGGTGCACACGGAGCGTGTCCACGACTTCGGATGACGGGGTGCCAGGATATCCGCAGATAAAGTCAGCGGGCACTTCACGTGCGGCATGAGCGATGGCCTCATTTCCGAGGAGATATCGTCTTTCCATACGCATGATCCGTTTTGTTTTGAGAGTATGGGACGTGTCTGCTTGTATACTTCACCTCCCCTCCTCCCGGGAGGTTTTCATAACCTATAATAACCACAAAAGGTTACCTTACTAGGGA
>CAZGXZ010000052.1:8365-14486 GCA_964530035.1 uncultured Methanoregulaceae archaeon
CCCGTAGCATAGCCCGGTGGTGCGCCCGGCTGATAACCGGGAGGTCATGCGTTCGAATCGCATCGGGCCCATTCTCTTTATCCATCCGGGAGTGGCCAGTTTCATGACAGAAAAATACGTGTATGTCCTCGCTGCGGGTATCCTGGCAAGCCTTCTGGTTGCCGTTTTCCAGGACATCTACGCAGGCGGGATCCTTTTCATCATCGTCCTTGTGCTCGGTATGTCGTTCTTCATCATGAGCGACACCCGGGTCCTCCCTGACGTCCACGCGAGCCTTTCTGAGGATGCCAAGACCCTCGTCATCAGGAACAGGGGGAATGCCGATGCCTTCGGGGTTCATGCAACCATCGTCCCTCACAACATCGAGATTGAAAGGGACCGGATGGCACCTGACGAGCCGTTTACCTACCCCCTTGCGTCCATGATGAACGAGGGGAAGGCAATCATTACATTCAAAGACGAAAAAGGGAGGGATTTTGTAGAACGTGACGTCCTTTCCCCGTCACTTGCCGAAGAAGACCTGTTAAAACCCATGTTCCCTCTTTTCAGGTGGAAATAAGGGGTTTTTTATCGCTTTTTTGCGTCGATGAACGTGAGGACACGTTCTAATGCTGCTATCAGTTCCTCCTCCACCGCGTTGAAGTCCCGCAGCGCACGGTACAGCATGAACATGACCTCGTAGCCATAGACCTCCATAATGACGGCCGGTTCAATGGCGGCCTGGAAGGCATCGACCCTCCCTCCCTCGAGGCTGTACATAATCTCGTAAAACCGACCGTCCTCACCCAGGACGCAAAACTGGTCGGTGACAGGTTTGGAGGGGTGATCAGGCCTGAATGGAACAGGGTCGGTCTTACCAAGGAGCAGCATCCTGCCCTTGAAATACTCCACCCCGAACAGTTCACCACCCTGACCGTCCTGCGTGCCGGACCGTATCATCTCAAGGCCGACCTTCGGGACGAGAGGGGCGGCCAGGGATGCCATCCGGTCCATAAGCGTGGCGGATTTTTCATTGATAACCCGTGCTCTCTCTTCATTCTCTTCGTGTTTCTTTTCGAGGACCTGGACGAGGGTCGAAAAACCCTCCTCGATTTTTTGTATAGTACCGTTGTCTTCCATGGAAATCGTATTGTCTCCTTTATTCAGGCCGGTTCTGCTGCATTCACGTCCCTGTTCCGGCATCTGCCGGTTCACCGGTAAAGAAATAGGTCCTGTCCTGCAGGACCCTGACATTCATACGCGTCCCGACAGGGAACCTGCCCCTGACTACCACTCCCCGGTATGCCGGAGTCCTGCAGGTTACGGAACCCTCCCTGACGACCTCCGTGACAATGACGGGGACGACCGAACCGATAATACCTGCGTTTTTTTCATGGTAAATGCCTTCTGCAAGGCGCTGGAGCGCCCTGGACCGGTCTTTCTTGATCCGGTCAGGAAAATCACGCAGCTGCGCGGCAGGCGTCCCTGGCCGTTTCGAAAAGCGGGTTATATTCACCTTGTCAGGTTTCAGGTTCCGGACAAGCTCGCAGGTCTCGGAAAAATCATCTTCTGTCTCACCGGGAAAGCCGCATATGACATCGGTCATCAGGAACAGGTCAGGCATCCTGTCCCTGAATTCCTGTACAATATACTTCACATCATCGGCAGAATACCCCCGGTTCATCCTCTCAAGGACCCGCGCCGAACCCGACTGGACAGGGAGGTGGAGGAAACGGAAGACCTTTGGATGGTCCCATGCCGAGGGAAGGTCATGAAGGAAGGGCATGACAGATGCAGGGTTCATCATCCCGACCCTCACCATGAAATCGCCAGGTTGTGAGACCACGGAAGCGAGCAGACGCAGGAAGGAGGTCGGTGTTTCAAGGCCGTACGCGGCGACGTCCTGCCCGGTAAGCCGTATCTCTGCAACACCTGCGGCAACCGCGGACCGGACCTGCAGGCCCACCCGTTCCAGGGGAATACTCTTCACACGTCCCCGCGCGAACCGCGTGATACAGTAGGAACAATTCCCATTGCATCCTTCTGCGACCTGTACTATGCCAGAATGCGAGTGTGGCGGGGATTCGAGAGAATCAAAGGCTGCATGAACATCTCTTGGGAAGACGACCCCTGGCCCTCCCGCTTGCCGGACCAGTTCCTTGCGGGCAATGGGGAGACAGCCGGTAAGGATTGTCTCCCGTCCAAGGTTTTCACGGACTCGCCGCATCATCGCCCGATCTGTTGCAGCCGTCACGGTGCAGGTGTTTATCACGACCAGGTCCGCTTCTTCCGGTCGTGACACCAGAAGGCACCCCTGGTCCTCAAGGACTGCTGCGAGCATCTCAGCGTCCCGTTCGTTATAGGTGCACCCATAACTCTCGATCCAGACATGCCGCCCTGTGATCGATTTCAGCCGATCATATGACGGCACCGGCACATGATCAGGACATTGGTCTTTGACGGGAACTTGGCAAGAGATATCGTTCCCGGGATGACCATGCAAATCCTCGTGCCGGATGCAGGCCGGGTCTGCACGGTGCTTCCTGTCTGCCATGGCTGAGGGTATTATCATTATCCACAGTTGCCAATGAGTATATGCATGTTAAGAGTCGGGTTGCTCGGCTGCGGCAATATTGGGAAAATCATCGTCAAGAACAACAACAGCGTGGATATAACCGCGCTTTTTGATAAATTACCCGAAAGGGCCGATGAAGCCGCACTCATCTCCGGGGGTAAGCCCTGCTCTGACTTTTCCTCATTCATATCCGAGGAACTGGACCTTGTTGTCGAGGCAGCTTCGGTAAAGGCGGTGAGGGAATACGGAATAGAAGTTCTATCAAGCAACAAGGACCTAGTAGTACTTTCTGTGGGTGCGTTCTCAGACCCCGTATTCCGGGAAGATATGATCGCTACCGCTGAACAATGGGGCAGGAAGATCTACATACCAAGCGGCGCAATAATCGGCCTTGATAATTTGAAAGTAGGTCAGATTTCAGAGATCACTCATCTCCTCCTACGGACGACGAAAAGTCCCGCATCTCTCGGGATCACGGCGTTCGAAAAAACACTGGTCTTCAAAGGGAAAGCCAATGAATGCATCAAGGAGTTCCCAAGGAACGTAAATGTCTCGGTTGCGCTCTCCCTTGCAGCGGGGAGGGACGCAGATGTCGAACTGTGGGCAGATCCTTCAGTCGAACGCAACATTCATGAAATTTTTGCCGAAGGGGTTTTCGGCGAGGCGTACCTGAAGATCAGCAATGTCCCGAGTCCGGACAACCCGGGGACCAGCTACCTCGCCGCCCTCTCCATCCTGACGCTTCTCAAGAACCTTGAAAACCCGTTAGTCGTCGGGACCTGATAGGAAGGGATGAGATCCGTAAAGCTTGAATAATAAAGTCCCTTCACTCCCTGGTATACATGGATCTCCATGAAACCCTGATCTCCTATATCCTCGAAGACGCCCCCCTGGGCGATATTACCTCTGAGCGGGTAGTCCCCGCTGATGCCACCTGCACTGCGGTGATATACATGAAAGAGGACGGCATTGTGGCCGGCCTCGAGGAGTTCTCTTTTCTTGCCCGGTGGGCTGGCCTTTCCGTGACGCTCGATATAAAGGACGGCCAGCCGGTCAGGAAAGGGACCATAATTGGCAGCTGTTCTGGAAATACGAGGAAAGTGCTTCTTATCGAGCGTACTGTCCTGAATGTTATCGGGAGGATGAGTGGAATCGCCACGATCACCTCGGCGCTTGCATCCATTGTCCGGAAGAAGAATCCTGACTGCAGGATTGCAGCAACACGAAAAACAGCACCAGGCTCGCGCCTTATTGATAAAAAGGCGGTGTTTATTGGTGGTGGCGACCCTCACCGCTCCGGTCTTTCCGACGGGATCCTTATCAAGGACAACCACCTCGCAGTAACGCCTCTTGAGGAGGCTCTCCGTCTTTCATGTGCTGTTTCGCGATACCGGCCCACAGAGGTCGAGGTTGAAAACCTAAAAGACGCTCTCGTCGCTGCCCGGAACGGTGCTTCCATAATTCTCCTGGACAATATGAGGCCCGATGATATTCGTGCGACCGACAGAGCTCTGGTAGAGAACGGGCTAAGGGACAGGGTGCTCCTCGAGGCGTCCGGAGGCATAACCCCCAGGAATATTGAAGACTATGCAGATTCGGGTGTTGACCTCATAAGTCTCGGGTGTATCACCCACTCAACTCCCAGCATCGATGTCAGCATGGAGATCCTCCCTGCGGACATGGCATAATGTTCTCTCATGTCCATTCACCCCCGGTGGATGTCTGCAGCGGTTTGTATTACTATCTCCCGCTCACCCCGGTATGTTGATGCTGTTCCAACAAGGGTAACAGTCTCACCAGCTTTGAGTGGAGGCACAAGACCGGCGGATCCCGGTATGAAGACTGTTACCTCCCCTATCCGAGCAATGGAGTGCCCCCCGTCACGGGTCATGCTCACCGACTCCACCATACCCTGGTACCTGACGAGGGCTCCGTCCGGAGTGTCCCTCGAAAAAGTTCCTGAAAATGCAGCCTTGCCAACCGATTCGAGCATCAATGTGGCTGCGGTCAGACAGATGGCAACGGAGATCAGCAGGATGAGTGCATATCGCTCCTGGGGAGCAAGCATTTTACCCAGGTAAGGGGGATTAGGTAATAAGACCAATAGGTTTATACGTTAACGCTGTTAACAATATCGTGTATGCAGGAAACGCATCTGCCACCATCCTCGCGGGTGGTCATGAAGCTCCTTGAGGAGCTCGGATCGCTGACCCACAAGGAGATTGTGGACAAGAGCCACCTTGCTCCGCGGACGGTCCGCTACGCCTTAAAAAAACTGAAAGAACAGAACATGATAATTGAGAAGTTCAACTTCAAGGACGCCCGTCAAATCATTTATCAAAACAAGAAGCCAACCCTGGTAACGGCATGATAGGACACAACTGCAACATTACACGATGTGATGCCATGGTCAGGCGGTATCTCCCGGCCATGCGGGCAGAAATGGTTCACCGGCTTGTAGAAAGTGGAACCATAAGCCAGAGTGATGCAGCCCGCAGGCTGGGAATAACCAGGGCAGCAGTGTCCCAGTATATGAGCCGGAAACGAGGTGAGGGCGGAGTGGAGATCTCCACGGAAATGAGCCTCCTTATTGACAGGTGGGCTATGGCAGTCCTCAACGGGGAATCTGAGATCGTATTGTGTGATCTCTGCCGTTGCGCCATGAAAGCGTCATAAAGTCGCTTTAAGTGCTTATTTTCTTTGTCCTCTCATTATTCACCCATGTTGTGTCAGTAGTATCGTCTACGTCCGTGTCGGACAAGGAGGTACCCTGTCGCAAGAACACAAAGGACGATCCCTGCAAGGATAAGACGAAACTCCCGCGTTACAAAGAATTCAGGGGTGTTGACGTCCCCTGCTTCCCAGTCGTCCAGAAAGACCCTTGTGTAGTAGGCCCCCACGCCAGGGCTGTCCAGGAGCACTCCTGCCTCGCGGTTAAATGCCGGAGAGTTGGTGTTCCAGTTGATGCTCGAGACAAGGACAGTACTGCCATCCACGATTACCCCCTTGTTGTGGATTTTTACAAGGCCGTTTCTGTCCAGATTCGCGCAGCGTGCTGAAATAGGGATATGTTCGGCCTCTGACAGCCGGTTTATCGCATCAGCCATCTCATCATTGTCGGTTTCATCTTCCACATTGAACCAGTACGAATCAAGGAGCACCCGTACAGTCACACCACGGCGCGATGCATTGATAGCTGCGGCAAGGTACCGGTTCCAGCCCCCCTCCGTTTCATTCGTAATGTATGCCTGTTCGATGTCTATTGACCGTTCGGCGTTCTCCAGGCGTGTTTGCAGGAGATAACTGGTATCGGGAGCAATAACAGGTGTGACCCTGACATTCTCAAAACGTTCCGGTGCAAACTCCCGGACATACGGCGCAGTCATCGGTTCCTCGCTGGCCCCGTCCATGCCCTGGATCCGTGATACTGCCGGCCCCTGGAGGTCAGAGAGGAACACCTGCCTGAAATACCCTGCCACACCCGGGTGCCAGACACTTGCCACCCACCCGCGGTTCCCGGAATATTGTCCATCAGGGAAACCGTTTGCACCGAAGTTTTCACTCGAT
>CAZGXZ010000053.1:0-14460 GCA_964530035.1 uncultured Methanoregulaceae archaeon
AGATAACCGATATGTTCGGGCTCAAGATCTATACGGAACGGAGCGTCTACGTCGGTGAAGTCGAGGACGTCATCATTGATGTGGACAACAAGCGGATAGAGGCGATAGCCGCAGGAAAGGTTAGCCCCGAACTCATCGATGTCAAGAACCACAAGGGAGTCAAGCTGCCCTACCGGATGATACGGTCAATCGGCGATGTGGTGGTTATCCGGCACCTCCCGGCTGCGTTCAGGACGACCCCTGAGTGAACAGCCCCTCAGGTCCCATGGGGCGGGGCATCGCTGACAGGGAGATCTACAGCGGGCTTCGCGTCCTCCCCCCCTTCATCGTCCGTGCCGACGGCCGTTCCTTCCACGCCCTGGCCGGGAGATCGGGTTTTGTCAGGCCTTTCGACGACCGCTTTTCACGGTTCATGGCCGAGACCTCGACCGATGTCATATTCCGTTCCGGGCTCCCTGCAACGGCTGCATACACCTTTTCCGATGAGATCAGCATCTACTTTCCACAAGCCCCTTTCGGCGGCAGGGTTGAAAAGATCAACTCTGTCCTTGCCGCATACATCGCCTCGTCGCTGACCCTCCGGCTCCGTCCGCGGTCCCCGGTCGCCTTCGACTGCCGGATCATGCCATCAGGTCCGGAAGAGGCGGCCGACTATTTCACCGCAAGGCAGCACGAGGCCTGGAGAAACCACATCAACGCCTGGTGCCAGCACATCCTGGTTTCAGACGGGCTCTCCACGAAGGATGCGGCAGCCCGGCTGATGCATATGAAGTCCCATGAACTCCACGAGCTGGCCTACGGACACGGTGTCAACCTGGCGAGGACCCCTGCCTGGCAGAGGCGGGGGGTCATGGTATACCGGGAGCCGTACGAAACTGACGGGACCGACCCGAGGACCGGTACCCGGGTGCGGGTGACCCGGAACCGCATGGTCGTCGACCGCGACCTCCCCCTGTTCTATCAGGAAGAGGGCCGGGAATTTCTTAAAAGGGTCCTTTCAGGCGGGACCTATCCCGATTGAGACCGGGATCCCCTCGATGTCCCAGGCCGTGGCGAGGGCCGGGGAAAAAGAGCTGTCTGATCCCGCCCCTTGTATTGAGATCTCCTTTGCCCTGACTTCGCCGGCAATCCTGTCCTTCCACTGTCCCCCCACCAGCCCGGCGACCCTGCCGTCCTCAACGGTCACGGCCACCCGGATGAAGTCCTCGACCCTGAGCCCGAGCTGACGACGCATCTCCTGGATCCTCCTGATGATCTCCCGGCTGTACCCCTCGGCCTCGAGCCCGGGGTCGAGGCTGACATCGACATACACCGTTGCTTCGGCCATCTGGGCAGAAAAAACGTCTTTCGGGAGTTTTTCGACGAAGGTCACATGGGCTTCCGTGACCGTGAACACCCGGTCGCCGTCACGGAGGTCGAAGGAGCCACCATCTGATACGGCACGTTTCATGGCCGTACCATCCGATTCCAGGATGACCTGTTTCACCTTCGGAGCGTCCTTCCCGAAACCCGGCCCGAGGGCTTTCATGACCGGTTCGGCCTGCCAGCCGACCCGTTCCCAGGCACCCCTGACCACGCCGACCTTTCTTGCGTTCGCCCGGTCGCAGCAGAGTGCATTCATGCGTGTGATTGCTCCGGCGACGGCATCGGATGATGTGGCGACGACGACGTCCCCTACAGGCCACCGGAGCTTGCGTTTCCCGGCCTGGCGGGCATTGGCAACCGCTTCGTCAAAGGCACGGACAACCGCCGTGTCCTGCTCGACCGCTCCGTCCGAGAGCGCCCCTTCCCCGGAGAACCACTCCAGCATGTGAACGCTTTCAGGTTCACCAGGGAGACGGAGGTTCCCGTACATGACCTCGGCAATATGGGGTGCGAACGGGCAGAGTATGACGACGAGTCTCCGCATAACGTAGTACATCGTTTCGTACGCGTCCCGCTTGGCCGGGTCGTCCTCCTCGGTCCACATCCTCGGTCGTACCAGCTGGATGTACCAGCGGGACAGGTCCTCGAGGATGAACTCGGCGATGTCGCGGGTGGCCTTGTGAAGCAGGCACTCCCCAAGCGAGGCGGTGACCCGTTTTGCAAGGTTGTTGACCCGTGAGACAATGAACCGGTCCTCGGGGGCCAGATTCTCCCAGCGGGTGGAGATATGCTCCCCCGTGTAGGTATCCCTGGGCGAGGTCGGGACGAACCCGTCCAGTGTCATGTACGGGAGCGGGAACCGGTAGACGTTCCAGAGGATGTTCATCGTCCGCTGGACCGTCCTGACACCGTCCCAGTTGAACTTCAGGTCGTCCCACGGGGCGTTCGCAGAAAGGACATAGAAACGGAGGACATCGACGCCGAACTGGGAGACGACCTCCTCGGGAGTGACCACGTTCCCAAGGCTCTTGCTCATCTTCCGTCCTTCGGCGTCGAGGGCGAACCCGTGCATGAGCACGCTTTTATACGGAGCCTTTCCGAAGGCGATCGTGCTGGCGCCAAGCTGGGAATAGAACCAGCCCCGGGTCTGGTCCTGTCCCTCGGTGATGAAGTCGGCAGGCCAGAGGTCCTCAAATTCCTTCACTTGACCGGGGAACCCGAGGGTCGCCCAGGAAGCGACCGCGGAGTCGAACCAGACATCGAAGATATCCTCGACACGCCTCATCTCGCCACCGCAGGTGCATGGAATCGTCACCCGGTCGACATGGGGCCGGTGGGGGTCAGGTACCGGCGACCCGCATGCCTCCTCGAGCTCCTGCCTGGTCCCGATGACCCTGTGGGAAAGGCAGGTCCCGCACTCCCACACCGGGATCGGGATGCCCCAGTACCTCTGCCGCGATATGCACCAGTCCCGCGCCTCCTTGATCCAGTCGTAGAACCGTGCAGAACCGGCCCACTCGGGGTACCAGGCGACCCGTGCCACCTCGTCCAGCATCAGGTCCCGCATCCCGGATGCCTTGAGAAACCACTGCGATGTGGCCCTGAAGATGATGGGCGTCTTGCACCGCCAGCAGTGACCGTACCGGTGCGTGACCTTGTCACGGGCGAGGAGGTTGTCACCCAGGTCACCGAGGATGACCTCGTTGGCATCCCGGATCGGCATGGTGCAGTAGCTCCCTGCCCCATCCGTGAACCTGCCGGCACCATCGACCGGGCATACGACGTCGAGGCCCTCCTTCACCCCGAGCATATAGTCGTCCCACCCATGCCCGGGGGCGATGTGGACAAGCCCGGTATTCTCGACCGTGACGAAGTCGGCGGTCACGACCCGGTGGCTGATCGTCTTCTGGAGGGGGACCTTCTCCTCGAGGGGGGAGGAAAACACCATCCCGACAAGGTCCCTCCCGGGTTTCCGTTCGAGGAGGGTGAAGTCCTTGTAGCGGCCTTTCTTGAGCACGGGGGTGACCAGGTCCTCGGCAATCCAGAGGTATTCCTCGAGGGCGTCCTTGACGGCCCTGACCCGTGCATAGACGACTTCGGGGGAGACCGCGACAGCGACATTGGCCGGAAGCGTCCAGGGGGTTGTGGTCCAGATGACGAGGTATTCATGTTCCTTTCCTGCGACCGGGAACTTCACAAAGAGGGAGGGGTCGGTCTCGTCCCAGTACTCCACCTCGGCGTCGGCGATCGCCGTCTCGCACCGGGGACACCAGTTCACGACCCTGTGGCCCCGTTCGAGCATCTTCTTCTCGTCGGCCTTTTTAAGCGTCCACCACGCGGCTTCCACATACTCCGGGGCGAGGGTCTGGTACGGGTCGGAAAAGTCCATCCAGACACCGAGCCGGCGGAACTGGTCGGACATGACGTCCTTGTTTTTCAGGGCGAACTCCCTGCACTGGTCGATGAACCGTTCAATGCCGTATGCCTCGATGTCCTTCTTGGAGTGGAAGCCCAGTGACTGCTCGACCCTGACCTCGATCGGGAGACCATGCATGTCGTACCCGGCACGGTCGATGACATGACGGCCGGTCATCCGGCGGTACCGCAGGAGAGAGTCCTTGATAATCTTGTTCCAGGCGGTTCCGAGGTGGATGTGGCCGGTCGTATAGGGGGGTCCGTCGACGAAAAAAAACGCCGGGTCACCGCTGTGGAGGTGTCTGACCTTGTCGTACGTCTTGTTCTCTTCCCAGAACGTCCGTGCCTCATCCTCGATCCGGGATGCCTGGTAGCCGTCGGTGACTTCCTTCAACACAAATCCCTCTTACTCCAGCGCCCCCGGCCCGTCACCGCGGTCGCTCTCCCTTACCGGTTGGACGCCCGATCTGATAGTAGTTTTCCGGCCCTGCAGATCCTGGAAATCAGTATGGTGACCGTTCTCCGCCTGGAGAGGATGGACCGGGGGGGCAGCAGAGCCCGCAGGGCCCCCGTCCTCATCCGGCGGGTTAAGCAGGACGAAAAATTGAGGAGTGGCCTGGCCGAATCTCTCCGGTGCACCGGGTCTCGTACCCACCGAGGCGGGACAGGACCGACCTGAATTCAGGGGAGGCTATGGTGTTGACAAGCGCCTCGATATGCCGGTCGTCCTTCATCAGTTCGTCACGGATGGCGATCTCGTACCGCTCGGTACCGAGGGGTGTAAAAGAGAGGGAAAGCGCTTTTGCTGCCGCATAAATACCAACCCCGAGGTCGGCTTCGTTGCTCTTCACCGCGAGGGCGACGGCGAGGTGGGTCGTCACCTCGCGGTCATACCCGTCGATCCCGTCCGGGTCGATACCCTCCCGGCTCAGGAGGTGGTCGAGGAGCATCCGTGTGCCGGACCCTTTCTGCCGGTTGACGAAACGCTTTTTCACCAGGTCCTCAAGTCCGAGGGGTTCGCGAGAGATGATGCCCTGTTGTCTCTCGGCGATGCAGACAAGTGTTACCCCGGCATCAGGCAGGTGACGGTCGATATAAACGGTATTAAAGCTCCCGTCAGGTGCCAGGAGGTGCATCGGTGCCGCATGGCACTCGTTCTTCCTGAGTGCAAGGATACCTCCCATGCTGCCGACGTGGGTAGAATGGAGACTGATCCCTTTTCTGGACAGCATATCGGCAAGGTAGTCAAGGGAGGGGTCATGAGAACCGGTGAGGAGAAGGGCCCTTGACACGTCACCCAGAGGGGACATGAGGTATGCCTCGACCTGTTCCCCTGCCTCGACACCCTCGGTACCGGCCGGCACATGGAGGTATGCATTCGCCCTGACCCCGCTCATCTGGACTCCCGCACCCCGGGACTGCGGTGATACGACCGTCCGCTCACCGACCATGCCGACCGTTGCGAGGATGAAGTCATCCGAACCCGCCTCGGAGGAGACCGCCTGGGTGAGGGTCGAGACAAGGACCGCCTGGTCCGGGACATGCAGGCCGTATTCCTTCACGAGAGGCATTACGATCTCCCTGATGACGGTCAGCGCCGAGAGGGGATAGCCGGGCATCCCGATGACAGGTTTCCCGCGGACCTTCCCGATGATCACGGGTTTTCCCGGTTTCATCGCGACACCGTGCACCAGGACCTCGCCAAGGCCCGCGATGACACCCGCCGTGTAGTCGCGGGTCCCGGCCGAGGAACCGGCGGAAACGATGACAAGGTCGCACTCGTCCACCGCCCGGGAGACGACCGCCCTGATCTCCTCTTCCTCGTCCCTGACAATCGGGTACCGGTGGCACCTGGCCCCGGCCTGGATGAGATAGGCTTCGGCCATGATGGTGTTGCTCTCGACGACCTGTCCCGGTCCCGGGCGGGTCCCGTGGGGGACGAGTTCGCTGCCGGTGGGGATGAGGCCGACGTCGAGGGTGAGGACGTCGATCTCCCTGATGCCATAGGTGGCGAGCGCCCCGGCCTCGTGGGGGCGGAGCTTATGCCGGGAGGGGACTACCATCTCGGACTCTCCGATGTCCTCGCCGGCGGGCCGCACATGCTGCCATCGGGGTGCCGGTTTCCTGATGACATACCCCCCGGGGGTCTCGACAACCTCCTCGATCATGATGACGCTGTCAAACGGGTCGGGTACGACGTTTCCCGTATTGACCCGGACCGCCCGGCCGAGCGTAACGGGGTTCTGTTCGTATGCTCCCACCGTCTCGCTGCTGATGACAGCTATGCCATCCATTGCCGCGAGGTGGATCTCAGGTACGGAATACGTCGCAAAGACGGGGGCGGCGGTTATCCGTCCGGGGCACAGGACGACCGGCACCCGTTCAGTCCCGGGGAGCGGTTTGAACGATTTTCTCACGACCTGGCGTGCCTCGTCAAGCGAGACCACGTTCAGGTACCGCTTCACCACAGGATCACCTCGACCGTCTCCCCTGTCTCAATGCCCTCGTACATCGAGGGGATCCTGACGAGGCCATCACTCCTGACAAGGGTGTTGAGAAGTCCTGACTTCCCGAAAAGAGGGTAGACCCGGTTTCCTTCCACCCGGACCCTGACATAGTCCTCGCGGCCCCGTGCAGACGGGATGCTTTCCGCCAGGACACCCGCGAGAGTCTTTTTCCTCGGTGCATCAGCCCCGGAAAGCGCTGCGAACATCGGTCCTGCGATCGCGTGGAGCACGACGAATGCGGAAGCCGGGTGACCGGGAAGCCCGATGAGAGGCACGGTGCCAGCCCGGCCGATGATGGTCGGTTTTCCCGGGGCGAGGGCGATCCCGTGCACCAGGACTTCACCTATCCCGGCAATCATCCTGGCGGTCAGGTCCCGGTCGTCCTTCGAGGACCCTCCGGACAGGAGGACTGCGTCACACTCCTGTACCGCGGCCTTTATCACCGGTCCGAGGGAGTCCGCATCGTCACGGCAGACACCGAACATCCTCGGCAGCATCCCGTATTCTCGGACGAACCCGGCGCACAGGTAACTGTTGGCATCCCTGACCCGGGCCGGTCCGGGGACCACGTCCACGCCTACGACCTCGTTTCCGCTCGAGATAATCCCGACCACGGGACGCCGCCTGACCTTCACGGTATTCGACCCGGTCGCCGCGAGCACACCCATCTCCTGCCCCCCTATCCGCCGCCCGGGCTCGAGAACAGCGGCTCCGGAGGAAAAGTCCTCGCCCTGCCTGACGAGGTTCTCACCCTGGGCGACCGGCCGTTTCACCAGGACATCCCCGCCCGCAGTTTCGCAGTACTCGATCATGACAACAGCATCGGCACCACCGGGGATCATCCCCCCGGTGGGAACGTAGACGCAGGTATCCGGGACGACATCCGTGTCCGGCGGGCTTCCCATCCGTACCGATCCCGTGCAGCGCAGGATTGCAGGGACGGCATCACTGGCACCGGTCGTATCCGATGCCCTCACCGCGTATCCGTCAACGGTAGACCGGGTAAACCCGGGGATGTCGATGTCGGAGACGGTTCTGCCGGCAAGCACCCGTCCCCAGGCCTGGTCCAGCGGGATGACCTCGTCAGGAACGGGGGTCACCATGGATACAGCGATGGAAACCGCCTTTTCAACCGGGACAAGGGTCAGAAACCGGCTCATTTGAAGCAACCGAGCTGGCACCCGCGGATCTTGATGCTATGGGCGTTGCAGTACGCCGAGATGTCCATCTTGGGTATATGATATTTATCTGAGATCTGGAATGCCCTGGGACAGGTAATTTCCTTTTCAATGCCTTCTTTTTTAAATACTTCTTCAATTAGCCGTTCATCCATAAGGAAGAATTGTTCTTCTCAAAAGGACAAAAGTGTTTGTCATGAGCACGTCCGGGACGTGGGAGACCTGACCGGCCCGCCCGTTCCAGGCCGGGTCTGTGCCATCAGTTCGAGGGCTGACCCTGCCGGCAGCAGGATCCATGCACATCTTGAAGACCTTATCAGGAAAGGAACGGTCCGGAATGATTCCTGGGACCCGGAGTTCATCCACATCAGGACCGGTGACCGCCTGATCCATGCAGATTATATTGACCGGGATATCGATGCAGGGCTTATCCTCTTCCTTTCCAGGCATGCGTCGGTACGTCCGGTCCCCCTGCTCACCGTCCATGTCACCGGGAATATCGGCGGGGCGGAGCTCGGCGGGCTCCCGGGGCATCTCCCCCCGGCAAGCCCGGTCCTGATGAAGGCGGTCCTGGTCTCCCTTGCAGGACATGCACCCCCAGGATACGGGGTCTCGTACGAGATGACGCACCATGGCCCGACTGAACTTGAGACGCCCTCCTTTTTCGTCGAGGTCGGGTCAACGGAAAAGGAGTGGAACGATGACAACGCAGCACGAGCGGCAGCCCTGGCAATCCTCACGGCACGGCCTGAGCCGGACCAGGTCACGCTGGTCGGGTTCGGGGGGACGCATTACTCCCCGAGGCAGACTGAAATCGCCTTAAGGTCCCGGGCGGCTTTCGGCCACATGGTCCCGTCAAGGCAGGCGGGTTCCCTGACCCCGAGTCTTGTTTCACGGATGGCGGAAGCATCAGGGGCGGCGGCCGCCTATATCGACAGGAAGTCGTTTAAGGCTGAGGAGCTGGCATCCCTCTCCGCATTGGTCAGGAAGGCAGGCCTTCCCGTGGTCACCGGCTCCGAGATCACCAACCTTGGCAGCCTTGGTATGGACACCTACCTGAAGATCAGGGACCTCGCACGGAATGCGGTGAAAGGGGGAACGGTTTCTCCCAATGGGCTTGTAGGACAGGGCGAACCGGTCGTGGTGGATATCGGGGAGGACCTCGCCCGGGCGGCACTGCAGGCTGATCCCGGTGCCCTCTCCGAAGGGCTCTCGAAGGTCCCTGCCGCCTGTGTCCGGTCAGGGAAGAGTCCTGTAACGGGCCGATTCATCACCTTCGAGCCGCTGGAGGCACATGTACGACATGATTTAATAAGGTTATGTGTATCAATCATACTATCGAAGGAAAAGGCTTCGATATCGGGCGATACGCTCATCATTCAAAGGAGGCGGTTCGATCCCGGAAAAGCGCGCAATCTTGGGATTCCTTCAGGCCCGCTCTATGGCATGCTGCGATCCGGTGAAACCGTCCGTATCGGGGGTGAGGAGGTGACGCCCGATATGGTCATGGGTGAGGAGCCTGAACGTTTCACCATCCCGGGACTATCGAGGTACCTATGAATACGAGATCGATGATCGAGGAGGCCATGACGAAGATGAAGGACCAGCCGCAGGGCGGGGCCAAGGTCGACAACAATGAAGACCTTGATTCCGTGCTCAAGGAGCTGGAGACCGAGATCGTCGTCATCGGTTGTGGAGGAGGAGGATCGAACACCATCAGCCGCATGAAGGACGAGGGGATCCACGGTGCCCGGCTGGTCGCCATGAACACCGATGCCAAGCACCTTTCCATCACGAAGGCGGACTACCGCCTCCTGATCGGGCGGCAGCGGACCAAGGGGCTCGGAGCCGGGTCCATTCCCCAGATCGGGGAGGAAGCAGCCCTGGAAAACGAACAGGACATAAGGAGGACCGTATCCGGGTGCGACATGGTCTTCATCACCGCGGGCCTCGGTGGCGGGACCGGGACAGGCTGCGCCCCGGTCGTCACGAAGGCCGCCAAGGAGGAGGGGGCGCTCACGATCGCCATCATGACGCTCCCCTTCACCTCGGAGGGCGCCATCCGCATGGAAAACGCCGAGGCAGGCCTTGAACGCCTGAGGGACGTCGCCGACACGGTCATCGTCGTCCCGAACGACCGGCTCATCGAGGTCGTGCCCAAGCTGCCGCTCGCTGCAGCCTTCAAGGTCTCCGACGAGGTCCTGATGCGGGCGGTCAAGGGCATCACCGAGCTCATCACCGTGCCGGGCCTCGTCAACCTCGACTTCGCCGATGTCAGGACCGTCATGGAGCGGGGAGGAGTCGCCATGATAGGCATGGGTGAGAGTGACAGCGCTGACAAGGCTGCCGATGCGGTCAAGAAGGCAATCCGTTCGCCCCTGATCGACGTGGATATCTCCGGCGCCACCGCCGCCCTTGTCAACGTGACCGGCGGCCCCGACATGACGATGGCCGAGGCGGAAGGCGTGGTCCAGGAGGTGTACAACCGCATCGACCCGAATGCACGGATCATCTGGGGTGCCCAGGTCGACCCGGGCATGCAGAATAAGATGCGGGTCCTCCTCGTTGTCACCGGCGTGCGTTCCGCACAGATATACGGCCGAAATGAAAAGATTGCGCCAAAAGTAACGAAACATTTCGAGATCGACTTTTTGAAATGACATGGGTGTGAGAGGGCCCTGAGCCGGCCATCCGCCTCCTCCCCCGCAAAACGGGGCTCATCCCGTGTCTCCCGGCTTAACGGGCGCGGTACTTGGGAAAAATGTACTGCTCCCACGAACGTGGACCGGGAATGGCACCATAAATATAAGGGATAAATGAGAAAATCTACCCCGAAGCCGTGGAAGTATTCCGACAGGTACTTCACTAAGAGAGGGTTATCATGGAGATTTCCAAACCTGAGATAAAATTCAACGTCCACGAGGAGCTGTTCAAGAAGTACCTCCGTGTCCTGAAACTCGCGCGCACCCCGACCAGGGAGGAGTTCCTGAAAATTGCGTCAGTAGCCGCACTTGGTGTCGCGCTTATCGGGCTGATAGGATTTGCCATCTATGAGTTCATGCTCGTAATGCCACACTGATCTTTCATGGAAGAGTCTGTAAACCGCATCTTCGCAATAAAAACGACTTCCAAGCAGGAGCGCACGGTAGCGGACAGCATCTACAAGGCGATCAATACCGGGGCAACCGATATCAATGTCGTCTCCATCATCGTCCCGGACGAACTGAAGGGCTACGTCCTCGTAGAGACTACCGAGGCATTAAACCGCATAGAGCAGCTCGCGGAGCTGATCCCTCACGCACGGGCGGTAGTGCGGGGAGAGACCAAGCTCGAGGAGGTCGGGCATTTCCTGACGCCAAAGCCGGTTGTTGCCGGTATTGTCGAGGGGACGATCGTAGAACTGATAGCAGGACCATTCAAGGGCGAGAAGGCGGTCGTAAAAAGGGTGGACACGTCAAAGGAGGAGATCACCGTCGAGCTGTATGAAAGCGTCCTCCCCATCCCGATCACCGTCCGCGGGGACAACGTCCGGGTCGTGGACAAGGGCGACGAAGACGGAAAATAACCCCCTTCTTTTTTGAAATCTCCTGCAACCTTTTTATGCTTACCCCACGAACCTAAGAGAACCCAAGCAGAGCCCCGGCTGGGGCCGCATGGTGAAATCGTATGGCAGAAGTGGTCGAGGTTTTAGTACCTGGCGGAAAGGCAACCGCAGGTCCCCCCCTGGGACCTGCACTTGGTCCTCTCGGTATTAATGTCAAGGCCGTCGTCGATGAAATCAACAAGAAGACCAGTGAGTTCAACGGGATGCAGGTCCCGGTGAAGGTGGAGGTTGATGATAAGAAGAACTTCACCATCACCGTCGGCATCCCTCCGACGACAGCCCTCATTAAGAAAGAGGCAGGGGTCGAGAAAGGTTCGCCTGAACCCAACACCAAGATGGTGGGGAATCTTCCGCTCGAGGCCGCGGTCAGGATTGCCAGGATGAAGCGCGATGACATGCTCTCATATGACCTGCGATGTGCAGTCAAAGAGGTCGTGGGAACGTGTGTGAGCATGGGCGTCACGGTGGATGGAAAACGTCCGAAGGATGTTCTCTCCGCCATTGACGCTGGCAATTATGACAAGGTCCTCTCTGAATAGATGAGGAACACCATAGAAGATCGAGAGGTCGCATAACTATGGAGGTTACAGATGGTTGAGAAAACCACCATCGTTGAGGCGGTTAAATCAGCCGTTTCGACTGCGCCGCAGCGCAAGTTCGCTGAGAGCATCGATATTACGGTGAACCTCAAGAACATTGACTTGACACAGCCCAAGAACCGTATCGACGAGACGATCCTCCTCCCGAATGGGACAGGACGGAAGGTCGGCATAGCGGTACTCGGCAAGGGTGACATCACAACCCAGGCAAAGGAGGCCGGAGCCGATCTCATCATCGGACCGGAGGAGATCGAACGGCTGGGCGGGGAACCCCGCGAGGCCCGGAAGGTCGCCAACGCCTACCGGTTCTTCCTTGCAGAGACCGCGGTCATGCCGCAGGTCGGTCGCTTCCTTGGTCCGAGGCTCGGCCCGAGGGGCAGGATGCCCATGCCGATCCAGGCCGGGACAGATATCCGCCCGATCGTGGAACGTCTCCGCAACTCGGTCAAGGTCAGGACGAAGGACAAGAAGACCTTCCATGTCAAGGTCGGCACCACGGCGATGGCGCCCGAACAGGTCGCCGACAACATTGACGCGGTCCTGAAGCGTATTGAGTCAGTTCTTGAACAGGGTTCGATGAACATCCGGTCTGTCTTCGTGAAGACGACGATGGGACCCGCAGTGAGGCTGGTCTGATATGGCACTGTATACGCACCACCTCCCGCCCTGGAAACGGGGTGAGGTGGAGGACATCAAGAAGCTTGCCCAGCAGTACCAGCTTGTCGGACTCGTCGATATGTACGGGATCCCGGCCACCCAGGTCCAGAATATCCGGAGGAGCCTGAGGGGGAAGGCCGTCATCAGGATGGTCAGGAACACCCTCATCAGGCATGCGCTCGATGAGATCGGTGGCGAGATAACCGGTCTTGACAGGTTCATCTCGGGTCATTCCGCCCTGATATTCACGAACGACAACCCGTTCAAGCTGTACAAGACACTTGAGAAGACCAAGACGAAGATGGTGGCGAGAGCCGGCGAAACGGCTCCCGAGGATATCGTCGTCGCCAAAGGTCCGACCAGTTTCAAGCCGGGGCCCATCGTTGGAGAACTCCAGCAGGCAGGTATCCCTGCAGCAATTGAAGCTGGCAAGGTCAAGATCCGGGACACGAAGACCGTCGTCAAGAAAGGCGGGGTCATCAGTGCCAAGCTTGCCGATGTCCTTGCAAAGCTCGACATCAAGCCGATGGACGTAGGAATCATCCTTCAGGCAGCCTTCTTTGAGAAGGACCTGTATGAGCCGAAGGTACTTTCCATCGACGAAGGCATGTTCCTGGACATGATCGCCACCGCAGCCCGGCAGGCGTTCAACCTCTCAGTGAACGAGGCAATTCCGACCCGCGATACGATGCAGCCAATCCTTGTGAAGGCCGTTCGTGAAGCACGCGGGCTTGCAATCGAGGCGTCCGTCTATAACAGGGACGTCATGGACGCGATAATAGGAAAAGCATACCGTGAAGGGTCTGCCCTGCAGGCCCTCATGGGGTAAAACAAGGTGAAATAATCATGGAATACATCTATGCAGCACTTCTCCTCCACAAGGCTGGAAAGGAGATCAAGGAAGACAATGTCAAGGCAGTCCTTACTGCCTCAGGTATCGCCGTTGACGACGCCCGCATCAAGGCACTTGTTGCAGCCCTTGACGGCGTGAACATCGAGGAAGCCATCTCCAAGGCAGCCGCAGCACCTGTTGCAGTAGCCGCAGCAGCAGCTGCTCCGGCAGCAGCTGCAGGCGCCCCTGCAGCCGCAGAGGAGCACAAGGAAGAGTCAAAGAAGGAAGAGGAAGAGAGCGGCATGGCAGGGCTCGGTGCCCTGTTCGGGTAAAACCCTCCTTTTTTCCCCATGAATGGCCAGACCGCCCGTTCGGGAAGGCTGGTCTCGACAGCGGTAATTCTCCGTTAATGAAGGTATTTTCCACGGGTTGCATCTCGTTTTCCGTTTCTCCCGGTTGCGTCATCTGTCAGACCAGGAGCCAGGGTCATATCACGGATGCCTGAATCCTTCACATCCGGTAGAACACCTCGATTCCTGTATCACTTCTCGTTGTGCTTGTCCCCAGGGCGTTTGAAACGCTCAGGGTCACGATGTAGGGGGTTTCCGCTGGCTCGTTATACGTGTGCACCGTGTTTTTCAGAGTCGAGGTGGAACCGTCGCCAAAGTCCCAGGACCACCGGTCCGGGGAACCGGCTGATTCATCGGTGAACCTGACCGTCAGGGGGAGCGGGCCATAGGCTGGGTCAAAGGAGAACCTGGCAACCGGTTTCTGCTGAGGAGGTACGACCGTACCATAGAGGTCATCACGGGTAGGCAGACGGACGGCGGTCCCGGGGTGTGACGGTGTCATCCGGGGTGTGACGGTTGCAGGAGTCCCGGGACCGGCGGCCCTGACCCTGATATATCCTGTTTCTGTAACAGAATCCCGGCCGAACCGGTTCTCTACCGTTAGGCTGACCGTGTAGGAACCCGGAGCGGTATAGACATGCTGCGGGTCCCGGTCGGTTGAGGAAAAAGCGTCGCCAAAGTCCCAGGACCAGGCCTCAGGAGAGCCTGCCGACTGGTCGGTGAAGGTAACGGAGAGGGGAGGGGTGCCGTTCCGCGGTTCTGCACTGAACATCGCTTCAGGCAGCCCGCCCGTGGCGATTACGTGAATGAGGTCGGTCTTCCGAGTACTCCGGCTGCTGTCGCTATACATGACCTTCAGGGTGACCGAGTAGGTGCCGGGGGAGGTATACGTATGGACCGGGTTCCTGACTGGCGAGGTCGTCCCGTCTCCGAAGTCCCAGGACCAGGCCTTA
>CAZGXZ010000054.1:0-4550 GCA_964530035.1 uncultured Methanoregulaceae archaeon
CTTCATGTGAATGACCGCCCCGTCATTTCTCGCGGCCTCGATGAATGCCTGGTAGAGCGGGACGCTCCCCACCGACAGGTTCGTCGCGGCAACGACCCGCCGGCGTATCTCCATGAAGTCCCCCCCGGTCGAGAGTTCCATCAGGGTGTCGGCACCCGCTTGTTCGGCCTGGCGGGCTTTTTCCACCTCCATGTCGATATCGACTATATCGGACGAGGTCCCGATCGACGCGTTGACCTTCGTCCTGAGCCCTTCGCCTATCCCGCACAGCCTGATGTCCCGGTACGGCGAGACCGGGATGACGATCCTGCCCTCGGCGACCCCCCTCCGCACAAACTCCTCGGATACTCCCTCCTGGCGGGCAACCGTCTGCATCTCGGTGGTTATGACTCCCCGCTTGGCATCTTCGATAAGGCTCATGTTCGTAACTATTCAGTGAATGACCAGATAAAGGCTTGTTTTTGAAAAAACAGGCGCAAGTGAGGTTGTTCTCTCAACAACTAAACTTGATTTGATGTAATGAAAATTACAAGGAGGTCCGTTTTCCCCGTGCGGGTATCCCCTGGGTATGAGGAGTGAGAATACCTTGATGAACGCATCTTTCCTACGTATAGTGGTACATCCCAGGTATGGTCCGTCTGAATTTCGGGGGTTTTGTCCCACTAAGCACCGTTGACTGGCATGGCCGCTCGGTCTGCACTGTTTTTCTCCGTGGCTGCCCCATCAGGTGCTCGTACTGCCATAACCGGGGTATTATCAGCGGTGTGGACGAGCGGGACACGGAGGACATCATTGGCATGATCCGTGATGCGCGCCTGCTCATCAGCGGGGTAGTCCTTTCGGGCGGAGAACCGACCTTGCAGCCGGAGGCCCTGAAGGAGATCGCCCGTGGAGCCCGCAGTACCGGGCTTCTCGTCGGCGTCCAGACCAATGGGATATTTCCTCTGGTCATTGCCGACCTTATCCGGGAACGGCTTGTTGACCGGGTTGCCCTTGATGTCAAGGCCGTGTGGAGCCGGTACGAAAGCCTTGTGCAGGCGGATGTCGCTGAAAATGTTAAAAAAAGCCTTGAGATCTGTAAAACAGCGGCAGCATCAGGTGCCCTGCCGGAATGCGAGGTCGTGGTAACGCTGTTTCGGGGATATGAGCACGAGGCCGCCTCCATATCAGCAGAGGCCGGCGACCTTGTCCTGGTCCTCCAGCAGGGTGTTGTTCACGGCACAGAGCCCCTTTCGGTCGATGAGATCCGGGCGGTAGCGGACGGACTGGACAGGCCGGTCAGGATCAGGACGCGGGACAGTGGAGAAGAGTGGTATGAAGGTCATAGGTGTCGTCGGTCTTCCAGCGAGCGGAAAAGGTGAGTTCTCCCGGATAGCCCGTGAAATGGGCATCCCTGTCATTGTGATGGGGGATGTGATCCGAAAAGCGGTTTTTGCGGCAGGTATGGAGCCGACTGATGAAAACATGGGGTTCATTTCAAGGAAACTCAGGGAGGAACGGGGGATGGCGGCGATCGCGGAAGAATGCATCCCTGTAATAGAGGAAGAAAAAGCCGGCACTGTCCTTGTCGACGGTATCAGGGGGGATGCCGAGGTAGATGCCCTGAAGGAACACTTTCCTGATTTTTTCCTGGTTGCGATCGATGCCCCGGACGCGTCCCGTCTTGCGCGACTTGCAGGCAGGGGACGTCCCGATGATGCCGCCACGCTCGAGGAACTCACCGCCCGGGACCGGCGCGAGGAGCGGTGGGGCTTATTCGCCGCCATGGGGAAAGCGGACCTTCACATCGAGAACAGGGGGAGCCTTCAGGAGTTCCGGGAGAAGTCGCGTGAAGTGCTCAGTCAGGTGGCGGTACCCGCATGACCCGGAACTGGCATTTTTCTTCGTCTTCAAAAGTATGGGACTCGATAGAGTGGGTATACGGAATTGAGGAGGCCGGTTTCTCGGGTTGGGAGATAGTCGCCGATGGCAACTACCGGCTCGACCAGCCTGAGTGCCTGTCCCGTATCAGGGAGGTGCTTGCCTCGACACGCCTGAAAGCGAGTGTCCACGCCCCCTACGGTGACCTGAACCTCGCTGCATTGAATTACCCTATCTGGCAGGAGTCCATCCGCCAGGTCTGCACCTGTATCGAAAAGGCCGCTGAATTCACCGACCGTGTCACCGTGCACCCGGGCTACCTCTCTCCGGCCGGCAAACTGGTGCCCCAGCGATCATGGGAGCACCAGAAGGCCGCCCTCATGACCATCGGCCGGACGGCGGCGGATGCCGGGGTGACCGCCTGCCTGGAAAACATGATCGGGATCAGGGAGTTCCTGTGCAGGGAACCCGAGGAGCTCGTCGGGATGACCGAAGGCATCGAGGGGATTGGGATCTGTATCGATATCGGTCATGCGAACACGCTCGGCCTGGTGGACAGGTTCCTTCCCTACCTGAAGTCGGCCCGGCACCTCCATCTCCATGACAACCACGGGTCATCAGACGAGCACCTCGCGCTCGGAGCAGGTACGGTCGACTGGAATGCCGTCGGCAGGGCCGTTGTTTCGGACTACCGGGGCATAATCGTCGTTGAAGGCAGGAACCTCAAGGAAGCCGGAACGAGCAGCCGTGTCCTCACCGGGTGGTTTTCATGAGCGGAGAGACACTCCACGTGCATTTCCTGGGGACGGCAGGGGCCATCCCCACCACCACGCGGACGCTTTCCTGCATCATGGTCCGCAGGGGCGCGGATACCCTCCTGTTCGACTGCGGCGAGGGTGCCCAGCAGCAGATGATGCGCGCAAGGACAGGGTTCACGGTTGATGCTATCTTCATCACCCACTGGCACGCCGACCATTTCCTCGGCGTGATCGGGCTTGTCCAGACCCTCTCATTTATCGGGCGGGACGCACCGCTCAGGGTGTTCGGACCGGCCGGGGTTGAGGAGTTTGTCGGTGAAATGAAACGCATATGCCGGAACAATATCCGGTTTCCCGTCAGGAGTATGCGGATCTCGGACGGTGACCAGGTCCGGTTCGATGGCTACACCGTCACCGCATTTGCCGTCGACCACGGGACACCCGCACTCGGTTACGTGCTGTGCGAGGACGACCGTCCGGGCCGTTTCGACAGGGAGACCGCGATCGCCCTCGGAGTCCCGCCCGGACCCCTGTTCGGCAGGCTGCAGCGTGGCGAGGAGGTCACCATCCAAAGAGACGGCTGTCCGACGGTTATCCGCCCTGGTGACGTGATGGGCTCCAGGAGGCCTGGCCGGAAGGTCGTCTACACCGGGGATACCCGGCCGGTCAGCTCCCTCCCCCCGGACCTTGTTTCCGGTGCCGACCTTTTTATCCATGATGCGACCTTTGACGAGTCTGAACGTCAGAAAGCGACAGAGTTTGCCCATTCGACCGCGAAGGATGCAGGCATCTCGGCAACCCGCTACAAGGCCCGGAAACTGGCCCTGTTTCATATCAGCTCACGGTATACGAAGACCGATGCCCACATCAGTGATGCACGGCAGTGCTTTTCCGGGGACATCATCGCCCCTGATGACCTGGCGATGGTGGAAATCGGTTTCAGGGACGAATAGGCCGCACCGGGTGCATCACTCCCGGTAACATCCTGTATGATGGACCTGCCCGCGGGAGGGCCTGTCGCTTGCCGCGGATATGTTAGTGTATAAAAAGTGAAACAACGATAGTAATCAGAAGGGGGAGCAGAACGACCCTCAGGGGGATGCCGGCAGGGCACCTGCCCGGGCAGGGCCGAAGAAGCCCGTTCCTGACGATGCCCGGAGGGGTCGTGCCGCCCTATGCAATGATTCTGGTATGAATAGAACGCCGGGGATACGAGCCGATGGATACTACTGATTCGATACTTGTATATCGCCTTTCTCATACCTGCGATCTTTCCGATGTCAAGGAGGGTACCGTCTACATCGGCAAGGTCCAGGGATTTGCCAACTTCGGGACCTTCGTCCAGTTAAATGACCGCATCAAGGGGCTGGTCCATAAGAGCAACGTCAAGACGGAACACCATGAGCGGGAAAATATCCTGGTCAGGGTCGTGAAGATCCGTGACAACGGGAACATCGACCTGTCCGAGGAGCTGATCCCGAGGTATGAGACCCGGGTCGTTGAGCGTTCCTCGCCGGCCGTCCGGCTGTCAGACCTGGCCTCGAAGAGGGGCAGGACTGTCATGATCGAGGGGGAGGTCTCCCAGATAAAGCAGACCGGGGGTCCGACCATCTTCACCATCGTGGACGAGTCCGGGACGGAGAATGCCGCGGCATTTGTGGAGGCGGGCGTGCGGGCATATCCCGAGGTCGAACTGGGCGACGAGGTACGGATCATCGGGGAGGTGATGCAGCGGAACAACCAGTTGCAGGTGGAGGTTGAGTCGATGACGGTACTGACCGGGGTCGAGGCTGAAACCGTCCGGAACCGGATCGAGACCGCCCTCGACCTCCGCTCGGAGCCCGCGGACATCCCGTTCCTGGTGGAGAGCGAGGTGCTGGAGCGCCTGAAACCTGCGATCTCATCATCGCCAGCCACAGCATCAATGAACTT
>CAZGXZ010000054.1:4560-14439 GCA_964530035.1 uncultured Methanoregulaceae archaeon
ATGAAGCAGGTGGCGAAACAGATTCGCAAGGCGGTCTTTACCGCCCAGCCGATCATACTCCGGCACCATGCCGATGCCGACGGCATCTGTTCGGCGGTCGCCATCGAGCAGGCCGTGGTATCACTTATCCGTGACTCCGGAGGCGATTTCGATGCTGATTATTTCCTGTTCAAACGCTCTCCCTCGAAGGCGCCGTTCTACGAGGTCGAGGACATCACCCGTGACATAGACTTTGCGCTCAAGGACCATGTCAGGTTCGGGCAGAAACTTCCGCTGATTATCCTGACCGACAACGGTTCGACCGAGGAGGACATGCCGTCCCTCCGGTTTGCAAAAATCTACGGGCTCTCCATCCTGACCATCGACCACCACCACCCTGACACCATCGTCGACGACTACCTCATCGGGCATGTGAACCCGTACCACCAGGGGGGCGATTTCGGGATAACCGCCGGTATGCTGGGCACCGAAGTGGCACGTCTCATCAACCCCGCGGTTGAGCCCGTGATCCGGCACCTCCCGGCAGTTGCCGGGACCGGGGACCGCAGCGAGGCACCGGAAAGACAACGGTATATCGGCCTGATCCGCAGTGAATACAGCGATGATGACTTAAAGGAGATGGCCCTTGCCCTCGATTACACCCAGTTCTTCCTACGGTTCAATGACGGACGGGAACTGGTAAAGGACATACTGAACATGACGGGTGACCCGGAACGGTTCAGGGCCCTTAAAAAGCTCCTTGCCGAGCAGGCAAACGATGCGATAGAGGAACAGATGAGTGCCTGTATGCCCCACGTGGTCCGCCGTGACCTTGCCAACGGGGCCCACCTGTTCCTCATCGACGTGGAGATCCATGCCCACAAGTTTACCTTCCCTCCTCCGGGGAAGACCTCGGGGGAGGTCCATGACCGCCTGTGCCGGACCTATGAGGGAGAACCGGTGGTAACCCTTGGTTTTGGACCGGACTTTGCAGTCCTCCGCTCCCGTGGAGTAATGATGAACATCCCGAGGATGGTCCGCGAGCTCCGTGATGAAATCCCCGGCGGGGGAATCAGCGGCGGCGGACACCTTGTGGTCGGGTCGATCAAGTTCGTCGAAGGGATGCGTGATACCGTGCTGGAAGCCCTGATAACGAAGATATCCTCTGCCGGTACCGGCAGCTGATACCGACTTCCCGCCTCATTTTTATTAAAAACGAGCGCTAGCTTTAAGTTCCAATGATTATATAGCTGAGAGACAAGAGTTCTGCCGCCTGGCGGCGGGACGATGGAACACGCATGAATCATGCACACGACCGGTATCCTTTCCGGTCACCATGATCCTCACAGGTGAATCTATGCACGAAACGACGCGAAGGATCAGGGAGAGGTACAATGAAACCCAGGACAAGATCCTCAGTTATTTGGACGGTGGGATCCTGAAGGGTAAGCATTATTTCAAATCCAAATATATTGCCAAGGACCTCGGCCTCTCCTCAAAGGAAGTAGGAACGAACATGGCTATTCTCGCTGAGATATGCCAGGAACTGAAGATCATCCGCTGGAGCTATTCCAACAGCACCACCTGGATGGTCACCCGTGCAGTTGTCTGAACACATCCGCACAAAACTCTCTTTTTATGGTAACGGTTGCACAGTTTGAAAAAGAGATAGAGTTTATCGCATCGATAAACGAGCAGAAGGACTGCCTCATGTCCCAGGACAGTACCCAGGACGACCCGGGGAGCCTCTGGTTTAACATCGATGTCCCCAAGGGTCACGGCCTGAAAGCAGGTGACCGGGTAAGAATTACCCTGGAAAAAGTGTAAAGCCTTTTTTTTAGAACCTGGGTGCCGGTTTCCTTGAAAAGTCCTCGCGGATCTGCTGGAGCCGTGCTTCCTGGAAGTTCAGGTTCACCTGCATGTTCCTGATGGCCGTGTTGATATCCTCCGACAGTTTCATCCCGGGGTCGCTGATGTTGTAGGTCGTTTCGAGGATACGGAGGAGCCGCCGGTTGATGTCGATGCTTTTTGAGAGGCGTCCGTACTCATCGATGATCTTCTTGTCGAACCCTGCATCAAGGGCCTGGCTCATGTCCCTCTCAATCGTCTTCTTCCGCGAGAGGACCCGTTCGATGGCATCGTACAGTTCCTTGTGCGTGATGGGCTTCAGGATGTAATCCTCGATGTAGATGCCGTATTCCTTCGCCTCAAAGGGTGTGAGTTGTTTTGCCGTGAGCATCATGACCGGGATATCTTTGATTTCCAGGTTTCCCTTGATGTTGACAAGCGTTTCCCATCCGTCCATGGGCTCCATCATGATGTCGAGGAGGATGAGGTCCGGCTGAAGGGTCAGGAGTGTGTCCAGGGCTTCCTGTCCCCCATATGCTGCGACGGTCCGGTAGCCTCCCCGTTCCAGCATGGTGACGAAGATATCGACGATAAACGGGCTGTCATCGACAACCATGATGGTATACATCAGAATACCTCGCTGACATGCATGGCGACTGCTGACAGGTCTTCCCTGACCGATGCATCAGCCACGGGCGGTTCAAAGAGGGCACAGACGAGCAGCTTGTCCCCCGCACCCATGATGACCAGCGTGGCATCGGGGGACTGTATCGAGACCATGTCAGGGGCCTTGGTCTGGATAATGACCGATGCCGATTCGGCTGAAGCGAGCAGGGTGGCGGTCATCGCGGCGAACCAGGACTCGTTGAATGTCGCGGATGATGATGAACCAAGCATGATGCCATCCCTGGACACAAGGCTGCACGCCTTTATCCCCGGTATAAGGTTCATCCTTTCAATCACTCCTGCTATCTTCGTCTTGAGCATCATTACCTCCTGTTACCCTGGCCCTTCCTATGATCGCTGTTTTTCATGCAATACCCCTGTCCCGCATGCCATAAAACCTGTCCTTGTGCAGGGGGCGCATGGCGGTATATTTTCATTATCTCTCTTCAGAGCCGTCTTATTTATATGTTGTTGAATGTCCCGGTATCCCGCTGGAACCCCTGGTGCCCGCTCCCGGTTTCCCCCTGGGGGCGGTTCAAATATACCGCATGTCGAAAAGGCGAAGGTAGATATGTCCTGGTGGCATATTCTATGGGAGCGGGGCCATAGGGTAGCCTGGCCATCCTAGGAGACTGGGGGTCTTCTGACCTGCGTTCAAATCGCAGTGGCCCCATCATTTTTACAGATTCCAAAACAGGGTAAACGGCATGAGGCTTGACGAACGCTGTACGGGATGTCTGGTGTCCCGCGTCCGTCTTGAATGCGCTCTGTGCAATGTTACAAAAGACCGGGAGGAAACGATCGTCGCGGAATGTACAAAACTGCTCGGTTCGTTTTCACGTCTCTCCCTCCCGCACCCCCAGACAGCATCTGCCGTTCACCGTTGCGCCTGCCGGATGATCGGGTGCGATGACCCGTTTGCAGAACTCAAGAAGAGGGGAAACCGTGAGGCGCTTGCGGTCGCCGATACGCTGGTCCCACCTGATGCCGGTTTCCGGGAACTCGTGCTCGCGAGTATCATCGGGAATACCTATGATTACGGGGTCATGGAACACGAGGTTGCCGATGATTTTTCAGCGTATTATAGATCTGAACATGAGAAGGGGCTTTTCCTGGACGATACGGGAGCCATGCTCGACTACCTGGGAAAGGTGGTCTATTTCACCGACAACTGTGGCGAGATCGTGTTCGACAGGCTCCTGCTGCGGCACCTGAAGTCCCTCGGGTCCAGAGTCACGGTTGTCGTCCGCGATGCCCCCATCCTCAATGATGCGACACTTATCGAAGCTGCCGGCCTGGGGATCGACCGGGAGGCAGACCTCCTGATGACCGGAGGTGCGGGAAATGAACTCGGGATCAGGTTTGACCTGATGCCGGCCCGCCTCCTTCACGAGTTCGATACGGCAAGCCTGGTAATCTCGAAGGGAATGGCAAATTACGAGTCCCTGAGAGAATACTGTGACCTCCCGCCTGTTGCCTATCTCCTTGCAGCGAAGTGCATCCCCATCGCTGAAGACCTCGGGGTCCCTCATGGCAGCAAGGTTGCACTGTTGCGTGAATAGGTAAATATCTGCGTATCCTGCCTTAAAAACAAGGTCGCCAGGTTGGCTCCAATGAGAGGCCTCTTATCTTCAGGTGACAATCATCAGGTATGGTAACAGTTGCGGGCCTGCCCATAGGATGGGCCCTGGTCGTGCTGGGCACGCTCCTTTTGGTCCTTGAAGCATTCAATCCCGGTTTCTTTGTAGCGGTACCTGGAACGGTCCTCATCATTCTCGGTATCCTCATCCTGCTCGGGGTCGATATCTTCTCATCCCCGCTGGGTATCGTGCTTGGCGTGGTCATCGCCCTCATCGCAGCAGCCGTTACGGTCTGGATGTACAGCCGGATAGCTCCCGACCAGAAGCCGATGACGACCAGCCGGGACTCGCTTGAAGGCAAGGAGGGGCGTGTCGTCGTGGACGTGACCGATGACTCCCTCCAGGGCAAGGTCCTTGTCGAAGGACAGGAATGGAGCGCCCAGAGTATCATGGGTAAAAAAATACCCGCCGGCTCCCGGATACGGGTCATTCGATCCGAAGGAGTCCATGTAGATGTTGAAGAGATCTGATCCACCATGGCTTTCCTGGAAACACTCATCACTATCTTTCTCATCCTGGCAATTGTACTGATTTTTGCACGAGGTGTCGTGATCATCCAGCCGTACGAGCAGGGGCTCCAGATACGGCTCGGACGATATATCGGCCGGATGAACCCGGGGTTCCGCTGGATCATCCCGGTCATCACCACAGCCGTAAAGCTGGACCTCCGGACGCAGGTCATGAGCGTCCCGCAGCAGGAGGTCATCACGAAGGACAACTCTCCGACCAATGTCGATGCGATCGTGTATATCCGTGTCATCGATCCCGAGAAGGCCTGGTTCCAGGTGGCAGACTACCGGATGGCAACGGTAGCCTTGGCCCAGACGACCCTGCGTGGTGTCATCGGTGACATGGAGCTTGATGAGATCCTGTACAACCGTGATGTCATTAACACCAAGCTCCGTGACATCCTCGACCGTGAAACCGACCAGTGGGGTGTCAAGGTCGAGCGCGTGGAGATCAAGGAGGTGGACCCCATCGGTGAGGTCAAGCAGGCCATGACCGAGCAGACTTCAGCAGAACGGAACCGCCGTGCTGCAATCCTGCGGGCTGACGGGGAGAAGCGGGCGGTTATCCTCAGGGCAGAAGGTACCAAGCAGAGCATGATCCTCGAGGCCGAGGGTGACCGGATGGGGCGGGTACTGAGAGCCGAGGGTGAGCGGATTTCCCGCATCCTGCAGGCGCAGGGAGAGGCCCAGTCCCTTAGAATCGTGTCGGTCGGAGCACGTTCCATGGACCGGCGGGCCATCACCATCATGTCGCTCGACGCCCTCAAGACGATGTCAAACGGCCAGGCGACCAAGATCATCTTCCCCTTCGAGATATCGGCCCTTATCCGTCAGGGAGCAAAGTTTCTCGGCGGTCTTGACGACCTCCCCGAGAAGGACGACCTGGTTACCGGCCTGGACGAGAGCCTTCTTGGTGATGTGCCCACGCCCGAGAAGGTGAATGAACTCCTCTCCAGGATAGCCGAGGTAGAAAAAAATGCGGGAAATGTAGCCCCGCTCGGAGAGGAACCGGCGCAGGTGCATTCAAAACCCCCGAAGGAGTAAGGGCCCCTGTCCCTCCGGTTCCGGCGTCACCCCTGGTCGTACTGGCCGGGGACCGTCCTCTTTTCATCCACGCCGTAGCGGCGTCCGGGACGCGTGTTTTACTCTGCCCCAAAAAACCCAGGGTACTGGTGCAGCCCGGGCCGGGTTGGACACGGCCGTCTCCTGTCCGGAGCAGGATCAACCCATCAGCTTATTTAACTGACCATACCCCAACATCTGGTACAGAATATACGGACGGTTTCTGAAATGGTTATCAAGGCAACTCGCATCAAGAAGTTCGGAGTATTTACCGTAGCGAAGTTCGGGGCAATTTTCGGCCTTATCTGGGGGCTCCTGTGGGGTATCGGCGTAGGGTTCCTCGCAGGTGAGCAGGTCAACCAGCTCGGGCTGAGCGCCCTGACCGCCGGTGCCACCGGAGTCCTCATGGTAGTGATGATGGTGATCTTCGGCATCGTATTCGGGTTCATCATGGGAGCGGTCTATGCGTTCCTGTACAATATCGTGGCCGGGGCCATGGGCGGGGTCGAGATGGACCTCGAGATGGACTGAACAGATAAACAGCGTTCTCCTGTTCCCTGCAGGCACCTGAGATGCAGGTCTTCAGGGAATCCCTTTTCTTACCATGGACCTTATAACCGGGTGGAGGAAAGAGCTGGTGATCCTCCTGGTGTCGGCGACGGCAGCATATGGGATAAGCAGGCTCGCCGGCGGACTTCCCGCTGTTCAAGAGACGGAGCCCCTGTCGGGGTACGGTATCTTCATGGTCGCCTTTTTACTGCTGGCTGCCTTTTTATCGAAAATCCTGGCACCCTGACCGCCCCGTTCTCAAAGGTGGAGGAGGTACGGCAGGAGGATGATCGATACGAGAAGGGTCATCATGAGCGCGCTGATGGCTGCCGTGATCCTCGGTGCATACTGGGTGAGTTTTCGTTTTTCCAGCATTCCAGTGACACCTTCCCGGAAGATATACCCCCCGTCCAGGGGGACCATGGGAATGGCATTGAAGATACCGACGTTGATGTTTATCCAGCCGCACCAGAACAACAGGTGGACGGTCTCCCAGAACCCCGGGAAGGGTGCGGTGAAAAAGGCCTGCTCCGGGGTCTCAAAGGCGAGGATCCTGAAATACTTTCCACCCGCCGAGGTATCAAACGGCACAGCCAGGAACTGGACGAACCCGAGGGGAGAGAGGAACGAGGACAGCCCTGCTGAAAGTGCCTGTGCATCATAGTACGTGACTCCCATGAACCCGTTCTGCCTTTCACCCATGGACTCAGGCCAGCGTGACAGGACGAGGGTATAGTCGGTAAGGGCAGTCCCCTGCCTGACCGTGAGGACGACCCGGTCTCCGGGCACGGTCGTGTTCAAGAGCGAACTGATCTGGTTTCGGTCAGCGACGGGGATCCCGTTGATCTCCTGTATGACGGAGTTGGGGGGGACGCCTGCGATCGCCGCCGGGTAGTCCTTGTAAACGCCAGCGATGACAGGATCCCCCGTGGGGACCGCCATCTGGGCGACGAGGACCATGAGGACGAAGCAGGTAAACCCGACAACGAGGTTGTTGGTGATCCCGGCTCCATACATCCTGACCTTGGCTTTCCTTGGACTTTTTTCGAGTTCCGCCTCATCGGGCTCGACGAAAAAGCCGATGGGAATGACGGCGACAAGAGCCCCTATTCCGTTCACCCTGATGTTTTCAATCCTGCAGAGAATGCCATGACCGAACTCGTGGATGGCGATGGTCAGCACGAATGCAAACCAGACCGCAAACGTGGACGGGACATACTCGTTGATCCCGGGGATCAGGAGGATGTTCTGTGGCTTGTAGATCCCGGTAGGTTCGGGCTGGAGGAGGAGGGTAAACCTGACGGAAAGGATGAGCAGCAGCGCCATCAGGACTGAAACGACGACGACCGCGACCACCCCTGCAGACGCATATATCCTGAGGGGACCGGAAAAACGCTTGAAAAAGTCGAGAAACGTGGTTTTTGTGGTTTTTATCGCCAGTATGGGGCCATAGAACATGATGTTGTCAAGGTACCGGGAGAGTCCTTCCCCGCTTTTCAGGCCCCCCTCGCACGATGAGTCCTGCTCCCTGCGCTGCTTCGCCAAATAAAGGCAGAACGCTGCACACGCATAGATCGCAACAAGAATTGCGATGATAAGGAGCCAGTTCATTCTTAGTACATCCCTGTGATCCGTTTTATACGTGTGGATTGTGCTGAATTCCTAAAAATCAGAGAGAAACCGTTGTTCAGTCCTTCCGATGAGGTTCGTAACCGTTTTCCAGCTCCACCGGGCACATGCAGGCGGCTCGCCGGCCGTCGCGATATAATCCAGGAGGAATGCGACCGTCACGGGGTCAGACGGGTATCCACTCCCTATCTCTCCCCAGCGTCCCTTCATAGCCTCTATCTCCCTGTCCCTCGTGACCTTTGCAACGATTGATGCAGCTGCAACGAGCGGGTACCTGTCCTCGGCCCGGTGCGAGGAGTAGATGCGACATGCATGGTCCAGGAACGCGGAAACAGACCTGCCATGACGCGCTGCATTCACATCGCAGGCATCGACATAGGCGATTTCAGGGACGAGTGCCCGGATGACACCTGCATGGGTCCGTGCCATGAGCTCGTTCATGCCTGCAGCTGACCGGAAACGGTCGATTTCTTCAGCAGACAGGATAATGGTCCTGAAGCTGCACGTGCGGACAATTTCCCCGAACAGGTCGTCCCTCATCCGGGGGGAAAGTGTCTTCGAATCCCGTACCGGGATACCGGGAAGGTCAGGGTCATCTGAACACCCGACCCCTGCAACGACGAGAGGTCCGAGCACTGCTCCCTTTCCTGCCTCGTCAACCCCGCAGAAGCGGCACACCCCCTTCGCCGGCCCGGGATCACCGGATGCGGAGGTCATGGTGCCCCATGGGAGGAAGCCTGGTCCCCTGACGGGATCAGGCCAGGAATTCCTTCAGTGCCCCAAAATCGAGGAGGAGCCTTGGGTTCCTGCGGACGAGTTCCCTGATGAGGTTGAAGGTTGACATCTCCGCAAGGTCAATCTCCTTCACGGAACGGATAAGTGAATTTAATTTTTCATCGGCCTGTTTGATGAGGTATTCCTTGACCTTGTAATTTCGCTCGATGGTCCTGCCCATCTTCGAGGCCCGCCATGCCCGGTCATATCCCATGAGGGCTTCCTTGCTGACATCACCTGATTTCAGGCACTTTGCAGCGGTCTCGCCTGCAAGTTTCCCGGTAAACATGGCATTGTAGATCCCGCCCCCGGTCAGGGGGTCGACGACACGTGCTGCGTCCCCCACGATGATAAGTCCGTCTGCAACGGTTGCCTCAAGCGGCCTGCACACCGAAACACCTGCCACGATGGACTCTATAATCTTTCCGTCCGGGTAATGTTCCCTGACAAATGAATCGAGATAATCTATGGCCCTGTGCCCGTCCCCGCTTTTTCGTCCCGAAATGCCGATACCGACATTTGCCATCCCGTCTCCCTTGGGGAAGACCCAGAGATAGCCTTCCGGGGCAACCGTGTTGCCAAGGTAGAAAACAGTGGTATCGGGTTCTATCGGTATATTGGTCATCAGGTACTGGGCACTGCTCATGATCTCCCGGAGGGGGACGGTGGTGTCGATGCCACACCATCTCGAGAACTTGGACTCGACACCGTCCGCGGCTATGGTCAAACCCGCCCGGACCTCCCTTTCCGTGCCGTTGTGCTCGAGTTTCGCTCCGCGGACATATCCGTCCTCGATGATCGGCGCAGAAGCACGTGTCTTCATGAAGACATCGGCCCCGGCCGCGACCGCCTGCTTGACGAGTTCCCTGTCGAAGATCTTGCGCTCAAGGATGTACCCGACCTTGCTCCCAGCCATCTGGGAGCTGAGTTTCATCGAGGTCCCGTCAGGGGCTACGATCTCCGCCCCAGCCATTTATGCAGATATCCAGGCCGGGTCAGGCTTGATGAACTCCGCGAGGGCGTCCATGCCGATACCCTCTGCACACCTGACCGGAGTCCCCACGGCCGGCCGCTTTTCGACGATGCACACCGACAACCCTGCCTGTGCTGCGGTCCTGGCAGCAATAGCCCCTCCCGGTCCGCTTCCGATGACGAGGACATCATACTTATCCTTCATCCTGCACCTCCAGTGCACCCAGCGGACATGCACGCGTGCATATGCC
>CAZGXZ010000055.1:0-14421 GCA_964530035.1 uncultured Methanoregulaceae archaeon
CGGTGGAAGCCTGGGGTGACCATCGACCTCGAAGGGCACCAGGCAAGGCAGTTTTCCGACCCGCTCGTCGTCATCGACCCTGTCGACCCGTGCCGGAACGTGGCAGCCTCGGTCTCCCTAACCCGGATGCTTGAATTTTCAGACCTTGCGGCGGGGTACCTCGAGGCACCGCACGAGGCCTTTTTCTTACCACCCCACCCCCCCCCCATTTAAAAGGGTTCCCACGCGGGAACACTCGGCAGACGAGGCACCACATTATATGCGGTCACCTTCGCGACCCCGCCGTTCATCGAGGACATCGTGGTCCCCCAGCTCCGCAAGAGCACGGAGGCGGTCGCCGACCTCCTTGCAAGGAACGGGTTTATCGTCAACCGCGTGTCCCATGCCATGGGCCGGGACCGCTGCATCCTCCTCTTCGAGCTGCTCACTGATGTCCTGCCGCCGGTCCGCCGCCATACCGGGCCGCCTGTCCAGAACCGTGAAAACACGGCCAGGTTTATCGAAAAGTATATCGACCCGTCATCTCCGGGACTCCTTGCCGGGCCGTTCATCGAGGGCGGGGTCTATATCGTGGAACTGGCCCGCAGGCACCGCAGGGCCGGTGAACTGCTCCGGTCTGACGACGTGATGAAGGTCGGCCTCGGTAAACATGTGAGGCGGGCCATGGAGGACACCTACGAGGTCCTTGAAAATGAAGACTGCTGGAGTCAGGATTTCTCACTGGACATCGGGGCATTCCTCCACAAGGAATCACCCCGCGTGAAGGTGAAAAGGGTAAGGAAACCCGAGGAAGAAGGACACGGGGAAATGAACCCGGAGAGATAACAACCCCACTCCGTCCAGTATTTTGGTCCCAGATGTACTCTTTTATATCATCCGGGAGAACCCTTCACCGATCATGATGCACCGGGACCATGACGATGCCCTTTCGGAACTCATCGGTTTTGTCCTCCTCCTGGGCATCCTTACGGTAGCCCTCTCGCTCTACATCACCTACGCGGTTCCTGCCCAGGGCAGGGAGAACGAGATAGCACACATGAACTACATCGGCCAGCAGATGGTGGGTGTCAAGGGTGACATCGACTCCCTCTGGGTAAACAACCGGCAAAACGTCCCCATCTACCGTTCCATCAACCTTGGGACGCAGAGCGGGCTGACCCAGGGCGGGTTATCCGGACTCCCGCTACTGAACCCGGTTGGGTCAGGGGGGACGCTTGGGATCAATGAAAAGAAGGACAATCTAATTATCGACTTTATACGCTCTTCTTCTGCCTCGCCAATAACACAGTCTGATTATATCCTGTATCCGGGCATGCCGTGCTGGGTTACCGTGAACTACCTCCCCGGCCCCCCTATAACGATAACTGACAGTAATAATGTTCTTTCCGTGACGTTGTTCCAGAACGAGACCTTATCCATCAGCACGGTGAAAAACAACAGCTCCATCCTTTCGAATGCGACCGTCATAAACCACCCGGAATTAGGCAGTCAGTACGCCGTAAACATCCTTGACGGGGCGTATGGCCTGAACAGCGGTTTGAATTATCCGTTTTATCTTACATTGCCATCCGGGACGAACGCCGCTTTCATGATCCCTCAGAGTTATACCCTCGAGGGGCCTGAGGTTTCATTCCCTGTGAACCACCCCATGGGTTCACTGGACTATCGTTCGAAGAACAACTATTGGATCTACCAGAATTACTTCTACCAGAACGGTGGTGTCTTTCTGAAACAGGATGATGGGATGGTCATCCAGCTGAGCCCGGAAATATCAGTCCAAAAGAAGGTTGGTTATACCTTAGTCAGCATTACTGACCTGGAAATCCTACCAAAGGGATCATCAGATACTACCCAGCTCGGCGGGACAGGATCGGTGCAGGTCAGGGAAAGCGTCGGTGCCCCTTCCCATACCCTTGTAACGAACCTCCAGAGCGTCACAATAAGCGTGTCGGGAACAGCGGACGCACAGACGGCCGATATGTGGCGGACCGTGTTCCTGGAAGCAGACCCCGAGAATTCCGCTTCATCAGGACCAGTTTTGACTGTTTCCCGTGCTCCGGTGATCCTCGATTATATCCATGTGCCGGTTGATATCGACCTGCTGATAAACAGGGCGGTATGATATCTGACGATCAGGATGAAGTACGGTGCCGGGACAGGTACATTCTTGTGCCCCTGGCGTTATACGCAGATAAACGCGATTCCTGATAAGGAATTGGTACTCCAATGACCCGTGTCCGGAGCTTGAAAACCGACCGTGCCGATTCAGAAATGATCGGGTCCCTTCTCCTCATATCCCTGATAGCGGTCGCCGTTGCTATTGTGTTCCTTGTGCTCATCTCCCAACCCATATCGGGAAAGATCCCGGAGATCACTCCGAATATCACGACGTACACCTCTACTCCCGGACAGACCTATATCCGCATCACCCATGTCGGAGGTGACCCGCTCGGAGAGTCGTCGTCGACAGTCTGGAACAGCGACGGGACTGTGGACCCATCCGAAATCAGGTTGATACGATCTGACGGTTCGGAGGTTCCCTGGAAAGGGGATACGTGGGCGGTCGGCACAGCCCTTCTTGTCCCGGCCGGCAGCGCCGATCCCGGCACCGTCGGGGTCGTATACTGGGACAGTTCGGGCCAGCATCTCCTGTTCCGGCAGGGTGCAGGCATGGAGCCGGGAAATGCATTGCAGGCTTCATTTACCTACTCACCAAAACCCGTCATAGCCGGGCAGGTAATCCAGTTCACAGATATCACAACCGGCGGCCCGACAAGCTGGTCGTGGAGTTTCGGCGATGGTGGGACATCGAATCTCAAGAACCCCACGCACACCTACCTCAGCGCCGGAACCTACACAGTTCTCCTCACCGCGAGCAATGCAGAAGGTATGGACTCAGTTTCTCAGACTATTGTTGTGTATTCCGTACCACCCCACCTCCAGGTTTCCTTTACCGGTGTCCCGGATTCTGGGATGGCACCCCTGTCCGTCCAGTTCACGGATACCTCGTCAGGCACCCCGACGAGCTGGTACTGGGACTTTGGGGACGGTTCAACATCAAGCCTTCAGAACCCGTTGCATTCATTCCAGAATTCCGGCACCTACCAGGTGAAACTGACAGCGGCAAATGCATTCGGTTCAGGGGCGGCGACGCAGACTATCACGGTCGCAGTATGTCCCCACCCACAGGCATCGTTCCTTGCCGCACCCATGTCCGGAAACGCACCGCTCACGGTCCAATTCACCGACGCATCAACAGGATCACCCACAAGCTGGCTCTGGGACTTCGGGGACGGCGGGACGGGGGTAACCCGGAATGCCACCCATATCTTCAGTAACCAGGGTTCGTTCGTGGTCAGCCTGACCGTATCGAACTCCTGCGGCCAGGCAACTGCCAGCCAGACGATAACCGTGACCTCATGCCCCGTCCCCTATGCAACCTTCACAGCGGATAAAAATTCGGGACCGGTCCCTCTTGCCGTGCAGTTCACGGACACCTCGACCGGTTCACCGACAGCCTGGTCATGGAACTTTGGTGACGGGGCGACGTCAACGATCCGGAACCCGTCTCATACCTACTCAGGTGCAGGGACTTATTCTGTCACTCTCACGGTATCGAGCGCATGTGGTTCGAGCACATCCGATTCTATCGTGGTTACACCTTGCCAGGCCCCGGCAGCATCCTTCGACGTAGATAAAAATACCGGGCCCATCCCGCTGATGGTCTATTTTTCCGACACTTCCACCGGTTCACCGACGGCCTGGTCGTGGAACTTTGGGAACGGGGATACCTCGACGACCCGGAATCCCGTATACACCTATGGAAGTCCCGGGATCTATAACGTCACTCTCACGGCGTCGAACTCATGCGGTTCAAGTGTATCCCAGGTCCAGGTAATAACACCGTGTCAGGCCCCGGCAGCTTCCTTCACCGTGGACAGGAGTTCAGGAAACGCACCCCTCACCGTTCAGTTCACCGATACTTCGACCGGCTCTCCAACCTCCTGGTCCTGGAACTTCGGAGACGGCGGGACGTCAACCACCCAGAACCCATCATATACTTACACTACGGCAGGGACATGGACTGCGACTCTGACTGCGTCGAACTCATGTGGCTCGTCTGTATCACAGTCCAGGACGATAACCGTGAACGCATGCCCCACCCCCGTTGCATCTTTCACTGTAGACAAGAGCTCAGGAAACGCACCCCTCACCGTTCAGTTCACAGATACTTCGACCGGCTCACCAACCGCCTGGTCCTGGACGTTCGGAGATGGAGGGTCGTCGACCGCCCAGAACCCGCTTTATACGTATAATGAGCCTGGAACATTTACGGCTAACCTGATGGCGACGAATAATTGCGGTGCCAGCTCTTCGAGCCGGGTGATCACGGTGTCACCCCAAACCGGGAGCATCAGCGGGATCAAGTATGACGATATGAATAAGAACGAGGTCAGAGATCCCGGTGAAGGGACTTTAAAAAACTGGCAGATGTCCCTCTACCTCGCATCAGGTGGATCAGCCCTCCAATCGACGATGACAGACAATAATGGTGCCTATATCTTTTCAGGCCTGACCATTCCAGGTACATACAGGGTGGTCGAAACACTGCAATCAGGATGGAGCCCCATCAATCCTTTAACTGGTGAGATATCGACCATATTTCTTACGAAGGCGTCTCCCAATGTGGCCGGGCAAAACTTTGGTAACGCCCTCAACAAACCGAAATGTAATTTCATCAACGGGAGGGTCACCGACAGTTCCGGTAACGGAGTTGGAGGTCGGGCCGTAGTTGCAGCTGATAAACAATGCAATATCATCCTGTCAACGACGACTGATAATAACGGCTATTTCAGCATAGGTGTTGTTGGAAACGGCCACGAATATACACTCATTCTCACGGATATTCAGGGGTGGACCACGATCTCGCCAACTCAAATATTTTCCCACTGCGGATACAAGGGAAAGGGGTATCCTGATCTCAAGTTCACCGGACCGTGCGACATGTCTTTCACAAGGTATTTCCTGGTAAAACAGGGGTAAGGATCGAGTATGACCCTGTCATAATTTGACAACCGATAGCACCCCGGACACTTGCTGCTATGGTAAGTGAAGCAACTTCTACCGCAACCATCCCACATGTCCGTGTCAGAGGTAAGAAGAAGGAGATAATCCCTGCCCTCTTCAATATTCTCTTTTTCTTACTCCTTACACTGGACTCGATCACCCCAGAAGCATCACCCGGTCTCTCTACGCAATAGCGGCAGTCCTGTTCTTCGGCATTGCATTCACCCTCCTGAACAAATACGTCAGGGAGTAAACCTCCTCCCCGCCTCTGGGCCGGATGCACTCCCTTCATCATTACCTCCATCCAACCTGAACTCTTCATGGAGGAACCGGCCGTCAGGCGCAGCGTACTGGTCGCCGCCTCGCTCGCCTCATTCCTCGTCCCCTATACCACCTCCTCCATAACCGTCGCTCTTCCCGCCATCGGTGACCAGTTCAACCTCGACCCGGCCTCCCTTGGCTGGATAACCACGGCCTACATCTTCGCCTGTGCTCTCTTCATCATCCCTGTCGGCCGCCTCGCGGATATATACGGCCGGAAACGCTATTTTATCGCGGGGACCCTGATCTTCACGATAGGTTCGGCACTGTGCGCCCTTGCCCCCTCTGCGTCCTGGCTCATTGCATTCCGGGTATTCCAGGGCATCGGGGGCGCCTGCCTCTTCGCGACTTCGGTCGCCATCATCACCGACATTTTTCCGCCGGGAGAGCGGGGCCATGCCATCGGCCTCGTGACCGCCACGATCTATGGCGGACTCTCGATCGGGCCGTTCATCGGCGGGACCCTGACCCAGTATTTCGGGTGGCGGAGCATCTTTTTAGTCATTGTCCCGCTCGGGGTGGTCGCGATTGCCCTGACCAGCCGTCGGGTGCACGGTGAATGGAGGAACGAGTCAGGGAGGTTCGACATTGCCGGCGCGGGCATATACATGGCGATGGTCTTCTGTCTCATGCACGGCCTCACCATACTCCCGTCGCCGGAGGGAATTATCTTCATCTGTGCCGGTCTCGTGCTTACCCCGGCATTTACCCTGTGGGAGCGCCGGGCACAGTCACCCCTGCTCTCCCCAGGCCTGTTCCGGGAGAACATGACCTTCACCATGTCGAACATCGCAGCGATGATCAACTATGGTGCGACATTCGCCGTCGGGTTCCTCCTCTCCCTGTACTTCCAGTACGTGCGGGCCTTCGACCCCCAGGTCACCGGGCTCATCCTCGTTTCGCAGCCCGTCGTACAGATGCTCCTGTCCCCGGCGGCCGGAAAACTGTCTGACACCGTTGAGCCCCGCATCGTTGCTTCAGCGGGTATGGCAGTCACAGCCGCCGGGCTCATCCCTCTTGTCTTCATCTCCGCCGAAACCCCGCTCCCGGTGATCATCGCAAGTCTCCTCCTCCTCGGGTTTGGTTATGCCCTGTTCTCATCGCCCAACACGAACGCCATCATGTCCTCGGTCGACAGGAAATACCTCGGTATTGCATCAGGCATGGTCGCAACCATGCGGACCATAGGGATGGTTGCCAGCGTTGCGGTGGCCATGATATCGTTCTCGGTGTTCATCGGGACATCAGTCATGTCGCAGGCGCTGACCGTTCCATTCCTTGACAGCATCCGGGCTGCATTCCTGGTGTTCACCCTCCTGTGCCTCGCCGGGATACTGGCAAGTTACCGCCGCGGGTCCATCCGCCGGGCCGGTCAGGAAGCCCTGTAACAACGCTGGCCAGTCCCTGGCTGTCGCACCCTGGGGCGCCCATCTTCAAAAAAGGCTCTATAACCCCTTTTTTTTGGTGTTCCGACCAGAAAGTTTATCGGGCTGTCGACAAGAGCTGTGATAACAACCACCAGGAGGAACAGACATGAAAAAGATTCATATCCTTGCAGTGGCAGTCGTCCTCGTAACTGCCCTCATCGTCATCACGCCGCTTTCAGCAGCCGTCTTTCCGAAGAGTACAACCTTCAAGTCGAACCTGTACTCGATGAACAAGACCACCTTCAAACCGATGCCCAGCGCATCGATTAAGCCGGTTACCACCACGATACCCGTCCCAACCGCGACGTTGAGTTTCCGCGAACGGTATGGCAGTGTCCTCAAGGCTGGTGCAAACCAGAAGGCGCTCATGCCTGCCACCGGGTGGGTAAATATGACCCCCATGCCCACCATGACCCCGACGGACCTCAACAATATCTGGGGCGGAGCGGTCCCGGGTTCACAGGACTGGAATGTTAACCTCGTCGGTGGGTCACTGCCAGGGACCGTTCCCGGGGACTCGGACTGGGGTGGGTCCCTCGTGGGTGGCTCTCCATCAGGCAATGTCGGAACCATTGGGTGACATTGCAGTCTTCATACCATAAACCATATTTTTAAAAAAAACACGTTTTAACGGCAGGCAGTGTCCTTCTGAACTTGGATGCCGTCCATTTTTCACGGTCCACCCCGTCGTATGATGCCCCGGCCAGCACGGAACCATCACCGTTGGAAACCCGGGATCAGCCCCTGGACCGGAACCGGATCGATACGCAGAACCGTTTTTTTAATGCACAGGGGTCCACTTTCGCCCTGCACCCGGTGATATCTTCTCCTCTCTGACAGGGAGATCACCGGGATGGACCTCTCCTGGCCCCACGGCATTGAACTCCCTGACCGGTCGCTGACCGTCGTCATAGGGCCTCCAGCCGTTCCCATTGCCGGGATCAACCGCTGCCGCGACCTCTCGCGGTACCCGTTCCTGTATGTCTGCAGCAACTTCTCCCGCATCCTCACCCACATCCACCGGACGGTCAGGTACTCGGTGCGCCGCGGCTTTACGCAGGACCAGGTGATGACCATCGTTGAAGAGTCCACCGAAACGGTCGTTTTCATCGAACATGACCCGTCCCTCTACCAGGACGACCGCCGGCTCGTCCGGGACATCGCGTTGCGGCTGCGGCAGCTCGCCGGGGCCCAGGCCATAATCATCGTGTACTCGCCGGTGACCGATGTTTTCATGCGGGAAGCCGCTTCCCGTGCCAACCAGGTCTATGCATTTCTTCCGTACGACCGGGTCGTGCCGCCACCGCGTCCGCTGGCAGCCGGGAGACCCGCACCCTGTTCCAGGCAGGCGACACTGCCTCATTTCTTACCTGGGCCTGCTCTGGATCCCGTGGGCGGCGTCGATCTCGGCGGCAGCTTCTTCGAGGTCGTCGAAGATCCGTTCTGCGTCCTTCCTGATCTCCCTGACGAGTGAGCAGAGGCTGTTTCCCCGGATGCATACAAGTTTTTTCCTGCGGAAAAGGATGCCCGACTCAAGGAAATGCCGGACATGGTGGTTTACCCGGGCCTCTGAGATCGCAAGATCGGCTGCAATCTCCTCCACGGGGACGCCGGGCTCCCGGGCATACCGGCGGAGGAGGGCTGCGATGATTGCGGTAGCCACCCTTTCGGTGTCTCTTCCGCTCCCGAACCCCATGCTGTTGCAAAACCACCGGAGGTCGTCGTCATGGTTCGCGAGGGGTGGTTTATCCAGATGCCTGAGGATGATCTGACGGGTCATGAACTCTGCCTAGTCCGTTTGTCTGCGGACCATATCAATACTATTGATATGATATAGACATTTTACATATGATTATATAGGGACCAGACATATATGTATGGCACTGGCCTGGTACAGGAAGGCCGGTAGGAACTATCCATGCAGATCACTCCTATTGGACAACGTGTGTTGATTAAGCCGGAGACCCCTGAGGAGCGGACCAAGAGCGGGATCTACATCCCCGAATCCGCACAGGAGAAGAGAAAGGAGGGCAGGGTTATCGCTGCCGGGACCTACGACGACGGTAAGCCGCTTCCCCTGAAGGCCGGGGACAAGGTCCTGTACGGCGGTTACAGCTCTGAGAAGTTTGAATTTGACGGCGAAAGCCTTGTCTTCGTGGAATTCAAGGATATCCTCGCCAAGGTCGAGTGAGGTGGCACCATGGCATCAAAGCAGATAATGTTTGACGAGGAGGCACGAAAAGCGCTCCTTGCCGGCGTCAACAAGGTTGCTGACACGGTCAAGATTACCTTAGGCCCGAAGGGGAGGTACGTGGTCATCGACAAGGCCACCAATCCGATCGTGACGAACGACGGGGTTACCATTGCAAAGGAGATCTCGCTCCTCGATAAGTTCGAGAACATGGGTGCGAAGCTCGTCAAGGAGGTAGCCTCGAAGACCCAGGACAAGACCGGCGACGGGACGACTACGGCAACGCTGCTTGCGCAGGCGATGATCACCGAGGGGCTGAAGAACATCTCATCGGGCGCGAACCCGATTGCCATCAAGCGCGGCATTGATGCCGCCGTTGCAAAAGTCGTCGGGTACATCGGTTCAACGAGCTCACCAGTCCGGGACAAGGACAAGATCCAGCAGGTCGCGACGATATCGGCGAACAATGATGAAGAGATAGGGGCGCTCATCACCGAGGCGATGGAGAAGGTCGGATACAACGGCCTTATCAGTGTCGAGGACGCAAAGAGCCTCGAAACGAGCCTTGATGTCGTCAAGGGTATGCAGATCGACCGCGGCTTCATCTCGCCCTACATGGTGACCGACAATGAAAAGATGGTCTGTGAGTACGAGGACCCGTATATCCTCATCACCGACCGCCGGCTCTCCTCGATAAAACAGATGGTCCCCATCCTGGAACTGGTCGCCGCAGAGGGCAGGCCGCTCCTCATCATCGCCGAGGACGTGGACGGTGACGCCCAGACCGCCCTTATCCTGAACATCATCCGGGGCTCTCTCAAGGTGTGCGCCGTCAAGGCGCCTGGATATGGTGACGAGAAGAAGGCGGTCCTCGAGGACATTGCCATCCTGACCGGTGGCGAAGTAATCTCCGAGGAGAAAGGCATGAAGATTGAGAATGTCGGAAAAGCCCAGCTCGGCCGTGCCCATGTTGTCAGGATTGACAATGAGAAGACCCTTATTGTCGGTGGCAGGGGTGACAAAAAGGCGGTGGATGAACGGATGGCACTCATCCAGTCGCAGGTCAATATCGCCGACAGCGAGTACAGGAAGGAAGACCTGAAGAAACGTCTCGGCAAGCTCGGTGGCGGTGTTGCCGTCATCAAGGTCGGTGCGGCCACGGAGACCGAGCTCAAGGAGAAGAAGATGAGGATTGATGACGCCCTGAACGCAACAAAGGCGGCTGTCGAGGAGGGGGTCGTCGTCGGAGGCGGGATCACCCTGTTCCAGGCAATCCCGTCCCTTGATACGGTTGTATTCAACGACGACCGTGACATCGGGGTCTCCATCGTCAGGCGGTCGCTTGAGGAGCCACTCCGCCAGATCGCGAAAAACGCCGGGATCGAGGGCGCTGAGGTCATCGCCCGTATCAGGTCTGAGAATAAGCCTTCGTTCGGCTATAATGCCAAGACCGACAGCTACGAGGACCTCAATGTCTCGGGTGTAATCGACCCTGCAAAGGTCGTGCGGGTTGGTCTCCAGAACGCCGGATCGATAGCAGGGCTGATCCTCTCGACTGAAGTTGTCGTTGCCGATTTTGATGATGAAAAGGACAAGAAATCGGCGGCAATAATCATCTAATTCATTTTTTGCCCATGTAAAAAACCAAAAGGTAATCCGGGAACGGTGCGATTCTATTGTTATCCGTCTGCTGCATCAGCCCTGATGTCCTGAAGACCGGTAAAATGGTCTAAACCATGAAGATCCTGACTAAATCTCTGTTGATAGCAGGTATCTGCGTCGCGCTCCTGATAAGTTTTCTTGTAGTGTACACGTCATTTGTCTTTATCGGGACTTTTTCAGAGTTCGAAAAACAGGACGAACAAAAGAAAGCCGAGGTGGTTCTGACGGTTCTCGGCCACGAGGCGTTAGGACTTGAAAAAATTGCCTATGACTGGGGGCCATGGGATGATACATACCAGTTCATCCAGGATACGAATACGGAGTATACTGAAAAGAATCTCAACCAGGAAACCCTTGAAAACCTCAACATCGATTACATGCTTTTTTTTGCCCAGAACAGCTCCCTGGTATACGTCGCCGGGTACGATCGTGAATCGGGTGCTCCCGTCCCACTGAATCCTGGGGTCGAGGACGCAATCACCCGGAGCTGGGCCACCATTTCCAGGGGAAATGGCACTTCAGGGGTACTATCAACAGGACCTGAATATTATTACCTCGCAAGTTCCCTGATCGCGCCGAGTGATTTTAATGGTGAGCGAAAGGGGACGATAGTCCTCATCCGCCAGATTTCCAGTGACCAGGTCGCCCTGATAGGTGAACTGACCGGTCTTACCCTTGACCTCGTTTCCCCTAAATCAGAACTCATTCAGCCGGAAATCCGGGGTATGGAAGCGCAGTACTCCTTCGTTCCGGAGAATGACCAGGTTATCCACACCTATGTAAAAGTACCTGGGATTGATGGTAAAACCGCGTTTTATTTCATCATAACTTCGTCACGTTCAATCTATGAAAACGGCCTTTCTTCCATCTACCTGTTCATAGCAGGGCTTGTTATAATAGCGATTGTCTGCCTGGCTCTCATGATCTATCTTATGAGGATCAAGATATTCAGGAGGCTTGAAGATCTTTCGGTAAAAATGGAGGAGATCGGGGCATCCAGGGATTTCCAGCAGAGGGTCGATGACACCGGTGACGATGAGATCTCTCACCTGGCCGGTTCGTGCAACTTGATGATCGGAGCCCTTGATACTGCGGCATGTGACCTGAAACGTGCATATGAACGGACCCGGTTGTACCTGGACGTGTTGTTGTATGATATCAGCAACAACGCGATGGCTATCAACGGATTTACAACCCTCCTTGAAAATACCTCGAAGGAGGAGTCAAAGGAGATCATCAGCCAGATCAAAAAAGTAATCAATGACTGTACCGGGACGATAGGGGCAGTCGAGACGTATGAAGATCTTTCCCGGAGGACCCCCATACTTGCACCGGTGGCTGTTGACCGGGTTTTCGAGCTGGCCATGTCCGGTTATGACCGTGCCCGTGTCAAGGCGGTAATGACCGGTTTATATGTAGATGCTGATGACCTCCTCTCGGTGCTGGTCTCGCACCTGATCCGAAACAGCTTTGAGGCGGGTGGTGAGGCGATAGACGTATCCCTCTCTGCCAGGGAGACCGCAGGGGGGAAGGTTGAGATCTCAGTTGAGGACACCGGCCCCGGTATCCCTGACGCCATGAAAGAGGCTATCTTCCAGCGGTTCGCAGGTGAAGGGAGTTTCCGTGTAAGTAACGGCCTCGGCCTGAAGATAGCCCGCATCCTCATGGAATCATATGGCGGTTCAATCCGCGCCGAAGACCGGGTCCCAGGATGTCCGGACATGGGGGCGGCGATCAGGTTCCGTCTTGTCCAGGCACACCCCGATTTCCCGGTAAAGGCTGAAAAGGATTGAACTCCTGGACTATTGCGGCACAGGTGCTGCAGGAAGAAAAAAAATCAGGGCTTGTTGGTTACTTTTTCTTTTTCAAGGGACATCCTGTTTTCCAGGCTTGAAATGACCTGTTCTATATAATATCGCAGCTGTGAAAGGTCCTTGGTATTGTCAGGGTCCGGGAAGGCAACAGTATTGGCCAGGACGCCATCTGCATCGCGGTAATGCCGTATTGCAGTCACATAGTCCTTTTGTATCGAGAGGTTAGCCGCCTCGACCAGAGCCTGGCCGGCCACGTTTAAGGAGGCGGTATAGTTCAGGTACTGTACCCGGAGCTTCTGGTTTTGCGGTTCCTTCAGTTCCGTCATGGGTTCAATCTCGTTGGTCGCGTTCTGAGTGACCATTACAAGCCGCCTGGACTGTGCCAGGACATCCGGGAACGCCGGCGGAATGTCCCCTATGACACTGCTCCCGGCAAGGGCGATGGTAAGTTTTGCAATAGTGTCGGACAGAGCCCTGCTCGATGAGTCATATACAATAAGGAAATCCGTGTCGGTCGCCGTGCTGACCTTTTGAGTATGTGTGGGAGTGATTTTTGTGAGATTTCCCTGTGACTGGTTTACCTCCGGGGTGGGGGTTTCAACCGGTGGGAGGGGTGTCTCAAAGGGTAGTTCAGTCGGTTCGGGGGTAATCGGCTCAAGTGTTGGGGGTGTAGTCGGCTCCGGTGTGACGGTGGGAGGTGCCGGGGTGGTACATCCCGCTGCCAGGATCAGGAATACCAGGAACCCGGATACAAGGGCGATGCCTGCGTTTTTAGCGATCATAGAGAAGGGATGGTATTTAAAGAGTATTTGAAGGTTGTCCTTTCGTGCCTCGTACTCTCTCCGGGGGACCTGCGGAGGTCAGCATCCCTGTATGCTGAAAGATTCAAGTGTCTTTAGGGCTATCTTTGTATAAAAATGGGATCTTCACGGAAACAGCCCTGATGGTGAACCGCTGTTGGAGAAGGTCCCGGGATGAAGAGAGTACTATCATGAACAAGGATGATGCGATAGCCCGCAACCTTCTTATCATTCTGATAATTGCCGTTGTAGTCGTCGTTGTGGCTGTAGGTGCGGTCCTGTTCCTCACACAGCCTCAGATGCAGAAAACGCCTTCCATGAAGGCGATGGTTGACGCTTCAGGTAACACCCTGTATGTTTATCATGACGGTGGCGACCCACTTCAGAAAGATTTTACGGTTGTGAAGGTAAACGGCGCACCGATCGCTGCCGACAGGCTGAGCTTCCTGCATGGGCAGGACTGGCCCTGGACCCCGGGAAAAACACTGAAAATAGACTATCCGGGCCCTGAAAAACCCGGAAGCCTGGAGATCGTATGGAAGGCGGGGGGTAAGGAGACAGTGGTCTATAGCTATACCATTACACAGCCTGTCGAGACAAAAATCCCCGTTGTAACACTTACCGTGCCTCCACAGGTCACGACACTACCGACAACGGTCCCCACGGGAGTACCTGGTACTTCCACCGGGACCGTCCCTGCTGTAACCATCGTTTCTGACGGACGTCCCCAACCTCCTTCGGCAAACTTCATCGCTACTCCGAAAGCAGGTGACCCTCCTTTGACCGTCCAGTTCAACGATATCTCCCAGGGATCCCCGACGACATTTCTCTGGTCCTTTGGAGATGGCGTAACGTCCACTGAACGGAACCCGGTCCACACATACTACACCCCGGGTGCATACACGGTCAGTCTGCTGGTATCCGGACCCTATGGATCGGACCGGAAAACCGTTGACCGGTTCATCACCGTGGGAACACCCCCCGTAGCAGGCTTTGTAGCAACACCGCTGACCGGGCAGGCTCCGTTGTCGGTCCAGTTCACAGACCTTTCCACGGGAGGGCCGACTTCATATGCGTGGAACTTCGGTGACGGGCTGGGATCGGTCGAACAGAACCCCGCTCACATCTATACAACCCCT
>CAZGXZ010000056.1:0-14224 GCA_964530035.1 uncultured Methanoregulaceae archaeon
TCGTGGACAAAGGAGATAAACTGGTCATTTCCGGAACTAATTCCCTGTCAAAAACAACTTTTCTCTCTATCAGGGGTCCGGTCATGAAAAATATGGAAACCTCATTGCATAATTCACGCGTGCCCATCGAGGCCGACAATGCCACAACCTTTACGACATCCCCTGTTGTTGATGGGACGTGGAAATATACCTGGAATACGGAGTCATTTGATTATTCCGGGGGGACTTACGAGATCATAGCCTCGGGGTATCCCTTCCCGTCTACGAGTCTGAACGATTCACAGTATGCAACCACAGGAATTATTATCCGTATCCCTGAAAAGAGAGTACGGCCACTTATTGATGACGGGGACTCCTCTTCCGATGGCGGGTCGGCTGATTCCATCTGATTCATTTTTTTAACAACGGGTGATGAGGTCATGGGTTCTGCTATTTCATTTCAATCAACGATGGTCCATTCGGAGTTTTGACTTCGGTTCAAACGGATGGTCTTTTCTGAACTTCATTCGGACCCCTGGTGCTTTCCAGGTCACGGAAAATAGTCAGGGGAGATATTCCAAAGGTTCCACCTTTCTCCCGATTAACCCAGGATTATGAGGAAATCGCGACTTTTTCATGGCAAACGGAAAAAGATGTCATTTTGTATCACAGGGTATTCCTAAAAAAAAGCGTAAATGTTTTGGCCCTGGCATGGACATCCTTTTCTATATACCTTGTGGAGACAGGACCTGATGGCGATACCAGACACGAAGATAGATCTTTCAAAATCTGATGCAGACAAGCTTGACCAGATTTTTGGGGCTGCAGCTCTTCCTTCTGATTCTGATGAAATTCCAGCAGACAAGGATACCCCCGAAATGGTTCAGAGTATAAATACCCCAGAGCCTGCTATTGTTGAACCCCTTCCTGAAAAACCTGAAAAATCCCAGATTCGTCCCTGGGTCAGGTTTTTTGCCCGTTACATTGACCTGGGTATCTCGACGGCTATTATTTTTACGATTCTCCTGGGGTTGGCGATACTATCCGAACCACTTCAGATAGCCCTGGTCAACCTGAATCCTTTGGCGGATATCATCATTACGACCTTTATCAGCATCACGTTCTGGATTCTCGTTTTGGAACCAGTATTCATTTCCCGTTTTGGAGCCACACCGGGAAAAATGCTGCTTAAAGTATCTGTCAGGGACGCAGGGGGAGCCCTCCTGACCTATAACCAGGCTCTTTCCAGGTCGGTTCAGGTATGGAGTCGTGGGTATGCCTGCGGGATTGTCGGATTGAATATTATCACTCTGTTGATCGCCAGTTCGGTTCTGGAAAAGAAAGGCAGGACCTGGTGGGATGCCAAGGGAAACATTACCGTGAGGCATGAAATCATCGGGGCTGCCCGAGGGACATTGGCGGTCATCATCATTGGGGCCATCTGGATTATCCAGCGTTTTCTCATGATGATTTAGGAGGATACCCTAGAGCGTTATTTTCAAAAAAATGTCCCGAGGGTCATGCCCGATGAACCTCTGACAGTTTTTCTTTTTTGTGAGGATCTCACGGGATCCTCATTATCGACGTTTAGATGAATTTGAACGTGGAAATTGCAGTCATCCCGGTAGGCAATCCATTTTCCCAGGTTTTCGTCGGAGCTACATATTGAACCATGACAATCCTGCCGTTTGACCAGGTGGCAAGGCTATAGGTCGTATAAAGGAGACCATCGTCGGTTGACTGGGTACTGATGAACGTCATCGCCTTGTTTCCGCCGAGTTTACCCTGGTTGGACTCGATGACATAACCTCCATTCTCCTCCGCATAATCTTGAAATACTGTCTCTAAATTGTCAAGAGTAAGTCCGGATCCGGAAAAATCTGTCTTAATAACTGCAATTATCAACAGGTAACCATTCTTGGAATCCGAAAAGGTGGTAATTGTGCTATCCTGATTGCTGCTCGTTTTTAATAATTTCAGTGTTGTAGGAATGCGGAAATAGTATTTGGGGGTTGAAGTTGACTTTTTGTAAATCCCCCATAACTCTGTTGAAACACCGGTGACTGAAATTTTGCGTTCGAGAACGGTCGTTTTAGTCATGCCATTCTTTTTAATCGTGAGCTTCGGGATGTAATTCCCAACCTGGTAATAGGTATGGGTTGGACTCTGTTCGGTCGATGTAGCACCATCTCCGAACTCGTAAAGATAGGAATCGGCATCACCTGATGACTTGTCCGTGAACACGACTTCTAATGGGACTTTTCCCGTTGTTTTGTCAACGGAAAACTTTGCAGACAGGGTCGGGGTAATCACGGCAGACCCGCTGCCGCCTGATCCGAGTTTGAACGTATTGATTACGGTCGTTGCCGAACCAAGGTTCGAAGAGTAATAATAGGGATCTACAATCCAGTTCACAGAATACAGGTAACCTGATGAATCCAGCTGGGTAACATGATACATCCGCATCTGATCCCCGTTGAAAGGAAAATCAGCAACGAAATATACCGCCTGCTGACCACCAAGGGTTGTTAATCCTTCTGATACAATGCTTGCACCGAATGAACTCTGAAGGGCGGATCGCGCTGCGGCCTTGAAATCTTCAATATTGGGCTTGGACGTAAAAATCTGTTTTTTTGACCGGCTTATCATGAAAAGGCTTGTATAACTGGTGTCAGGGGTAATTGTCAAAATGTCGGTGGATGAATGACTCGTGTCATACTTGCTCGTATACGTGGAGGGTACCTGAATGGAATAGTACGGGGTTGATACAACTTTGAATGTTTCCTCTGCGTGCTTCACTGCGACAGGCGGGAGGGGTATATCCTGTTGCAGGCACATCGAAGCCTGGTTTTCATACTGAAGTATAAGGGCTGAATTTTCATCCGAATCTGCAAGGGTACAGGATCCAGATATCAATACAATAAAAGCTATTATACCAAGTGCGATGAAGAATGGGTGCGACCGCATATACTTCTCACTCTCTCTCGTGCCAATACTTAATGTAATCGAAATTGCTCACCATGAGACCAGATGTCCGAGTCCGGCCGAATTGCAGGTCTTACACGAAAGAGGGCATTCATCGCCAGGACAGGAAAGGGTCTTTGAAAATCAGGGTTTTTTGGTTGTCCTGGCAGGGGTTGGATTTTTCCTGGCGGGTGTTGAAGTGGCTGAAACCATGGGGGTCTGTTTATTTGATTTCATCATCTTAACTGCAGCACCTGCATTCAGGCGGCCTCCGGTGACCGATAAGGTATCCTGACCCTTGATGGGGTCAACGGTTGAGAGGATACATGATTTTATTCTGCTTACGGGGGCTTTTTTGTCCAGGGAAAGAAGGAGTCCAGAGGTCCCGGCGACAAGGGGGGTTGAATAGGAAGTACCATCGCTGTAATAATAAGATGACCCCGATCCCTTCATCAGGACAAATCCTCCTGGAGCGGCCAGGTCTACGCTGGTTTTACCATAATTTGACCAGTCAGTGAGATATTTATCTTTCTGGTCTGTGGCGCCGACGGATATGATGTTCTCAAGTGACAGTGATGAGGGATAATGGAGATGGGTGTCGGTATCGATGCCATCATTTCCGGCAGAACATACGAACAGGACTGAAGGGCTGGAAGCGATGACCTCTTCCTCCGCGGGATCATATATATACGTCCCGAACGAACAGGATATCACTCGTGCTCCAACCGATTTTGCATACATTATTGCCCTCACTTCACTCCAGGTGGTCGCATCGAATTTCAGCGGGAGTATGGATGCCTGCCACATGACTCCCGTGATGTCAATGTTGTTGTTTCCAACGGATCCAATGAGCCGTGCACAGTCCGTTCCATGATAGGACAGGGCGTCGTATGGAGCTTCTGGGCTAGTATCCGGGTCCCCCTCCCCGATACTTACAATCCCATCCCCATTTTCATCATAAAAATCCCAGCCGAACTTGTCATCGATATAGCCATTATTATCATCATCCAAGCCGTTTTTTTGCTTTTCACGGGGATTTTTCCATATATTGGGTAAGAGATCAGGTTCGGTAATATCAACTCCGCTCGGGTCCAGGACCGCGATGATAACGTCCCGTGAGCCGGTCGTGTAGTCCCAGGCCTCAGGAGCGTGAATATCTGACCTGTAGGATCCTTTCAGGTTCTGGACCGTACCGCCCTTGTTATAGAGATACCACTGACCAAAGAATTCAGGATCGTTTGGAAACTTTCTCTCTACCTTCTTTTTAAAATTAGGCTGGGCATAAGCAATTTTCGGGTCTGTTCGTGCGGTAGAAAGAGCATCTTCAACGGACATGCCTTCAGGAAGCCGGATGAGCTGAAGGCCGGGGAGTCCGGAGGGGGCCATGTCAGCGGCTATTGTCGGGTTGTCTTTCCCTTTTTTAACTGATCGCAGTGTTGATAAAAAATGCTCCTGTGACTCAGCAAATATGGATTCATTTCTCACTATCTCTTCACGGTAGCGGACTATGATTTCCCGGGGTAAATAACCGGTATTCTTTTCGAGTAAAGAAAAAGAGGTGTCATTGTTTTGAAATTGAGATAACAAAGGGTCAGATTCCGAGGATACCTGCCCTGGGATGCAGGATGCCAGAACACAGAGCAGTAACAACAAGCTGAGCATCGAATACCGTTTCATTCACTTCCTCGAGAAGATAGTAGAACCCAGAAATGAAGAAGATTGTGTTTTCTTTTTTGGATCGCTCCTGCTAGTCAATGGAGAGAACATTTTTGGCAGTTTGATCGTTCGCCCCGACCTTAAATGAACTGGTCCGTGAACTGTGTATTTGGCATACAATGGAAAAAAACGGCCCTGTTGAAACGCACATGAACGGGAGTCCACACCTGAACCATGAAAGTTTCCCATCTAAAATCTCTTTATTAAGAGACCATTTTTAGCATTTTCATAGGAAATGCTTAAAAGATAAAAAAAATCCTCTGATGGGTAATGGCGGTCAGAAATTCCTCATTTACGGCGGAATGTCAGACCGCCATTGACAATTGAAGGCCTATGGATTCTTATTTTAGACTCATACCAATGTATACCTGTTTTTAATCCTGCTTTTTCAAACACCAAAAAGGAATGAATTGAAAGAAGAATATGCGTACACTGATATTTTGTTTACATGGCTTGACAACGTTCAATCCCACAGAATTGTTTGACCTTTCGATGATATTCCTCGATCCCCCATGAAATTTTTTAGTTATTCATGTCGTCCCGGGTTCCCGGATATAAGGTCTGTATGCCCAACCGGGGAATTTCATTCCGCCGCAAGTGAGGAATTTCAGACCTCCATCAACACCGCTCTTTGTTTTCATGCCAAAGCTGATACAGAGGGATATGAAGGCGGATACAGGTGCGTTTATCGATGCGTTCGGGAAGAACGAACAGATGAAGAAAGTGTTCTGTGCATTGTTCATAGAGATGGCCGGGCTGGTGCTGGCCTGGGTTGTTGACCCGGTCACATCTCAGCAGGTGGTGGGGAAGATTACGGGGATGGGAGTGTGAAAAAGAAAAACGGTGTCTTACCTTTTTATCTTTTTCATGATATTCTCAAATCTTCCATTGCTGATTGGATGAGGACTGATGACCTCACCATTATACATGATGCAGAACGTCCCGAATGCACACGGGGATTCCTGGGCAGCAGCTGCGTCTTCCAGATCGATAAGCCGGGGGGTCAGGCCATACTTTTTATTGGCGGTTTCCATGATGGCAGTCACGTTCTTTTCGGAATACGGGCACTGGGCCGAGCGCAGGATGGTTAAACCGTCTGCATATTTCTCCCGGCTCTTTGCCAGAGAGGGTTTGAACTTCGGATCAGGTGCATCCTGATCGAATTTCAGGGCAAGCAGTTCAAAATCGGGAGCTGCCATATCAGTCACGGCAAACCCTTTTTTCACAAAAATATCTTTTTTTGCCATGAACGGGCCTTTCCTTGTTACAACGGCAACGCCATGCATCCGTGCACGTTTTGCTTCGGCTATGCAGATGTCGATCAGGGACGACGCATATCCCTTTCCCTTGAACTCGTTCCTGAATCCCACAAAGATACAATGAATGAACATATAACCGGCTGCATCAACAGGGCGGTGAGCATACTCTCCCGGAATATATTCAAGCATGCCCTGGTAACCGGCGCTCTTTGAAAAAAGAACCTTTATCCTCAATCCCTTCGGATAATACCGGTTGAACCAGTTGATTTTTTTTCTAAGTTCTGCATGCTTCCTGGTATCCCTGTACCCACAGACACCATAATCGGCAATATTTTCCGGGGTGAGATCAATGATTTCAGTATCGCTCATGGTATATTTTCTGGTAGGTGGATTAAATAAAAGATCAAGTCTGCCTTAGGTGCTTTTTTGGTTATACCTGATGTTTGCGAATGACTGCTGCCAGACGGGTGAAAAAAATCGGCCGGAGTCTTTCTATCAGCAGAGCCTCGTTCATGGAAATCATCCCGCTGTCTTCGGTTTTCATCCGACAGGGTTCGATCTGGATGCAGCAGGTATTGATCAACCGCTCCCAGAACCAGTCGGCGCTCCCAAACTGGATATAATCCGGATTCAATGACGTCAGTGCTTCCACATCGGCATACATCTCCCTGCCACCCGGGCTGTCCTGGATGCATATGGTGAGATAGGCGAGTCGGTAATGTACATTTTCAAGGGTGGACTGGTAACAGGAGGGTAAAACCAGATTTTCGATATCCGGCTGCTGTTCATGAACGAAGTGGCCAAAGCAGCACTGGGCCGTGAAACAAGAGGGTACCCTGATGCATTCCCGTATCATCGGGACCAGAGGTGGATCGATGGAGCCCTTGTGGATTTCTTGATGGATATCCCGAATGGTTTTTTCCCGGTCAGCAAAAAATGAGGGGGAGATGGATGGGCCTTGCGGCGGTGAATGTTTCCATTATCAACCTGTTGGCTGAATTTTTACTATAAAGGTTTTCCACTCCACTATGAGACGAACGCGGAGAATGTGTTGAATGTGTGCAACTCCTCGGTGTAGACCAAATTATTGTCTACCCTGCTGGGGAAATCAGGAGATGGATGGGAAGTAAACCTCTATTCATCCTGTGTTGGATGGCCCTGGAATTATAAGATCCGTCCCCTGAGGTGAAATGCGCTCAAATCGGGCTTTGTTCTCTCTCCTTCAACACCACACAAATCCGGAAATCCATGAATAATGCTCTTTTCCTGTTCCGGTGGAAAATACGCTCAAATATTGCCTTTTTTAAAATACGATTGGTTTGCACCTCGCCTAACAGCAAATAAAGCCCTTTAAATTGAGGCGAATCTTTCAGTACACCCCATGAAAGACAAGAAAAAGACTAGAAAAAAATAAGTGCCAGATAACACCTTTTCATCACCCCATATTGAATAAAGGCTCATTAATCCATTTTGATTCTCACTGTTCTCCCCATCTCCCGGCAAAAACAACCTCCTTCTCATCCTCGAAATACCACCCCTCCCTAACAGGGTGATCCCTGGTTCCTGACTATCTGCCGTATCGGAACACTTCGGGATCCTTTCCATTGCGGCAGGAATGAAGTACTTGACAGGAACCCTGCCTATTGCCGGTCAGATGATTGAATTCCTGACCGAAAAGATGAGCAATGACCGGACTGCTTTTTAATGTATGGATCCATCGGGAGGGTCCGGCAGCCCGGCATCGGGAGGATCTATCAGTTTCGGGAAGCCGGTCTGATTTCCGGAAGGGGTTTAGGTATTCTCCGTCCTGACCTTTTTTCTTGAAAGACGTTATTGCGGTGGCCTTTCAGCATTTCAGGTCTGAAAATGTATTATACCGCAGCCTGGTAGGCAAACTTGTACTGGGCGGTATCATCGGCGGTGTGGGGGAGGTAGAAAATAAACCGGATAGATTTTGTGGAATCGGTATCAGGGACCTGGAAGGTTTCGGACATGATATAGGCGAGTACCCGTGACTGGTTTGAGACGACGTTTCCCTGGGTCCGCAGGGCGAATTCTGTAGAATTACAGGCGGTTGTGGTACTCATCGGAATCCTCATGAAATACGATGTCTCCTGGAAACACCCGACGCCCTTGTAAAACGGTTTGCTTTGAATGACATTTCCCTGACGGTCCTCCATGTGGATCTCGGGGAGTTTCGTAGTATTCCTCAGGGTCAGGGCGTAGGGGAGTTCCACGAATTTGTAGCCGGTTTCAGGAGTGATGTTCTTTTGTTGAAACTCTAAGGTTTCGACAACACTGGGCTCATATATTCGGATATCTGCAAATGAATTTCCAAAACTGCTGTTGGCCATGACGGTAGTCGGGACGGTGACAGCCGGTTTTGATACGCATCCGCAGAATGAAATCATCAGGATGATGAAAAGGCTCAACAGGACGGTCTTTTTCATGACATAGAGAAATTGCCGGGTTGGATGATAAACTATGGCAGAAGGCAGCCAGGAGGTGCTTTCATCAGGGAGTCGATCATCCCACCGTCTCCCCGGATACCTATTTCCGTTGCCTGCAGAATTCATAGTATGGACCGTGTCCTCCTCGTCCTGCTTCTTGCGTGTTGTATTGTTATAACGGGCTGTATCTCCGGTTCCGGGTCGGGAGCCGGCGAGAAAACCCCGGTCACCACACCCCCGGCGACCATTGTGAAGACACCGGTCGTCATCACGGCGACTCCTGTCCCCACCACGCTGAAACCCACTCCCACCGTCGTATGCTCCCACCCGGCGACCGGAACGATGCTCATGTCTCCGTCGGTGGCGGGGTCAAAGTCCCTGACGGTGGACAACCAGAACAAGTACGATGCGGTTATCACGCTCCGCATGTCGGCAAAACCCCCTGAAAGCGGGGGAAAAGTACTGAGTTTCTATCTCCAGGCCCATGACCAGTATACAGTTCATACCATCCCGCAGGGCAGCTATACGCTCTGGTACAAACTGGGAGAGTGCTGGGACCCGGTTGCGAAGAAATTCGCCGTGAACAGGAACGCCGAACGGTTCCAGGACATCCTCACCTATTCGTACAATACTGCCGGATTCGAGGCAAAAATTTACGGGGTATCGGACGGAAACGCCCTGACAACGGACGTTTCACCCGACATGGTGTGACGAGGGGAGAAATGGGGACCACCCTTCTTGCTGCCATGATTGGGCCGGACGGCAAAGGTCTGATCATGAATGTGGGGGACTCGCGGGGCCACCTGATCGACGGAAAGATACTCCATACACAGAACCAGAACCTGGCACGGGACATGGTCGAGTCCGGCCGTCTTACCGAAGAGGAGGCCATGAACCATCCCTCCTCGAAAATTGTCAACCAGGCACTGGGTGAGATCGAAGCCCCGGTCCCTGATTTCTACGAGTTTGATATTCAAGGAAAATACCTTCTTCTTTCATCTGATGGCCTTCATGACTTCGTGCATAAGGAAAGGATTCGGGAGATCGTCCTGGAACACGGAAGCAATCCTGGAGGTGCTGTCAGGTCATTGATCGATGAAGCACTCCGGTGCGGCAGTGATGATAACATCACGGTGGTCCTGGCCTGGCAGGAAACAAAGAATACGAATCAATCCAGGGTTGAGACACAGGATGAGTTCCAACACAATACAGATCCCATAACCGGTCTTTCCCAATCACCAACACGGGGTAGAATCCCAAACGAGAAAGATGAAAATTTTGTCATCATAGGGTGTGGGCGGGCCGGGATCAGGATACTAAACCAAATTGGGCATGTTCAGGAACACTCCGTTAAAACCGTTGCGATTGACACAGATCTGCGTGATCTTGAAGCATCAGGGAGTGATATGAAAGTTCACGTGGAAAACACCCATGCCAGATTTCAGGGAGAGGGAAGTCCTCAAGAGGTTGCGGCCGCGGTGCTTGATGCTGAACCTGATTTGGCATTCCTTTTCGGACCATCAAAAACGGTACTCATCGTTGCGGGTCTGGGAAGAGGTGCCGGAACAGGTTCTGCACCGCAGATTGCGAAGATTGCCCGTGACCGGGGAGCGCTTGTTATCGCAATTGTTTTCTACCCCTTTCGAATCCAGGAAAGAACAATCCGGCAGGCAGAATCCGGACTCGGGCAGCTCCTTGAATATGCCGATTCAGTTATCGTCCTTGACAATCAATGTTCCCGTAATTTTTTTCCTCATCTATCCATTGAACAGGGATTTGCGAAATATAATGAGATCATTGCCGACCTGATCCGGGCCCTCTTACGAAGCCTGACTGTTCCAATCCCATTCGGCCTTGATATGGATGATTTCAAGGCGATTTTTAAGAAGAAGGGATTTTCAACAGTCCTGATGGGAAAGTCCCGGAAACAAGACCAGAATAAAAATGAAAGTGCCGTGAAAGGATGCATAAACAACCCCCTGTGGGATATTGATTACAGGAGTGCAAAGGGCTGTCTCGTCCTGGTTACAGGGGGAAACAACTTCGACCTGATAGATGCGGAAGAAATTACGACCTCAATCACTTCAGATATTGATCCCCACGCAGACGTAGTCTGGAGTGCTGAAATCAACCGGAACCTGGATGAGGAAACACAGGTGTATGCCATAATGACAGGGATTCGGGTGGAATGATATGATAATAAATTGGATTTGATAAAATCACGAGTATAGGATCCCAAATCCATTAACAGGAATATATAGAGACTTTTTTTGAAATTTCAGCTGTTATTGAACACATTTCCCATGCCGGGCATCTGATGAGTACCGAGGAGCATCGGACTAAAAGTCTGAATGCTGCTATGGGGATTCGAACCCCAGTCGTCGGCGTGAAAGGCCGACATGATTGGCCGGACTACACTATAGCAGCAATTGCCCTGCTATGTTGTCCGTGATTCCACTTAAGTCTGACTATTCCGGGCCGGACTTCGGCACGTTTCCGACCGCGAACAGGCCCGTGCACCCTCCTGATAGTCCCAGGTGCGGAAGGAGATGGCCCCGGGACTCCTGCCGGATCCCCTCCAATCCATACTTAGATCCCCTCCGATCTCCCCGGCAAAAACCCCCGGGCCACCGCCACCCAACATCACTTATATCACTGCTCCGTGCGAATGGATAGGAGAACATGGCTGGCCTTGAAGAGCAGATCCGGGAGATCGAGGACGAACTCCAGCGGACGGTCTACAATAAGGCTACGTCCAAGCATATCGGCCGGCTGAAGGCCAAGCTGGCACGGCTCCGCGACGACGCGGTCACCCGTGCGATGAAGTCGGCCGGGGGCGGCGAAGGATACTCCGTCAAGAAATCAGGCGACGCATCCGTCGTCCTCGTCGGCTTCCCTTCGACCGGGAAGTCGACGCTCCTCAATACCCTGACCGGGACGAAGAGCGAGGTCGGTGCCTACGCCTTCACGACGCTTACCGTCGTCCCGGGGGCCCTGGAACACAAGGGGGCGAAGATCCAGCTCCTCGATATCCCGGGCCTGATCGCCGGGGCGGCCATCGGGAAGGGCAGGGGAAAGGAGGTTATCGGTGTCGTCCGCTCGGCCGACATGATCGTCATCCTCGTCGACGTCTTCAACGAGAAACACGTCGACGTGCTTTTAAAGGAACTCTACGACGCCGGGATACGGGTCAACACCCCAAAACCCGACATCACTATCAAGAAGTCGATGCTCGGCGGGATACGGGTCAACACGGTCGGGGCGCTCGACCTCGACCTCGACGAGATCCGGTCCATCCTCGGCGAGAACAAGATGATGAACGCCGATGTCCTCATCAGGGGCAACGCGACCCAGGACGAGCTCATCGACGCCCTGATGGGCAACAGGGTCTATGTCCCGGCCGTCATCGCCGTCAACAAGGTCGACCTCATCGAGAAGTCCACCTGCAAGGCCATCGAGGATGACCTCGTGCGAAGGTTTGGCCAGCCCCCCGAGATGATCTCGGCGGCGACCGGTTACCACATGGAACACCTCAAGGACCGGATCTACGACGCACTCGGATTCATGAGAGTCTACTTAAAACCCCAGGCCGGCGAGGCCGACCTCGAGGAGCCACTCATCATCAGGACCGGGTCGGGTGTCGAGGACGTGTGCCGGAAGCTCCACCGCGACTTCGTCGACCGCTTCCGGTATGCCCGGATCTGGGGGAAGTCGGTCAAGCACCCGGGCCAGCGGGTCGGTCTCACCCACCGGTTGAAAGACGGCGACCTCATGACCATCATCATCGAGCATTAGCCGACCGTTCCGTCCTTTTTTCAGGAGAGCCTTTCATATTACCGTACCCGGGAAACGTCCGGATACCTGCCATACCGTCACACACTCCCCCGAACGGGCCCGGGTGGATGATGGAGGCAACTTCCTTAAGGTTGAATCGCAGATTTCCTGAAAGGGTCATTCAATGAAAAAGACATCAGTACTAACCTTGTCCATTGCACTCTGCCTCGTCCTGGTGCTCACCGCCCTGGTCCTCCCGGTCCTGGCTGACGCAGGTAAAGTCCCTGGAACAGGGAGCCTCATCAGGGTTGCCACAGGGGACCAGGTGTTATCGTCCTGTTCATTATCTGGTGACTCCATCTTTTTCGTTTCCCAACGTGACTGGTCATCACCTGCTGACCTCAGCCGCTACCGGATAGCTGACAAAAAGATAAGCATGGTCCGCCAGGGCTGGGAAGGCCCTGACCCACCCCGGGTCTCAGGAAACCGGGTCGTCTTTACCAGGGCCCGTACTCCTGATGGCAGGAACACAACGGTACGGTCAGATATCTATCTCCTTGACCTCGCAACCGGAAGGGCGGCCTTCCTTGGGACGAGCACAAAGGACCTGCCGGACGTGGCAATCTCCGGGGATACCGTCGTCTGGGAGACCGGGACGGACAAACCGGTCTGGCCCGGCCTCACCAACACCCGGACGTATTTCACCTCATTCAACCTCCCGGAACGGAGAAAAACCGATATCGTTCCCAACCTCCCTGACAACCCGGAGGACCCTGTCATCGACGGGGATCTCGTCGTATACAGCGGAGTGAGCCTTGGCCCGGTGAACCAGTCCGATCGGCATACTGCCTTCACGAGCGATATCTTCTGCTATAACCTCACTTCCAGAAAAGAACAACAGATTTCGTCTTCCGGGACGGCCTATAACCCTGCGGTATCGGGCTCCCTGGTCACCTGGGAGGACACGAGGAACGGAAACGTGGACATTTATCTCTACAACCTTTCGAGCCGTAAGGAAACCGCCATCTGCCAGGACCCTGCCGACCAGCGGAACCCGAAGATATCCGGTGACTGGGTCGTGTGGGAAGACAAGCGGCACCAGCCTGCCCCGGCCCCGGTAACCGTCTGCCCGAAAGGAGAAAACTGCCCTGTCGAGACACCTCCACCCCCGGTTACGGACATTTATCTCTACGACCTTGCGACCAAGAAAGAGACCTGTATTTCTGTCGCTCCGGGAGCACCATACCAGTCGAACGGTGACAACCGGGAACCCGTGGTATCACAAGGCCGTGTCGCCTGGATGAGAGGCGAGGACCTGATGCTCTACTCCGTCACTGACGTAAAAGCACCCACCATAACCACGAGTACCAGGCCAACCGGGAAAGTCCCGATGCAGCCCTCCTATCCGACACGGGCTGGTCCGCTGAAATTTTCAGTCCCGGCACTGAATTTCTCCAGGCTCCCTTTCTTTACCCTGTCCGGATAGCGTGCTCCACCCAGGAGGGATTCCGGAGAGGATAACGGGAGTCCGCCCCCCCGGCCTGTAACCACCATTTTTCTTCCGGGCACTATGGTTTCTGGATGGAAACGGTCCTTTCCGGGGGGCTCTTTACAATGGTACACAATTGAACACCCGGGTCAAGGAAAAGCCGTTCGGTTTTTGATTACCCTGTTAAGAAAAATTACCTTGCCAGAATCACGTCAGGGTGGGACATGCAGTGAAACCTCATGCAGGAATCAACACCATACTACCAGGGTATGCCCTTCCCGGGGGGCTGCTGCCCCCCATACCCCCTGCATACGATAGCCATGGCAAGCCGTTGGCGATTCCGTCATCAGGGTTGTTTATGGAGGGTTTTTATAGTTTTTAGTCTTTAGTGAGATTTTTTCCCGGTTCGAAATCTTCATGAAAGGCCGTGAAACCGCCGCCGGGGCGCCCTTCGGGGGCGGCGGGGTATCTTTCCGGGATATTCCTTTGCGCTTCAACCGAGCTGTTTTTGTTTTCACCTTGAACAGTCAGAGGAATGGAGGGATGAGAACCGGGGGGCTGCCGCCCCCCAAACCCCCTGCATACGATAGCCA
>CAZGXZ010000057.1:0-7062 GCA_964530035.1 uncultured Methanoregulaceae archaeon
TCAGGGAGGAGCCGATGTACTGGCCGGCCGAGGTCGCGGCAAGCGACTCCGCCCGCCGCCCTGATGATGACCGCCGCTCGAGACGGTCCTTTTTCATCCGTTCCCGCATCCCTGCCGGGTCGATCGGGGACCCCACGGGGAACACCTTTTCAAGACCGGGGCGTTCGCGGGGCTGTCCCTCCCGCGGCGGATCACCTGAGGACTGCTTCCCGGACTGCTCCTGTTGGTGCCCGTGCCGGTGTTCCTGAGGGGGCTGCTCCTCCGGCTTCGAATGTTCCATCGCTTCCTTCAGCTGGTCCTCGGACAGTTTCGGCTCTTCGAAGGGCTTTCTCCGCATCCGGTGGGGGAGGGCGAGCTCCATGGCCTCCATGACATCATCCCGTGTCACGTCGGTCCGCCCGTGGAATGCCGCAATCGTCCTTGCCGTGCGGGAAACAGTGATCTCAGCCCGGTGCGTGCGGATACCGAGGTTCGAACAGGTCTCGGCGATGAGCCGGAGCAGGTCGTCACCCAGCCGGACATCGGGGAGGACCCCGCGGGCCCGGGATATCGTTTCCTGGAGGCCGGCCTGCTGCCCGTCGAACATCCCGGCGAACACCACGGGGTTCGTGGCGAAGGACTCCGCGATGCGCACGATCTCCATCCTCTGGCCGACGTCCCCGATGGCGTCGACCGTGACCTGCAGGCCGAACCGGTCCAGGAGCTGGGGCCGGAGTTCGCCCTCCTCGGGGTTCATCGTGCCCACGAGGATGAACCTGGCCGGGTGGGCGACCGAGATGCCCTCCCGCTCCACGACGTTCTCCCCCATCGCCGCCGCGTCGAGGAGGACATCGGCGACATGGTCGTCGAGGAGGTTCACCTCGTCGATGTACAGGATGCCCCGGTTCACCTCGGCAAGGATCCCGGGTTCAAGCGCCCTGATGCCCTCCTTGATCGCCCGTTCGATGGCGATGGACCCGACGACACGGTCCTCGGTCGCCCCGAGGGGGAGGGTGACAACCGAGACCTTCCGGCGCGTGCTTTCTAAATTTTCACCGTTCTCGACCCGGTCAAGGCAGATATCGCACATCCCCGAGGGGTCCTCCGGGTTGCACTGGAACGGGCAGCCGGCGACCACCTCGATCTCGGGGAGTACGTCGGCAAGCGCCCGGACGGCCGTGGACTTGGCCGTGCCCTTCTCGCCCCTGATGAGGACGCCGCCTATCCCGGGGTTGATGGCATTGAGGACCAGGGCTTTTTTCATCTGTTCCTGGCCGGTAATCGCGGTGAAGGGCAGCGTGTGGCGTCGTCTCCGGGCGTGCATGGTATACTCTCATGGGGAGTGCTTTCTTAAATATTTTTTATTTTGACCTATTTTGTGCATGAAGAGGGCACTTTCAAAGATAATTTGTATTACGAAGTCTATAAAAAATAGAACCGGCACTGGCGGGCCGGCCGGGTGTGGAAGAACTCCAGGGGGCCAGGGAAAGGGCGTTTGCCAGTTCCAACCCATGCAACGGGCAAATACATGACCGTTGAGCTCCGGACGATCCCCGGTATCACGGGGATAGGGGGGGCTCGTCTGAAAAGGTACCCGGTTTTTCACATTTTGTATCCGGGAAATTTCCCTGGCCCGGGGTGCGGTCTCTCCGGTGAAGACAGGACCCGGCCCGATAAATTGTAATCAATTTTTTAATTAAGACAAACCAACTTGATCATGACGTATCATGCATATCATGGAAGGTTTTTTACCGGCAGGCTGGTGTCTCGTCTGGTGGGCCGTCGCCCTGCCGTTTATCATCATGGGAGTCCTGGAACTCCGGGCTTTACTCAGGAAGGATCGTGAATACCTCCCCCTCCTTGGCGTCTGCGGGGCCTTCATCTTCATCCTCTCCGCCCTGAAACTGCCTTCTGTCACGGGCAGCTGCTCGCACCCGACCGGTACCGGTCTTTCGACCATGTGTTTCGGCGTCTTCATCACCACGCTTATCGGCGGGATCGTCCTGCTTTTCCAGTCGCTCGTCCTCGCCCACGGGGGACTGTCCGTGCTCGGGGCAAACATGGTCTCGATGGCAATCGGCGGCCCGATAGCAGGATATGCCGTGTACCGGCTCCTGAAAAACACCCCGGTGAACATCTATATCACGGTGTTCCTCGTAACCGCGGTTGCCGACCTTGCCACGTATGTCATCACCTCCCTTGAGCTCGCGCTCGCCTACCCGGCGCAGGCCGGTGGGGTGGTAACCTCATTTACGACCTTCTTCGCAATATTCGCGGTCACCCAGGTACCCCTGGCAATCGTGGAGGGCTGTGTCCTGGCACTCGTCTTCAAGTACATCGTCCAGCTGAAACCGGAGATCCTGGAAAAACTCGGTGTCTTCTCCCGTGACCAGATCGAGAAGGCCCGTATGACCGGGGAACCCGTCGCTCCCACAGAGGTGCGGTCATGATACGGGTACGGGACTACCTGCTGGAGATTATCACCGCGGTCGCCATAGTAGCGTTCATCCTCATGTTCCTCGCGGCGAGCTCCGGAGGGACCCATGAGTTCATTGGCTCCGATAATGTCGGTTCGCAGAAGATTGCGGAACTTTCAGGGAAACCAGTGGACTCCTACCTCCCCCTCATCCCCCAGTACGAACCCCCGAGCGGCGAGATTGAAAGCACCCTCTTCGCGCTCCAGGCAGCCTTCGGCGGGGTCCTCCTCGGCCTGGTGTTCGGGTACTGGCTTTGCCAGAGGAAACAGGCAAAGGTTTCCTGACCTCCATGCTTGACCAGCTCCTCGACCGTGTCGCCCAGCAGAACGCGTTCCGGTGCGTACACCCGGGCACCAAACTTTTCCTGGGCCTTGGTTCCCTCCTCGTCTGCCTGGTCGCACCGTCACCCCTCGTCCCCCTTGTATCAGGGGCCGTGTTAAGCCTCGTGCTCATCGGCCCGGCCCGGATCCCCCCGTTGACGTACGGGAAGGTCCTGCTGGGGCCTGCCGTCTTCACGGTCATCAGCGTGGTCATCCTCCTGTTCCTGGTCGGAGGGGGAGAGGTCGTGTGGCAGTTCAGCCCTGTCGCATGGTTCAGCCTCACGGTCACGGAGGGAGCGGTCAGGCAGGGTGTGCTGGTCCTCTGCCGGGTCTTCGGGTGTTCGGTCTCTCTCTTCTTCATCGTGCTCACGACGCCCATGACGGACCTCTTCGACGGCATGAAACGGGTCCGGGTCCCGGCCGAGGTGATCGACCTGATGATGATCACCTACCGGTACATCTTCATCGTGTATGACCTGGCAGGCGAGATATGGCGTGCACAGGTCATGCGGCTCGGGTACCGCCGGCCGGTCGAGGCGGTCCGGTCCTTCTCCATGCTCTCCGGAATGCTCTTCATCTCCAGCTGGAACGCGGGGGAGGACCTCGTCCGTGCCATGGACAACCGCTGTTACAACGGTGTCTTCCCGGGCCTCGAACAGGCCGCACCGTTCAGCCTGCGCTCGGTCATACCTGCGGTCCTGTTTCTCGCCTTGCTCATCGGGCTGTGCGGCTTCGTCCTGGTGGCGCCGGGCTGGGAGGTGGGCGCGATATGAACATCATCCTGGAGGCCAGGGACGTCCGGTACCGGTACCCGGGGGGGCCCGAGGTGATCCGCGGGATCAGTTTCCATATCCGGAAAGGAGAGAAGATCGCACTTGTCGGGCCGAACGGCGCCGGCAAGTCCACGCTCCTCCAGATGTTCAACGGCATGGTCCGCCCGGATTCCGGGACGATGCTGTTCGACAACAAACCGATCCAGTACGACAGGGCGTCGCTCCGGACCGTCCGCCAGCGGGTCGGGTACGTGCTCCAGAACGCCGACCGCCAGATCATCGCCCCCACGGTGTGGCAGGACGTCGCGTTCGGCCCGGCGAACCTCGGGTACGACGGGGAGACGGTCAGGAAGAAGGTCGCGGACGCCCTCCGGCACGTGGGCCTCACCGGCTTCGACCGCCGCCCGCCGCACCAGCTCTCGGGCGGTGAGAAGAAACGCGTCGCGATAGCCGGGGTCCTTGCCATGGACCCGGACGTCCTGGTCTTCGACGAGCCCACGAGTGACCTCGACCCGGCCGGTTCCGAGGACATCATGGAGCTCCTGGACGAGCTGAACCACGAGGGAAAAACCGTCGTGATATCCACCCACGACGTGGAACTCGCCTATCCCTGGGCCGACCGGGCGATCCTGCTCCTCGACGGGGGCATCCTCAAGGAGGACCGGCCCGGCGTGACCTTCGGGAACCCCGGCCTCGTCCGGAAGGCGCACCTCTCAGTCCCGGCCTTCCTCGACCTGTCCCTTGAACTCAGCCGCCGGGGATACCCGCAGCCTGACCGGAAACCCCAGAGCGTCCTCGACATGGTCGAGATCATCGAGAACCTGCTCCACGGCACGGGCTGGAACCACACGCCGGGCACGATAACAGTCTGCAACGTGGACGAGGACGACCGTTCCCTCTCCACGTACATCGCATCCCGCGGACACCCCGCCATCGGGACGATGGGCACCCGGGCAAAACAGCGGGCACAAAAGGAAGGGCTTGCCGTTGATTTTACCTACGGCGTGATAGACAAGTGCATCCTGCGGGCCCTGCGGGGGCTGGACTCCCTGGTCCTGACGACCGGGAGCATGGCGGGCCGGGTGGCGGACCGCGTGGATGCCTACAACAAAGAGAGCGGGAACGCCATCAGGGTGACCCGGCTGGCACCTTCCGGGCATGACTCCCCGGATGAGAATGCTCAAAGGAAAGAGGGGGCGCACGACCCCTGAAACGTAACCCGAAACCAGGGACCACACCCGGGGACATGGTTTCCACGGTCCCGTGGCCGTCCCAGGCCCGGGAATGATACCTCCAGGATTTTCAGGAGCGCCTTTTTCAGGTTATGACCAGATCGGGAAGGCGGAACGATACGCCGCGGGTATGAAAAAGAGTTACCCCTGCTGGTCTGACTTCCGTGCCATGATCAGCAGCTTGACCGCCCCGATTGCCACGAGGACGGCGAGGATGGTCCCGACGATCATCGCGAGCAGGTCACCGCCTTTTCCATAGCCGGTGAGCGAGTAATCGGGCATGGGCGCGTTGTACGACAGCGCTGCCTCGGGTTCCTGGATCTCTGCGTCCTCGGGGGTGTCCCCGGTCAGGGTCTTCTGGCCCTGGACCGTCAGGGCGGTGCTCTCCAGCCCGTCCGGGTTTGAAGAGGCGAGGAATACGGCAAGTCCGCCGACGACCAGGGCGATGATGATCCCGGAGATGATGAACGTCCTGTTGTCCATCATGCAGCCACACCTCTCATCACCGTCGACTGGAGGTCAGGTTTTGCTGAAATAATAAGCTTGATCGCCACGACGGTAATCACACCCTCGATAATCCCTATGGCCGCATGGTACAGCCCCATAGCCGCGAGGCCCGGGACGAGGGGGAAGGTCCCGGCGAGGAACATCTCCACGGCACAGGCGAGGGCGGGGATAAGACATGCCAGCCATGCCGCGATGAAGGCGGAGACCGGCATGCTTTTCGTGGCTTTCATGAGTCCCTGGAAGGAATAGAAGCCGACAAACCCGCCAATCACACCCATGTTGAGGATGTTTGCGCCCATGGTCGTGATCCCTCCGTCACCGAAGAGGACTCCCTGGACGATGAGGACCAGGGTGAGGATGAAGACCGCCCCGAACGGGGACCCGAGGAGGATTGCGGCAAGGGCCCCCCCGACGAGGTGCCCGCTCGTCCCCATGCCCACAGGCAGGTTGAAAGCCTGTATGGCAAATATTCCGGCTGCAAGGACCGCAATGAGGGGTATTTTTTCCTCGGTCATCTCCTTCCTCGCCCAGCGGATGGAGAGGAAAATAAAAATCAACGCTATAATCCAGTATACCGCCGCCTGGGGCAGGGGGATAAACGCATCAGGGATATGCATGGTTTAACATCTCACGTGATGTACTACAATTCCTCTTTTTTGTAAGATTTATTCACGGAAAAATATTGTTATTCTGATTTGCAGGACCCCTTTTCAGGATACCGTATGAAATTCCGACCGGGGGAGCGGTGGCCCAGGGGAGCGGTCCCCGGACGATCACGCAGGAAAAACAAAATACAGCCAGTAAAATTGTCGGCAGACAGGTCTGTCGGTTGTAGCGATATTGCCGGCCATGCGGGTGACCACGGAGCTATGACCGAAATTATCATATTTTTTTACCTTTCACCAGATATGGCACATTAAAATTTATTTAATAAAATTTAATAACACTTGATCTTAATACCCAATGGATTCGTATGAAAAAATCAATTGCAGGTATCCTGATTGCTGTAGCCCTGATCGGTGCATGTGTTGCCCTGGCCGGATGTACCGGGACGACCGCCCCCTCAGCCGGCAACAGCAAGGTGACTCCTGGGGTGAAGGAAACCACGGGCACGACGACCATTACCGACGGGTATGGAAGAACGGTCGTCATCCCGGCGAAGACAGAGACGATTGTCTGCTCGGGTTCCGGCTGCCTACGGTACGTTTCATACCTGGGAGCACAGGGAAAGGTTGTCGGCGTCGACAGCATCGAGAAGACACCACAACCGGTCGAGGGCCGGGCATAAGCGATTGCAAACCCGCAGTTTTCAGCACTGCCACTCATCGGGGAGTACCGGGGCAAGGACGACCCCGAGAAGATCATCGGGATTAATCCGCAGGTGATCTTCAAGACCGCAACACTCTCCGAACAGGCCGCATCTGCGGTGGCCGCCGCAGACCTCCTCCAGAACAGGACCGGTATCCCGGTCGTGGAGATGCCCTACGGCGAGCTGGCGACCGAGAAAGGTACCGCAGACGCGTTCGGCACCCTGCGGCTCATGGGGAGCCTTACCGGGACCAGTGCCCGTGCGGACGAGATCATCTCGTACATCAATGCGACAAAAGCCGACCTGAAGAAGCGGACGGCGGACATCCCTGCATCCGACGTGAAGAGCGCCTACGTCGGCGGAGTCTCGTATGCAGGCCCGCACGGGATCGTGTCCACCGAACCGGCGTACCCGCCGTTTGCGCTGGTGAACGTCAAAAACATCGCCGGCAGCGCCGGCACCCAG
>CAZGXZ010000057.1:7072-14195 GCA_964530035.1 uncultured Methanoregulaceae archaeon
GCCGATGTCTCAAAAGAACTGATCGTCGGCGCCGACCCCGAGTTCATCTTCATTGATGCCGGGACCCTGCAGCTCCCGGACGGCGGGGCCATCACCGAACTGAAGACCAACGATGCCTTTTCCGACCTCAAGGCGGTAAAGAACGGAAACGTGTACGGCGTCCTGCCCTACAACTTCTACTCGACAAACTACGAGTCGGTCCTTGCAGACGCATACTTTATCGGCAAGACGGTGTATCCCGACCGTTTCGCGGATATCGACCCGTCGGTGAAGGCCGATGAGATCTATGCAAAATTTGTCGGCAAGCCGGTCTTTAACGAGTTGAACAGGAATTACAACAACACCGGGTTCCGGAAGATCGAGGTCTGACAAGGACACATTCCATGCATACCGAGTGCGGGACGGTCCCGGCCGATTACCTGGACTATACCAGGAAAAAAGTAATCTGGATAGCCGGGTCCCTCGTCCTGGTCTTTGTCCTGTTCATCCTTGCCATTTCAGTCGGTGCCATCGCCATCCCTCCCGTGGACGTCCTCCAGACGCTCTTCGGTGCAGGGACGTCCTCGAAATGGGACCGGATCATCTGGAACATCAGGCTCCCCCAGGCCCTTGCGGCCATCGTCGCCGGCACCGGCCTTGCCATAGCCGGGGTCGCCATGCAGTCCATCCTCCGCAACCCGCTGGCATCCCCGTTCACGCTCGGGATCTCCAGTGCCGGGGCATTCGGGGCCGCGGTCTCGATCATCGTGCTGGGAGCCGGGAAAATCCAGTCATCCGTGGCAAACCCGGTGACGATAACGAACCCGTACCTCACCACGATCGTCGCGTTTGCCTTCTGTATGCTGGCAACGGGGGTCATCCTCCTCTTTTCCCACATAAAAGGGGCGTCACCGGAAGTGATGGTGCTGACCGGTGTTGCCTTATCCTCGCTCTTCGCTGCGGGTGTCATGTTCCTCCAGTACTTCTCGAGTGACACCCAGCTGGCTGCCGTGGTCTTCTGGACCTTCGGAGACGTCGGGCGGGCGACCTGGGAGACGCTGCCGCTGATGGCGGTTGTGGTCGCAGCCGCGACGCTGTACTTCATCTACAACCGCTGGAACTACAACGCGATCGATGCCGGCGATGAGACCGCACAGGGCCTCGGCGTGGATGTCCAGAGGACCCGCATCGTCGGGATGACCGTTGCCACGCTGGTGGCCGCGGTAATCGTTGCCCTTCTCGGGGTAATCGGGTTCGTGGGCCTGGTCTGCCCGCACATGATGCGGAGGGTTGTCGGGGATGACCAGCGCTACCTCATCCCCGCTTCCGCCGTCGCCGGTGCTGTCCTGCTGCTGGCATCTGACACGGTCGCCCGCGTGATTGTCGCGCCCTACATCCTCCCGGTCGCCGTCCTGACGGCATTCCTGGGAGCGCCCATATTCATCTACCTCCTGTTCAGGGGGTATTCACGATGACGAAAAAGCTAACCGTAAATGAACTGAAATTCATGTACCGCAACAAGGACGTCCTCGACCGGATCGGGTTCTCAATCCGGCAGGGGCAGGTCGTCGCCGTTCTCGGCCCGAACGGGGTCGGGAAGACGACGCTCCTCAAGTGCCTGAACCGTATCTTAAAACCACGGGGCGGGACGATCCTGCTTGACGAGGAAAACCTCCTCGACCTCGGGACGATGGAGATTGCCCGGAAGGTCAGCTATGTCCCGCAGCGGGTTGAAACCGGACGGCTGACCGCGTTCGACGCCGTACTGCTCGGCCGGAGGCCTCACATCGGGTGGGACGTAACGCACCGTGACCTCTCGATCGTCGACGCGATCTTCAGGAAACTGGGGATGGAGGAGTTCCGGCTCCATTACATCGACGAGATGAGCGGCGGCGAGCTCCAGAAGGTGGCCATCGCCCGGGCGCTCGTCCAGGAACCGCAGATCCTCCTCCTCGATGAACCCACCAGCAACCTCGACCTGAAGAACCAGGTCGAGATCCTCACCATCATCCGCGAGATCGTCCGGGAACACAACATAGCGGCGATCATGACCCTCCATGACCTGAACCAGGCGCTTCGGTTCGCGGATACCTTCATCTTCATCAAGGACGGCCGGGTCCATGTCCAGGGCAGCCACGATGTTGTGACGTCCCCGGTTATCGAGGAAGTGTACGGCCTCCCGGTCATGATCGGCGAACTCTGCGGCGTCAGGTGCGTCATCCCCACCGCCTGCCGGACGAGTTAGGAGCATTCCCATGAAAGACCATAACCACGAACATTCCCACGAACACGGGCACCACCATGGTGCCACCCATGCGATGACCTTTGAAGACTGCGTCCGTTTTCACGGGCACTCCTGCCCGGGCCTTGTCATGGGCTTCCATGCGGCAAACGCTGCCATGAAGGCCCTTGGCGTTACACGTCCTGAGGACGAGGACCTCGTGGCCATCTGCGAGACCGATGCCTGCGGCATTGACGCCATCCAGGTGATCGCCGGGACAACAGCCGGCAAGGGCAACCTCATCATCCACGATTATGGCAAGCACGCATTCACGTTTTTCAACCGGAAGAACGGGAAGGCGGTCAGGATCACCATGAGGCGTGAGGAGTCGGCAGAGTCCCGGGACATGGCAGACCTGAGAAAGAAGGTCTTCGGGGGGACTGCAACCGGACAGGAGACGGAACAGTTCCATACCCTGATGCAGAAGGCCACGGCGGACCTCCTTAGCACTCCTCCCGAAAAGGTGCTGACGGTCAATGAGATCAGTATGGAAGCCCCGAAAAAGGCACGGATCTTTACTACGGTCACCTGTGAATGCTGTGGGGAACCGGTCGCCGATGCAAAGACGAGGGGCCTCAACGGGAAGTGTGTCTGCATACCGTGTGCCGAGGGGACGCACCCGGCAAAAAAGGGATGAAAGGCAGGTTCAATGGACCTGACAATCAAACCAATCGGCTATGTCCGTTCACCGTACAGGGCGAGGGGCGATGCACCACGCCAGGGCAGGTTGTCGGACACGGTCTCGGAGATCGTCATCCATGAAGAGTTCCGCGAAGGACTCATGGATGTCGGGAAAAAGACCCACCTCTTCGTCCTTTCATGGTTTGACCGGGCTGACCGGACCGTGCTGCGGGCGACTCCTCCCCACGAAGGAGTTGAACACGGCGTGTTTGCAACACGGTCCCCTGACCGCCCGAACCCCATAGCCCTCTCGCTGGTCGACCTTATCAGCTGCGACGGACAGGTCCTGACGGTACGGGGGCTGGATGCCCTGGACGGGACGCCGGTGCTGGACATCAAGCCCTATGCTCCTGACATCGACTGTGTAAGCAGGTGATGGAAGAACGTGCGTTCTATCATCCTGCTCCGTTCCTTTCCTCCTTTTATAAACATGTGAAAACCTGCATCGAGTAACGAACAGCTGTAAAAAGGCCATTATGATTCTCCAGAGCATATTTACCTAGTTACAACGGATCAAGAAAATATGCACCCTATTCATCGGACCGATATATATCATGTAAAGTTGACAAAAATTGTCATGGAATTATCTTGAGATGATCAAACATGCCCCTTTTTGGCCCTCCAAATTTCGATAAATTGAAAAAAAAGGGTAAGACGAAAGAATTGATCTATTACCTCGGGAGCTATCATAATCCCGAAATCCAGAGATCTGCAACTCTCGCATTGGGTCAAATGGGACCCATTGCTATTGAGCCACTCATGGTTGCGCTTGAAGGCAATGACATGGATACTCGTTCTAATGCTGCGGATGCGCTTGGCATGATCGGCGACACACGGATCATTGCTCCCCTGCTTGCATCATTTGATGACGGTAAAGGTGCCTCATCAAAGTATCCCTCATCCCAATGGGATTACCAGCGAAATGACAGCCCAAAAAAGAGAGCCATAGTCAATCTTGGCCCTGCAGCAATAGAACCCCTTGTCACTGCTTTAAAGGAAGGAAATAACAGCATCCGTTTCCATGCTGCCGAAATATTGGGCCGGATAGGTAATCCCCGTGCCATCCCTGCACTTGCCGCCATATTAAACGACCAGGATTGTGAGATACGGGAGATGGCCACGATTGCCCTCGGACAGATTGGGGGATCTGATGTAGTTGAACCTCTCATCACGGCTCTTCAGGATCCGGGAGATCCCGTTAAGATTACTGCTGCAAAGAAACAGGGATATCGAGGAAAACGTATAATTTATGGCTTTCATGTCCGAAAAGCAGCCGCGGAAGCACTTGGCCGGATTGGGGACAGACGGGCAATTGAGCCACTTTCACATGCTTTGGCAGTCGACGACGGCGAAGTTCTCAGAACCGTTGCATCATCCCTTGATTCATTTGGCTGGAATCCTGAAGGGCATACAAACGCTGCCTGGTACTGGGTTGCGAAGAATAATTGGGAAAAGTGTCTTGAAATAGGCAATCCCGCCAAGGAAGCATTGATCCTCGTACTCAGAGAGGATGGATGGAAAGGTGTGGCACCATACAAGGGTAAAAATCATTCGCATTTATTTGCCGCAATTGATATGATCGGGAAAATCGGTGATGAAGCAGCGGTGGAACTGCTTATTTTTCGTTTGAATAATGAAGGTCAAGAAAAGAGTATCCGATGTGCTGCTGCAGAGGCCCTGGGCCATATCGGAGGGTCCCGTGCAATTGAAGCCCTTTATAACACATTAGGTGTTTATGGCATGCACGACGCGGCAAAGAGCGCCCTTGACAGTTTAGAAAGGATACCTCTTGATGATGCATTAGGAAACCTGCAAAGTAAAAATCCTGATCTTCAGCTACAAGCAATCGCAGTGATTGCCGTAAGCCGGGATCCTCGGGGAGTGGAGCCGGTGATTGCCCTGATTGACGAAAAGCCATCAGTTGAAATCCTGAGGGCCGCGATCAAAGCGTTAGGGAGAATCGGGGATTCAAGAGCTGTTGAACCCTGTATTTCCTTACTCCAGGATAGTGAACACGATATCTGCCGAATAGACGCAATTGAGGTGCTGCAAACCATAAAGGATGACAGGTGTATTTTACCACTCATTGATGTGATCTTAAAGGATAAGGATGCTTATATCAGAAAGCGTGCAGTCATAGCTCTTGGAATAATCGGAAATGATATTGCACTCGGGCCTGTTGCTCATATTTTACTAACTGACCCGGATTATTCTGTTCGACAGGAAGCTGCGAAAACCCTTGGTCAATTCGGGAACACTTCTGCAATTACACCTTTGTCCCATGCCTTGAATGATAAAGATTATCATGTAAAAAACGCTGCCGTTGAGGCATTAGGGAAAATAGGAGATATTCAGGCGTTAGAACTCCTTATCAAAGCCTTAAAAGATCCATATCCTGATACTCGTAAAGCGGCGGCTCAAACGCTTGTAAAAATCAACGATCTGCGTACAAAAGATTTACTCGTAAAAGAATTTAATGAGGAAAATTCCTATATGCGCCAACAGGCTCTCGAAGCCTTTAAAGATATCAATAACAAAAATGCTTCAGAGCCCTTAATGCAGATTTTACGATAGAACAGGAAGGAAATATGGGATACCTCCCTTATAAGCCTTTTTTGGTTTCAACAAACCATGAGATAATTAACAAACCTGGCATTTCCGGTTATTAACATGATTCGGCCCCTTTTAAAGGTTACAAGCAGAATCAAGGTAAGAGAATCAGTACCTCAGATCGTGCAATACATCAGATGAGACGCTTCTTCGGAAAAATTATTTTCTCAAGGAACTGTTATCGGTTTTTGAAAAATTAATAGTTTCAAAGACTCCTTGGGAAAAAATGGTTGACACCTCCGGATCCGGTTAAGTGGGCTTCCGGACCCGTTGGTGAAAGTCCCCCGGTCTGACCGGCCCTGGAAGTGGCATCAGGCGTATAGGCCGGAAGGTGGCGGTCACCTCTCAATATGCGTCATCATTTCAGGTATCCGTGGCTCGAACGTCCGTCCCGGATTTCGGTGCACTGCGCCTGCCGATTTCTCCGGAAATGAGCAGCAGGAGAATGAACCCGATCACTGCCACGTCCATGACCTCCAGCAGGACCTCGGGACTGGCTGTAAAATTGCTGCTGGCAACGGCGAACGCCGCGGCTAAATTCCGCTGCCCTGTCCCGAGAGCGAGGACCGATTTGATCTTCGGGTCTGTCCCGCCCAGCAGGTAACCGATGACAACGGCTCCGGTAATCAGGACGACGGCCGCCAGGACTCCGCCTGTCCCAATAATTCCAAAGGAAACATCGAAATATCCGATAAAATACCCGATGAACATTGCCGCCAGGGAAAGGTTGGCTGCCATGGTCATGGTAGGGATGAGGCCTTTTGCAGCCTCCTCATACCTGGCCCGGATGAACAGGGCGATACCGAGCGGGATTAACATCAGGAAGACCAGGCTCCTGGCGATCTCCCAGGGATTGACCTGCACTCCGGTCAGTACAAGCGGGAGGACGAAGGGCAGATAGACGATGGTAACCACCATCAGGAGCACCATCAGGCCGGCGGTGAACGCCATGTCACCCCTGGCCAGCTGGACCAACTTGGGCAGGAACGGTGCCCCGGCAGCAAAACCCACGAGGACCAGGCCGATCTTCAGTCCCTCTGATAACGGGACGGCCCACACGACCAGCAATGCCAGGACCGGCACGAGGATGAAGTTGGCCACGAGCGACATGATGACCAGCCGCCTGTCCCTGAGCGGGGTCATAATCTGGGGGATCGTCAGGCTGAAACCCATGCCGAGCATGCTGGTGATGATAAATATCAGCACGCCCAGGGAGCCAATGGCAATAAAGAACGGGTCGAACTGGGTCATTTCTTCTCAGCACCTGCCCCGGACCATGTCCATTGAGCCGGCTTTCTTAGTTATGGTCAACAGGCCCTCCGGGAAGTGCAGTACTCCTTTCCTCATGGTTTTCCTCCTCATCTCCACGAAGGCTATGTTCTGACTGATATAATTAGAAAGTTCCTGTCAGCCCTTCATGAAAGACCACTATCAGTTGCAATTCGGATCAGAGGATTTGAACAGTGCCGGTAGTTCTGGTTTTCACCTGGAACAGGCAGAGGATTGGAGGGATGAGAACCGGGTGGTTGCCGCCCCCCAAACCCCCTGCTTACGATAGCCAGGGCAAGCCGT
>CAZGXZ010000058.1:0-6893 GCA_964530035.1 uncultured Methanoregulaceae archaeon
GAGTCACCTCTCCCGTTATCCGATGAACCTCAACCCTTCAGTGGGGGCTTCGCCCCCACGCCCCCGAAAAGATACCCCGCCGCCCCCGAAGGGCGCCCCGGCGGCGATCCTACGGCCCTTCATGGAGATTTCGGACAGAGAAAAATCCAGATGAAGACGAAAAAAATACAAAAGCCATAACATAAACAACCCTGATAACGGAATCGCCAACGGCTTGCCATGGCTATCATATGCAGGGGGTTTGGGGGGCGGCAGCCCTCCCGGGGCGGATCCAGCTCACCGTACTCACATTCACTCCAGTTTCACCTCAAACAATCCACCCTTTCGTGGGGACTTAACCCCAACACCCCTGACAAGACACTCCACAATCCAGAAGGGCGCTTCGGCGATGGTTCCACGACCCTTCATGAAGAGTTCGAACCAAATGAATCTCGTTGAAGACTAAAACCAATAAAATCGATTCCACAAACAACCTCCATAAAGCAATCGCCAACGGCTTGTCATGGCTATCATATGCAGGGGGTTTGGGGGGCGGCAGTCCCCCGGTTCAATTCCCTCTCATCCTCTGCCTGTTCAAGGTGAAAACCAAAAAACAGCTCTGATGAAACCCACATGGACGTGAATTTATACACGGACCATGGGAATCTTCGCCCAAAATTTCCTTACAATGAGGCCATTATTAGCATTTTCATACCAAATACCGGAGAAGGCGAACGGGCCGGTGAATCATACGTACCCGGTTATCGTCGCTCCGGGACCCCCGCTGAATCCCAGGTGATCGCCATCACCGGTCCCATACCGTGTCCTTGAGTGTGCTCCAGCCCTGGTCCTTTTGGGCACAGGTTTCAGCCTGGATATCACGTATCCTGGTGAGGACACGCCATGTGCTTTCTTCGCCTGCGAGACGCTGCCCTTCCCCGTCACCCTTCATAAGAATGATAAATGGAACGACCGTTGTTTGGTCCGCAAAAACCGTGACCTCCGTTGAATATGGCTCATAACCGGGCCGGGTAAATGTCAGGTTCTGTGTCCCTGCAGAAATATTCCTGATTACCTGGTTTGCAACCCCGCGTTCAGCCCCGTTCACAAGGATAGCCGTGTCCGAGGGATACGAAGAGACATACACGGAGCCTTCACCGGGCGAGACATCCTGGCCATCCCCGGGATCCTGGATGGAAACACCTGTGGTGACCGGGACAACCGGTTCAAGCGTGACGGAAACCACATACTGCTGGTCCTGCTGTACCGTGTAGTCCGTGGTATAGGTCTTATATCCGGGCCTGTTGAGGAGCAGGGTGTGATTCCCGGGCAGGATGTCCGTGAGGACGAGCGTGCTTTTATCTGGAGTCCGTCCGACCATGACACCGTCTGAATAGACCATTGCTCCTGATGGCGTGGAGGAGACAATTATCGTTGCCGGGGGTAAAGGAGTGAGGGTTTCAGTGAGGTATTTGTCCGTTTCCAGTGCCGGGTCGAAATCAAGGTCCAGCCAGACAAAATCACGGTATCCTTCCCTGGATAGCACCACCGAGTGCTTCCCCTCATCGACGTCTATCGTGGTCGGAGTGGTACCCCGGAAAAGGTCATCGAGGTATACTGCCGCACCTGACGGGCTCGTGCTGACGTGGAATGCCACGGTTGTAGGCCAGGGTTCAAGGTGTGCATCAACGGAAATTGTACTGTTCGAAGAAACCTCTACGTTCGTGAACCATTCCTCATAAAAATCACAATATACATACACCACGTGCGGTCCCGGCGTGACGTTCGTAAAGGTGCACGGAGTGGTCCCTTTCTGATAGTTTTCCAGGAAGGCTGTCACTCCGGAAGGGACAGAAGTAACCTGGATGCTTCCGGGCGGATCACCCGGTGTGAGGACCGCTGTGGGAAGAGTGATGGTATCCCAGAAGGAATGTGAACCGTTTGCAGTCCCTACAAACTCATCGTACCAGGGGGCACGGATCGAGTATGTGTGGGTCAGATCCGGCAACCCGGTTACTGCAACGGAAATCGGAGTCGTGCCCTGGAATTCACCGTCAAAGTAGCAATCGGCCCCGGACGGGACTGACTGGACGTAATAATAGCCCCACCATGAGTCAACCGAGGCGGATACCGGGAGGACAAGAAGTCCTGCTGTGAATAGTGCAAGGAGAAAAAATTTGTACACTGCCGCCATGACAACCGTGAAAGTATACATGACCAAGGGAACGAAATACCTTTTCCAGGAAGTGAAAATAACCGGGGGACCTCAACCCCCCGGAGTGACCCGGTTGATGAACATGGCATAAAGCTCGGTCTAAAGAGCCTATTTAGCAAAAAACCACGTTTAAAACAGGAAACGTTCCCGGAAATGATGAAACAGATGACCTGTTTCAGGGAGAGGCTTCCGGTGGTTTCATCCTCGCATGGGTTATCGTCAGTAAGATGCCCATGATGACCGCAAAAAGAATGAAACTGAGCACCCAGTCCGAGGGTGTCATCACGTCATACACGATCACATACCACGTCACCAGGACACAGTAGGGTATGAGCAGAACCATGGTGGTGAACAGGCCCGGGTTGTATCCCTTGTTTTTTACCTGGAAGGTAATGGCATGCTGCAGGTTGTTAATAGCAAACTGGAAGATGACTGCAGCAAACCCGATCCAGGGTATCGTATAGAACACCGCCCCGATGATCACCCACGGCCAGATAAGGACCGGGTTGACCAGGAAAATATAGGGTTCATTCAGGGGGACGTCCTTCCTGGTATCACCGGTGGCGAGAATGGTCCTGGTGTTGATGAAATCCTTGAACCCTCCCGGGGCAACGTATTCCTCGAATTCATGGATCATGATCACAGGCAAATGCAACCAGAGGAGCCACTGGTAGATGTTCAGCGCAGGGGTGGTGAAGAACAGGATGGCCAGGACTGAAAATAAGACCGGGGCGGTGAACGTGCCGATCAATTGCCACGCGGTATTGAGTTTTTGAAAAAGAAGGCCTGTCCTGTCAGAATCACAGTCCAGGGGTATCATGGTACCGGTCCTCCCGGGACCTGTTTTTTCTGTTTCATCCCACTCCACTTTTTTTAATTTTCATTATCCCGTTATCATGTAAAATTAAGGAAACGGTTTGCGTTTCCACCACCAGGAACGAGGATACTTTCCTGAAGAGGGAAAAGGGACCCGGACTTGTATCACCGGGCATCCTTTGCCAGGGCTTCGTCAGAGCCTCCGCCCCGTTTCCAGACCTCTCCGCCGTCGATGACAAAGTCCGAGCCGGTCACGAAGCCGGACTCATCCGAGGCAAGGAAGACGACCGGGTAGGCAAGGTCGACCGGGTCACCCACCCGGCCGACCAGGTTTGACTCCGCGAACATGGCCAGGAGCTCCTCCCGGGTCCTGCCGGCCCCGGCAGCCTTCTCGAAGGCCACGTCCAGGATTGCCGTCCTGACAAAACCGGGGAAGACCGTGTTGACCCGGATGCTGTCCTTTGCCAGTTCAACGGCAGCTACTCTCGAGAACGCTGCAACGGCACCCTTGCTCGTACAGTAGGCCGCATTCATGGCGCTTGGGACGAACACGATGTTCGAGGAGATGTTGATGATGGAACCGCCCTTCGTACCGTTCCGCTTCATTGCCGGGACAGCGGCCCTGGTACCCAGGAACACGCTCTCCACGTTGGTTGCCATGACATTTCGCCACTCGGGGATCGTGGTCTCGACGATTGGCTTGAGAAAACCGATCCCGGCATTATTTACGAGCACGTCGAGCTTCTGGTAGGTCTGTACGGTATACCCGATGATGGTGTCCCATGAGGATTCATCCGTCACATCGAGCCTGAAAAAGGACGCGACGCCGCCTTTTTCCTGTATCTCCTTCACGACTTCTTCCCCGGCATCAGCCCGCCTGGCCGCGATGACCACGCTCGCCCCTTCCCTGGCGAAGAGTTCCGCGATACCTCTCCCGATGCCCGATGTCGAGCCGGTCACGATGCAGACTTTACCGGAAAGACGTCCTTTGTCAGCCATGTCTTCCACTGTACCGTGTCCTGATTTATTCCTGGTGATTTTAACGCCGGGATGTACGTGCTGGACCACGAACACCGGTCAGGGCCCTCGTTCAGAGACCGGTTTGTTTCAGCGGCCCGCAGGTCCTGGGATCATCCTTCAAAGGCATCGGCAGTGGCAACATTCCGGTCAGGGGACAGGGCAGCCTCCTCCGATGACACCCGGGGAGAAGGATAATGTCGAAAAGAAGGGCCGACAGGGTTGATTATCTTCAACCCGCCGTTTCCTGTTATAATGGGTCGAGTTTTATCGTCCGGAAGGAAATCCTGTTCCAAATCGCATCAAGTGTCCCTGTCCACTCCTGGTATCCCTGCCGCGTGACCCTGAGCGAATGTTCCCCCTCCGTGGCCTTGAAGAGGTTGGCCGCCGCCTTCCTGGTCATGCCGACGGCAACCCCGTCAACGTAGACGGTCGCACCATAGGGGATTGTGTTCAGGTAGAAGAGGGTGGTTTTCGCATCCGGCTGCGGCTGGGTGGTGGCGGTGATGTAGTTCGCCCTGGTCAGGGTGCTGGTGCTGTTATCCCCGGTCACCGTGAGGCTGACCGTGTAGATACCGGCCTTCCTGTAGGTATGGACGGGGTCCGGGTCGCTCGAGGTGGTGCCGTCGCCGAAGGAATAGAGGAAGGTATCCGGGCTCCCGGTGGATGACGAGGTGAAGGTGACATTGAGGGGGGTGAATCCCGAGACAGGGCTCCCGGTGAAGTTCGCCTTGATATCAGTTGTCTCCGTCCTCTTGATCGCTACGCTGTGATGGTATCCCCCGGCGACCGCAAAGTAGCCTTTGCCGGCCGGGACGTTGCACTGGCCGTAGCTGTTGTCCCCCCATGCAGCAAGCGTCCCGTCAGAACGCACCGCGACCATGTGGGTATCCCCGGCATCGAAGGCTGAAAAGGTGTTTGCCCCAGGAATAGTGCACTGGCCATAGGTATTCGATCCCCAGCAGACGAGTGACCTGTTCAGGTGCTGGGCGACGGAGTACCCGTCCCCTGCGCTGATGGCGATGTAATCGTCCCCGGCCGGGACAGTGCACCCCCCATAGGAGTTATCCCCCCATGCGGCCAGCTGCCCGTACGTCGTCGCCAGGGTATGGCGTAACCCGCCGGTGATAAGGTCATAGTTGTTCGGCGAAGGGACGCCGCACTGGCCGCTGGTATTGTCTCCCCAGCCGGTTACTTTTCCGTTCACGGTAGCGGCGAGGCTGAACCTTCCGCCTGCACCGAGGTTCGTGTATTCGTCTGCTGCCGGGGTGTCGCACTGGCCGTAGCTGTTATCCCCCCAGCAGGTGACGGGGTTGGTCTGCTGCCCGAGCTCCAGCGCGATATTATGGTTGCCCCCCGCTGCCATGGCGACGTAGCCGGTCTGGTAGGGGACTTCGCACTGGCCGTACGTGTTGTCCCCCCACGCCACGATGGTCCCGTCGGCACGGAGGGCGATGTTGTGGTTGAAGCCGGAATCGATGGCGATAAAGTCATTTCCTGCCGGGACGTTGCACTGGCCATAGGTGTTGTCGCCCCACGCCACGATCGAGCCCGTGGTGACTGCGCCTGCCGTACCAGCCAGAATGCTCAACAGGACCACCATAAGAAGACAGCTTCCATACCCACTTTCAACCATAAGGATTCCCCTCGGTACGTGGCATTACACAATACACCTTATTATGGGTATCTCAAGAAGGAAGGCATCTTTTTCCGCAGATTCCGGATGACTCCCTGCAAGGTTGTCCAGGTATACGCACATGAAACCGGCGAACGGCCATACCATCACCCTGGCAGAATACCAAAGAGAAAAATGGGTGGAACACCATCGAAGATATATGAGCGTGAAGCCATCACCCCGGGTTACTCCCTGCCTTGCCCTGGTCCCGGTCGTCCTGTTCGCCATGGTCCTTTTATCCGGCTGCATGTCGGGACAACCGCCTGTACCGGCCCCGGAGACCGCACCGGCACCGGGCCTGACCTTCTATACGGAACAGAACCCACCCTATAATTACGAGGAGAACGGGACCCTGAAGGGCATTGCCGTCGATCTCCTTGAAGAGATGACCGCCCGTGCGGGGTCCCGGGTAGACCGGAGCCAGGTCCGTCTCGTGCCCTGGACCGAGGGGTACCAGGCCGTCCTCCACCAGAACCGGACGGTCCTGTTCACCACGGTACGCCTGCCGGAACGGGAATCGTCCTTCAAATGGGTGGGTCCGGTGTATCCCTACACGAACGTCCTCTTCAGCCGGCAGGACAACAACTTCACGCTCAGGGGCGTGGAAGACCCGGGACCCCTGAAGATCGGGGTCATCAGGGACGATATCGCCGGTATCCAGCTGATGGCCATGGGAATGAACGAGAGCCAGCTCGTGAAGGAAACCAGTGTCAGGGAGATCATCAGGAAACTGGAGAGCGGTGAGATCGACCTGTGGGGATATCCGGAGCCTTCCGGACGGTATTTTGCCCAGCAGGTAACCGGGAATGCCTCCACATTCCGGGTGGTATATACCCTGCCGGGCCTGGACGGGTACTATGCCTTCAGCCGGGACACCCCTGACTCCACGGTGGAGGCCTTCCAGAAGGCCCTGGACTCCCTGAAACAGGAAAAGGATGCTTCAGGAAGAAGCCGATACGAGGAGATCGTCTGGAGATACATCCCCTCTTCAGGCGTTTAGTATCCTCTTTTTCATCCACCCCGTCCTGTCCGTGCTGGCGAACCCTGCAGGACGGAAAGAGCTGTCGAAAACGCCTCACCCGGTCGATCTCACCTGATAGGAAATGGGCCGATGAGGTTTCCGCGAGGCCCGGACCCCTGGCGATATACAAAACCCCGCCCCTGTGACACCCATGTAGCGGGAGAGGGGTC
>CAZGXZ010000058.1:6903-14079 GCA_964530035.1 uncultured Methanoregulaceae archaeon
AGGATATCCAGGTAATTTTCTGCCGACCGGGCGGTCACAAAGTATATCGTGCCGCTCGCTCCTCATTAGAACTATCCGCGCATAATTAATGCACAGGAACAGGGAGAAGACACCATGGGTCTCTTGAACCGGATGGGGACTGTAATCAAGGCGAAAATGAACCAGTTGATCGGGAAAATGGAGGATCCCAGGGAGACGCTTGATTACTCCTATGAAAAGCAGCTTGACCTCCTGCAGAACGTCAGGCGGGGAGTGGCGGAGGTCGCGACCTCGAAAAAGCGTCTGCAGCTGCAAAAGGCAACACTGGTCCAGAACAGCGACAAACTTGAAGAACAGGCACGGGAGGCACTGAAGGCAAACCGCGAGGACCTCGCACGCCTCGCCCTGGAACGGAAACACGCCCTGACCTCCCAGATCTCCGGTCTTGACAAGGAGATCGCGGCCCTCGAAGCCGAGCAGGAGAAGCTGGTCGCGGCTGAAAAACGGCTTGCCACCAAGATCGAGATATTCAGGTCGAAAAAAGAGACGATCAAGGCACAATATTCCGCTGCCGAGGCGCAGGTCAGGATCAGTGAGTCGGTATCAGGCATCAGCGAGGAAATGGCTGACGTGGGGATGTCGATCGAACGGGCCGAAAACAAGACCCAGGAGATGAAGGCACGCTCTGCCGCCCTTGACGAACTGATCGAACAGGGGACCCTCGTGGACTTCACCGCCCGGGAGGACGACATCGAGCGGGAGCTTGCAAAGATCAGCGAGAAGGGAGGCGTCGACGCAGACCTGGCCAGGCTCAAATCGGAGATGAGCCGATGATCATCCGGATCATCGGCCAGGGGCAGTTCAACGTGCCGGGCCGTCTTTTCGATGACCTCAACCGTATCGACAATAAAATCGTCGGGTTTGTCCAGGACGGGAACGAGAAGGACTATAAATCGGGTCTTGCGGAGCTGGTCGGACTGGTCATCCGTGAAGGAAAAAAGCTTTCCGAGGGGGAACTCGTCGAGTCCGATGTCATCGTACCTCCGGCGGATATGACCCTCGATGAAGCAAGACAGGTCTTTACCGGTACCGGTATTTTCAAAGGATAACCCCCGGGACATTTGTGGGCTTATTTCTTCCAGGGAAGGAGGAACGGCAAAAGGTTCCTAGAGGGGAATACCCCAGAGGGGATACCATTTCCCGACATCCTTCTCCAGGGGAAGCTCCCGTTCCAGCAGGGACCGTATCCTGAATTCCCTTGCATTGTCACGTGTTTTTTCACCGGCGGGAATGAAGGGGTAATACCGCCCCTGTTTGAAGTTGTACACCCAGTAGACCGGTTTTTCGTTTCCAAACCTGAATATTGCACAGAGAAGGTAGGTGCCCAACCCCTTCCCGATGAAGGTCTGGCTGACGAGGTGGATGCTCGTTACGAGGTCTTCGAAATCCGCGTCTTCGAGGATGACCCAGGTGAACCGGTACGCATCGGACACGACCCTGAAGGTGGTCCCGGTTTCCCTCGCGCTGAAGGAGAGGAGTGCTTCGATCTCACTCCTGGCAGCATCATATTCTAAGGACTCGACGGGCTTGAAGCAGATCCCGGCAACCTGGGAGGGTTTCAGGTCGAATTCACTCTGCATCGTGATGCTGGCGGCAGTGATGGCAAACATCTTTTCGAGAGAGGCTTCTGGCAGGTCGGTATCGCCCAGGAGTGATTTCAGTGCGTCCTTAAACCCCATGCCCTGCCATCTCCTGTTCGATCCGCTCAAGGGCAGCTATTCTCTGTTCTATCGTCGGGTGCGAGGCGAAAAGGTCCATCACCTGGGACCCCGAAACCGCCGGGATGATGAAAAAGGCATTCATGCCTTCGACCTCACGCAAGTCCCGGGTCGGCACCCGCTCCATAAGGCCGCTGATCTTCATCAGGGCCGAGACCAGCTGGGAGGGCCGGCCGGTCAGGACCGCCGACCCCCGGTCCGCGGAAAACTCGCGGTAGCGTGAAAGAGCCTTGATCAGGAGGAAACTGATGACCCAGACCACTGATGCGACTATCGGGATGATCAACCAGTATTCCGGTTTTCCGTTCCTTCCCCCGGCTCCGCGGGTCATCAGGGAACTCCTGACGACAAAGAACGCTGCGGTCGAGATAAGGCTCGCCAGGGTGAGGACCACGACGTCGCGGTTCCTGACGTGGCTCAGCTCATGGGCAAGGACCGCCTCGAGTTCGTCCTGGTTGAGGGTCGAGAGGAGCCCTCGTGTCACGGCGATAATCGAGTTCCTGGCATTCCTTCCCGTTGCGAACGCATTCGGCATGGTCTTCTCCACGATGGCAATTCTCGGCCGGGTCATCCCCGCGATGGCACACAGCCGCGTCAGGATCTCATAGAGGTGCGGTTCTTCCTGTTCCGAGACCACCCGGGCCCCCATGGACAGGAGGACCAGCCGGTCTGAGAAAAAAAACTGGAGCAGGAGGAACCCCGTGACAATCACCACGAGGAGCAGGGTGTCGACTCCGATGTACGCCAATACTGCGATGAAGATGAAATATACCAGGGCGAGGAGGAACATCGTACCGACCATTCTCGCCTGCAACCCCCGGTCCCTGGGCCATAAAAGCATGGATGCCTGAGTCTCCCGAATCACCATACGCCTGGAAAATCACCGGTATTTTCCAGATAACGCCGTTTCAGCGGGGATTGTATCCGTATCCCGGCATGTATCACATGGACCATGCAACCCCAAAAAGATTCTCACCCCCCCTGATTCCGGGCGCTGTCCCCGGTCCTGTCGGATCGGTGTCGCATCCCCTTATCCGATATCCCATGACCATCCTTCTGTGGGGGCAAGCCCCCACACCCCCCGAAAAGATACCCCGCCGCGCCCGAAGACCGCCCCGGCGGCGGAATCACGGCCCTTCATGAGGATTTCGAACAAAAAAAACTCGCTGAAGGCTAATAATTACAGGAAAGCTACCACAAACGACTCTCCCATAAATGAATCGCTTACGGCTTGCCATGGCTATCGTATGCAGAGGGTTTGGGGGGCGGCAGCCCCCCGGTTCAAATCCCTCTCATCCGCTGCCAGTTCAAGATGAAAACAAAAACCGGGCTCTGTTGAATCCTCTGATCGAAACTGTAGATGATGAGGATTTCTCATAATAGGGTGTAGAGAATTGAAGATAGGGAGAATCTGACAAACCCAAAACTGATCACATTCACCTCGCCTGCAGATCCTTCATAAACGATAAAACGAAAAGTCCCTTCCATGGAAGAACAGGACTCGGTCACCTGTTGCGGGTTGTGCTGCCTTGACTGCCACGGGTACAAGGGGAGGATTGCCGACCTCGCACGGGACCTCCGCAAGGAACTCCGTGCCGCCCGCTATGACATATTCGCGTCCTCACTTGCGAAATATCCGTTTGCTGCTGCATTCGGGCAGTACCCGGAGTGCTACGAGGTCCTGGGCCTGATGATGAAGTTCCGGTGCAAAAAAGGCTGCCGGGACGGGGGAGGCCCGCCAAATTGCGCCATCCGGACCTGTTGTTCTGACAAGGGAATCGAGGGCTGCTGGGAATGTCCAGATGCAGATACCTGTACCAAACTGGACTTCCTCAATGAAGTACATGGTGATGCCCACCGGAAGAACCTCCGTATTCTCGCACAAAAAGGCGTTTCAGGATTCCTCAAGGGCAAACGGTATTATTAGGGAAAATTGCCCTCAAAGCCTGGCCGGCACCCCCCGGGACCGGTCGCAGAAAAAAGAAATGTCCCTGGAAACCGCGTCATTTATAGTATGGGGGGCCACGGGGCCGGGATTATGATGGCCATGTACCTCTACCTGCCGGCAATGACCCCTTCCGACCTCCGCCGGTACCAGGAACGTCCTTTTACCACCTTACCGGCCCGTCTTGTCTATAGAGAGTCCATCGCTGCAGGCTGCCGCTGGGCTCAGACACTATTTTATAGACCCTGCCCCATTCCTTCCTCACTGAGCGTGTGATGAGGCCGGGATGTACTGTATCCTCTTCGTCGACGATGAACCAAGCCTGCTCCACCTGAGCAAACTGTTCCTGGAACGATCGGGCGATTTGTCGGTTGATACTTCCGAGACCGCAGCCGAAGCCTTGCAGTACCTGAATGCCCATATCCCCGACGCCGTGGTTTCAGATTACCAGATGCCCGGGATGGATGGCATCGCATTTTTGAAACGGGTCCGTTCACAATTCGGCGACGTCCCCTTCATCCTCTTCACCGGCCGTGGAAGGGAGGAGGTTGCTATCGAGGCGCTCAACAGTGGTGCCGATTTTTACCTCCAGAAAGGAGGGGACCCGACCTCGCAGTTCGTTGAACTCAAACACAAGATCAGGATGGCGGTCGAACGACGGAAGGCTGAGGAGGCGTTACGGCAGGAGACCGACTTCAACCATGCCATCTTCGACAGCGTGCCCGGGATCCTCTACCTCTATGACAGCAGCGGCCGGCTGGTCAGGTGGAATAAAAACCACGAGACGATCACCGGGTATTCAGGAGAAGAACTTGCCGGCCGCCACGTCTGCGACTGGTTTCCCGACCCGGCCGACAGGGAGGCAGTCAGCGCCGGGATACGGCGTGCGATGGAGGAAGGCCAGGGGTCGGCCGAGGCAACCCTCGTCACCCGTTCCGGGGCAGAAATCCCCTTTTTCTTCACGGCCCGGCGGCTGCTCATCGATAACCAGGGATATTTCACCGGGATAGGCATCGACATCACCGAGAAACGGAAGACCGAGGAAGCACTCCACGTTAGCGAAGAGATGTTCCGGGGGATATCCGAACGGAGTTCCGACCTGATTTACATGGAGGACCGGAACAGGGTTATCACGTATGTCTCACCGTCGGTGGAACGAATCCTCGGGTACATGCCTGATGAAATAACCGGAAAAAAAGGAGAATCATTCGTCCTGCCGGAAGACATGCAGAAGATCCAGGAAAGAAGGGATATCCGGCGAAAAGGAGGAAAACCCGAAATCCTTGAGGTCCGGGCAAAAAGGAAGGACGGTTCGGTTGCCGTGCTGGACCTCCAGGCCATCCCTGTTGTCAGGAACGGTGAGTTCCAGGGATTCCAGGTGATCGGCAGGGATGTTACCGAGCGGCGCAGGACCGAACAGCTGCAAAAGGAAAGCGAGGAGATATACCGCACCCTCGCGGAAAACCTGCCGGAGTTCGTGATTGTGCACCGCGGGGGGACCATCCTTTATGCCAACCGGATCTCAGCCCAGGTTACCGGCATCAGGCAGGAAGACCTGGTCGGGCGGTCGATCTTCGAGTTCGTCGCACCGGAGAGCCGGGACCTCGTGGTCGACCGGATGAATCTGCGGGGAAAAGGCAAGCCGACCGGGTGGAACGAAATAGGTATCATTCCCCGGGCAGGAGAGCACCGGGTCGCGCTCGTGAACTCGATTGAAATCCCCTACCTGGGGTCGCCGGCCGTCCTCGTCGTCATGAGCGATATTACGGCTCACAAGGACCTCGAAGCCTCCCTGCGGGAGAGCGAGGAACGCTTCCGGGTACTCAGCGAACAGTCCCTGGACACGATCATGCTTTTCGACCCGGAGCTGCGGCACCTGTATGTCAACCCGGCGGTGGAGAAGGGACTTGGGATCCCGCCCGCGGACTTTATCGGAAAGACCCACGCGGAGATGGGATTTCCTGAGCACCTGGTCCGGCTGTGGGAAGAATCCCTCGAACAGGTCTTCATAACCAACACGCCTCTCGAGGTGGAGTTCCAGGTCCCAAACGGAGCCTGGGTCCACTGGCTCCTGTCTCCGGTCAACGGTCCTGACGGCGGGGTGGCCCAGGTCCTTGGATCAGCGCGAGACATCACGAAACTCAAGATGACCGAAGAAACGCTCAGGAGGGCCAACCGCCAGATCAACATCCTCAATGCGATAACCCGGCATGATATCCTCAACCAGATCACCCTGATGCAGGGCTGCATCGCTTTGATGAAGGAAAATGCCCGGGGGACGACCTGGGAGGAGGAGGAATTATCCCAGCTGGAGTCGGCGACCGAGAGGATCCGCGACCAGATCGGGTTCACCAGTATCTATGAGGACATCGGATCCAGCGAACCCCGGTGGCAGGACGTGGCAGCCGTGGTTGGCCGTAAACCGGCCCGGCAGGGGATTTCCGTCATAACGGACCTGGGCCGCCTCGAGGTCTTCGCCGATCCCATGCTTGAAAAGGTCTTTTACAACCTCATGGACAACTCGGCACGACACGGGGGGCCCGTTGACACCATCAGGGTTAGTGCTGAAGAAACACCTGATGGGTGCATCATCCGGTTCGAGGACAATGGAAACGGTATCCCCGATGACCAGAAGGAAAAAATATTCGAATGGGGCTTTGGGAAGAACACCGGTCTCGGGCTCTTTCTTGTCCGGGAGATCCTTGCGATAACGGGTATCACCATCCATGAAACCGGAAAAGCAGGTCTGGGTGCCCGTTTTGAAATGCTCGTGCCCCCCGGGTCATACCGTTTTGAAGACGGGTCGGACGAAGAAAGCCCCTTGCCACTTTTTTCAGATAAACCCGGTGGATAGTGGCTTAAGGAATTCACGGCCCTTTCCGGGTGAACCGGTTGGCGGACGGGTCCCGGGTCCATCGACCAGTGCGTCTTCCGCTTTGCTCTCTCTGCCTGGTGGTCCGGGAACCTGTTGGACGGGGGAAAAATCATTCATGTTCTTTTCGACGTTGGAAGGCCGTTTCAGGCATGCGGAGATGAAAGGATGATAAAAGGAATAACCAGGTGGTCGAAATGAGCCAGGTATTCAGGATGCTCTCCTGGGAGGATGGACACCCCGGATGGATACATCCGGGTCGAAACAAGGGAACCCGGTTTCATGTCCACACGTTCTGTTCTCTCATGGCTTTCATTTTTTCACGGGTTGTATGAACGATCGTATCTCCCGGTCGTTGCATACCGGAACACCAGGGAAAAAAACCCGGTTCACGCGGCTTTCCTCATGAACCTGTCCCGGTAAAAAGGGTTCTGGCTGAGGTACAGGGCTGCGACAGGGTTGTGGCCAAGTGCCCGGTCCTTCACGATAAGGGGGGTTGTCTCTCCCTTGCAGGAACGGAGGAACAGGATGTCATGTCCGACACACAGTCCGACCATGAGGTTCAGGTCGGTTTTTTCGCGGTTGAGCACTTCGGCCTGCAT